>JANXLV010000182.1 GCA_025355005.1 Myxococcales bacterium | reverse complement strand
GCCTTCTTCGCGAGGCTCTTCGCGTCCGCAACGTCACCCAGCGGCAGCACGCTGAGCTCGAAGCTGTCACTCGCGATGTCGAGCTCCACGAGGGCGAGGCCGTGCGCGGAGAACGCTCTTCCGCACAACGCGATGAACGCGTCGGTCTTGGTCTCCAGATGCGCGTCCTCGTCATAGAACGCGAACAGCTTGGTCGCGTCATACGCGGCGTCCTTCCGGAGCTTCTTGTGCGCGCCGAGCACACGCACGAGCGCCGCCTGGATCTCCTCCGCGGAGTCCTTCCAGTCGAGGCCGGCGGCGAGCCCCACGTCCTCGCTGGTGAGCGCGCTCACGAGGGCCAGGAACGGATCGACCGGATCGTCTTCTGCGTTTCGGTCCTCGAGATCGTCACTGAACTTCTTCTTGTAGCCGTCTGGATCGGACAGCGCGAGCGAGACCTGCGCCCTTGTCTTCGCATGAGCCGGCGCGAGCAGCGCGGCTAGCGCGATCAACGGCGCAGACGCTGAAACGTCTTTTTTCTTCGGGTCTTTCGTCGCGGAGACGTAGCCGTGCGCCAGCTTGTCGCGCATCGTCTTGTCGAGCTCCACCTGCGCTTTTGCGGGGCTGGCTAGCTTCTTCACGCGGGACTGTCCCGCGGTGCCGATCCGACCGAAGTGAACGTGAAGGGCCGAGCCCTTGACCTCAGCTTCCCAGAATTTGTAGTGCGCCCCATCCTTGCATTCGAGTCGAATCATCGAGGGCGAAGATATCACCTCACGAATGCCGGTGGCGTGGCCGCCCCTGCGGAAAGGAGGGGCGGTCCCGCTAGCGTCAAGCGCCGAACGTGACGCGTTGACATTCGCCCCACGTGCCTTGATCACCCCGGCCATTGGACGTCCACTGCCAGACCATGAAAGAGAAGGGCGCATCGAGCATCGCGGAGTATCTCGCGTCCCTGCCGGAGGAGCGGCGCGCCGTCGTGAGCGGTGTGCGCAAGGTCTGAACCGGCACCTGCCCAGGGGCTACGAGGAAGGCCTCCAGTACGGGATGATCGGTTGGTATGTACCGAAGTCCGTTTATCCGCCCGGCTATCACGCGAATCACAAGTTGCCACTCGGGTTCATCAACCTTGCGGCGCAGAAGGCTTACTACGCCCTCTACATGACATGCATCTACCGGGACGCGAAGCTCCATGACTGGTTCACGGCGGAGTACGAGAAGACCGGCAAGAAGCTCGACATGGGCAAGGGTTGCGTGCACTTCAAGCGGCTCGACGATCTTCCGCTCGATCTCATCGGCAAGACCGTCGCGCGAGTACCCGTCGACGCCTTCGAGGGCTCCAGCGCGCTCATGGAAGAATGGTGCAGCCGACGGCGGCGAATGCGCGCTCGATGCGGGCGCGCGCGGCATCCAGCTCTTCCGCGGGCGCAGCCAGGCGCACGTTGTGGCCGTAGACGGTGTCGTACGTCACACGGCAGCTGCCCGTGTGCGCGACGAAGTGCACCTGTCGCTTCTCGTCCTCTTCCTCGCCGTATTCACCGCGTCGTTCGGCATCCGGGAATGCGGCGAGCAGCGCGGAGAGGCGTGCTTCGAAGGAGCTCTGCGGCGCGGACAGCTTCAGCGTGACGTGCGCGCGTTCGCGCCATGCATCGAACGACGTGAACGTCGGCTTCGGACAGCGCAGCTTCTCGGCTCCCGAGATCCACGCCAGCAGGAACGCCGCTGCGCCGCCCTCCACCAGATCGTACTTCTGCCCCGCGCGCGGATTCCAGAACGCGACGGGCCATTCATCGGGCTTGCCCCACGTGAGCCAGTACACGACATCGCCATTGTCCGTGCGTGCCCACGGCAACGCGCCATCCGGTGTGGGAAACGGCGCAAACGGGACAGCGTTCGGAGCCACGCGCGCAAGCTGGGAATCTGCGTCCAGAGCTTCGCGCGCCTGCGACATCATCGTGCACGCCGCAAAGAAGGGAGACCACAGGTGCAAGAAGTCGCAGAACGTCCCGTACCCGTAGCGCTGGATCAGCGCCTTGTAGTCGGCCGGAAGTGCGGTCCCGAGGTCCGCCTCGATCGCCGCAAAATCACCGCTCGCCGAGGTGGCGGAAGCAGGCGGCGGCACCAGCGCCAGGAGATCTTCGAGAGCACCCATCCTCCGCCGTTATTCTGGAATGAGCGTTCCGGTGCCGCCCATCTCCTTCGGCATGTCCTTCTGCTTCGGGAGTCCGTCCTTGATGGAGAGCGTGGACTCGCCGTAGTGCACGTGGAGAGCTGCCTTGTGCGGAAACTCCGGGATCGTCGATGCGTAGACGTCCACCAGACCGAACGTGGGGTGATCGGTCAGCACGTGGCCGCCGCACGTCTTGCACCACTTGCGGAAGCTGACGGGCGTCTTGTTATAGGTGCCGAGGTTGCTCTCGCCCTTCGTCACCTTCACGGACTCGGGCTTCCAGAGTGAGAACGCATTCACAGGTCCGCCGGACCACGTGCGGCACGAAGTGCAATGACAGTAGCCCATGGCCGCGGGCTCGCCCGTGACCGAGAGCTCCACCGCGCCACAGAAACACGTTCCCTTGTAGGTCTTGTCGCTCATGTCGTTCTCTCCTTCTCGGATTGTCATTGTCGTCAGCGCTTCAGGAACTCGCTTTGCGCGATGAGCGTACCCTCTTGCGATCGCAGACTGATGGACTTGCTGCGATCCACCAGAAACGGATCATTCCAGTGACATCGAATGAACGCCTCTAATCATTACGGATGGTTGCGCACCTTGAATGTGCGGTACGGAAGGTGCTTACCTTACATGTATGACTTCAAACCTTTCACTCCTCGCTCTCCTTGCTCTCGTCGTTGGCGCGACCGCCGCGGGTGTTGGTTGCGCGGCTGCTCCCAGCGATGACGGCAACACCGCCGAGACGACCGCGAGCGCGCTCGAGACGAAGGACCACAGCAAGATCACTGGCGCCTCCTGTCACGACGCGAAGCTGCCCGAGGCGTTCTGCACGCGTCTCCAGCAAGAAGCCTTCAACGTCGACCACAACGAGTGGACAGATCTCTCCGCGCACTCGCAGACCGAGTTCGGCCAGTCCACATGCGATGCCGCCGCGGCGACGCAGAAGCGACTTCACGATCTGGGCGCAGACGTCCGCACCATCCTCGGAAGCGACCACGACTCCGCCTCGCCCTCCACCGCGAACGACCTCGCACACGCGCTGGGCCGCGCGATGCATACCATCCAGGACAACTGCGCTCACAGCGGCATGAGCAACGAGCAGCACGCGTGGCTCGACGATCAAGACGTCTGCGTGGCGCCCGACATGAACCCCGACACGAAGCCCGAGGCGCTCCAGTGCGCGCGCGAGGAATCCGCCGCGGTGATGACCGCGTTCCACGATGCGCTCGTCGCTGCGAACATGAACCCTGCGGACCTCTCCGCGGCCACGGCGATCACGGAGAGCAATCCGTCACGCAAGCAGGCCTGCACCTTCATCAAGCGCTGGAAGCAGTGGGACGGCGTGGACTCGCGCTGGGACAACGAGCTCACGCGCCGCGACTTTCGCAAGACGCTGACCACTGCATTCTCCGTGGAGGCGCGGACCGCCGACCTCTGCGCAGATGGCGCGACCCTCACGAGCCCCACGCAGGAGCCGAAGGTCGAAGTGACGGACCCGTGGTGCCCGGGTCTCTCCATCTTCTGCATCGGCGAGTGATCACGCGGGGAGCCACGGCCGTTCACGCAAGCACGCTACTTGACGAGGTCCTTCTTGCAGGACGACGAGCAGCCATCGTTGCTGATCAGGTTGCCGTCGTCGCACTGCTCACCGTTCACGGTGTCGAGCACGCCGTCGCCGCAGCGCGGTCCGAGCACGCAGCCCATGGCGCACT
>JANXLV010000164.1 GCA_025355005.1 Myxococcales bacterium | reverse complement strand
CACCATGAAGGACGGGCTGCGCTCGGAGACGGACCTCTCATCGCTGAAGCTCGAGAGCTGGCAGGGGCTCGGCCCGCTGCTGTCGCATGTGGAGGACCTCGAGGTGGACCAGCTCGTGGGCCCGGAGACGTGGCCTCAGCTGATCGAATGCACGCTCGGCGCCACGCGCAGTGTGGCGATGGCCACGGTGCGCGCCGCCATGCTCGGACCGTCCGTCCGCGAGCCCGCCGGCACAGAACATGATCTGCTGGGCAGCCTGGAAGGTGTCGCCCGGTTCTGCACGATGGATGTCTTGCGCGCATACGATGCTGCATGGGCCACGCGGCGTGCGCTTCGGCGACTGGATGTCCATGGCGACAAGATTGTGACCGTCGGCAGCAACTCGGCGAACGCTGCGCCGCCTTGTGTGCTGCTGGAGCGGGCCGGCGCCACGACATTCGACTTCTTCCATGGCGGCGGCATCGAGCACATCCCGGGGCCGGTGGAATCGCCCGCCACCGTACACGTCTGCTGGATCGAGCAGGACGCCGACATGTTCCGTGCGGTCGGCAAGCCCGCGCTGGAAGCGGGGATGCCCCTCAAGATCGAGCAGCGAACACCCGCAGCGGGCTTGAAGGTCCTCATCCTCTCGAACTACGTGCATCGGGACGAGCCGCGTCTGATCCTGCGACCGTTCCAGGACGAGCTCCTTCGCATCGCGACCCTCGCGCCCAAGGGATTCCAGCTTCGGTGGCGCGCGCACCCTGCGGACTCACCCGCCGAGGTGCAGCGGACGCTGGCCCGACATGCTAACGTGACTCTCTCGAAGGGCGCGACGCTCGAGAGGGACATCGGGTGGGCCGATTACATCGTCGCGACCGTGTCGACGACCACACTCGAGTCCATGTTCTCCGGCGTGCCCGTCTTCATCCACGCGCTTCCGATCCAGGCAGATCGGCATCCGTTCGCCTTCATGGCAAAGGAGCGGATGTTCTTCCACGCAGAGGAGCTGTGGCCGATGCTGCTGGCGGTCCACGAGGATCTGAAAGCGGGAAGGCCCGCGACCGCCTTCGAGGCGCGAGCGCGCGCGATGGTGTTCCGCAACGGCTCCGGGCGTCCAAGCCAGTTCGATCCATCGTGGACCCGCGCGTCACCTGTCACGAAATTCGCGCCAGCGAAGACGAACGGCGGCGGCCACCACGAGGACGTGCGAGCGAAGCTGCTGCAGGCGACGCGCTGACCGACAGCAGGCGCCGTCAGGGACGGAGCTGCGGGTAAGTGACGATGTTTCCCCTCACGGCGAGGGCGTCGATCGCTGGGCACTGAAGCTGATCGTTGTACCTGAACGTGACCGCGCGACGCCGGTGAAGAACACCGGGCGCTGGCGTCTGCTACCTGGGACCGGTCGGTGGCATAGCTCAATGGCCCAGCGTCGTCGTCCCTGTGCAGTGCACGTCCACGAGCAGATCGATGTTGCACTTGGGTAGCGGAACTCCTCCACGGCGCGCGGACTCCTTCACTGCGACGGCGTTGCCGGTCCGGGTGATCCGTTCCTGCGTGGTGTCGTAGCCGGTGTAGATGGCATGGGTCGCATCGGCATGGAAGATGGGGTCGCCAGCCGTGGCAATGTACAAGAACATGATACCGGGGGAATCGGTGGAGAGGCCCCCCTCGGGATCGCCGAGGTACGGCACGATCCAGAAGTGCACGCTGGTCTCGACGGTGGCGGAGTTGGTGCACGTCATGTCGTTGCGGCGCACCGTGGTGCACGTCACGCCAACGGTTGCATCCGCCAGCATTGCGGTGCTTCCATCGGACTGCGTGCTCGCGTCGCTCTCGCCAATCGCGCCGGCCTTGGCGTCCGTCGCCACGCCGGCATCCTCGGCTGCGCCCCCAGACCCACCGTCGGCTGACGCGCCAACGGGGGCTCCCCGCCTGCGTCGTGAGACGAAGAGCAGGCAAGGAGCAGCAGAAGGCCGCTAGCCACAACCACCGGCGGACGGACGAATCGGTTCAACGAGGCCCCCTCTTCATCCAAGGGTAGCACCGCGGCTGAACGTGGTGAACGCGGGCAGATTCAGCGCACAGGGCGACGCCCTTCGATCAGATCTTCTTCTGCTCGATCTCCGCGTTGATCGCGACGACCTCTGGCGCGCCGTCGAGGAGCGCGAGCACGTCACCTGCGCTTGCCCTAGCGGTCTTCTCACCCAGCCGGAAGTAGACCTCCGCGAGGAAGTGGTAGTCCGCGAGCGTGTCGAGCGTCCACCTATGCTTCGCGTGCTCCGGCTTCGCCCACGCAGGCAGGAACTCTGCGCAACGGAAGTCCGACGGCGACGAGTAGATCCCCCACGTCACGTGCTCCCGCGCGCGCGGGTCCGTCGACCTCGCGGCTCGTTCGAGGGCTTCGCGCGAGAAGACCTCCGTGTCGAGCCCACGCGGCAGCGCGCGGCTCATCACGTTCGACGCGTAGTCGAGCTTCGCACCCAGGAACCCCGAGAGCACGAGCCCGGACACCTCCGGATCGAGCAGCGGGCAATCCGCCGTGATGCGGATCACCACGTCGGCGTCGTGCGCGCGCACTGCCAGGAGGTAGCGATCGAGCACGTCCGTCTCAGAGCCACGCACGACCGCGTAGCCGCGCCGCTCTGCCGCGCGCGCCACCACGATATCCACAGGCTCCGTCGATGTCGCGACGACGACCTTCCCCACGCCCGGGATGCGCGCCGCGCGATCGAGCGTGCGATACAGCGCGGGCTCACCCCCTAGGTCGAGCAGCACCTTGCCAGGCAGGCGCGAGGCGCCCATACGGGCCTGGACCACTACGACGACGTTGGGATTCGACATGAGCGCGCCTCTGGTGCCGCCGCTGCGGCGTTCATTCGAAAACCGCTACCGCGAACGCTCCCAAATGGGAAGGACTGCCAAAAGCGCGCACGCGCACGCGCATCGCTACAAAAAGGCCCGGACCTAAGCTAGAGCGAAGATACCCATCATGGCCGTACGGAGCGCCGCACAGACCCGCATCATCCCCTGCATCCTGCTGAAGAACGGGCTCATCGTGCGGAGCCAGACCTTCTCCGTGCACCAGGTCATCGGCAACCCGCTGAGCACGATCCGTCGCTTCTCCGACTGGAACGTCGACGAGCTCGTCCTCCTGGATATCAGCAAAGGCCACGTCCACGACCTGCGCCGCGACGACCTCCAGGCGCAGTACTCGGACAACTCGGTCCTCAGCGTGCTGCAGGCAGTGTCCAGCGTGTGCGCCATTCCGCTCGCCGTCGGCGGACGCATCCACAGCGTCGACGACATGCGCGTGCGCCTGCGGGGCGGCGCCGACAAGTGCGTGATCAACACGCAGGCGATCCTCACGCCCCAGCTGATCACCGACAGCGCGAAGACCTTCGGCTCCCAGTGCATCGTCGTCAGCATCGACGCCAAGGAGAAGGGCAACGGCCAGTACGAGGTGTATCGCTCGGATGGTCAGGTGCCCACGGGCCTGTCCGTCGTCGAGTGGGCCAAGGAGGTCGAGAAGCTCGGCGCCGGCGAGATCCTCCTCAACTCGATCGATCGCGATGGCTCCGGCCAGGGCTACGACATCGAGCTGGTGAAGATGGTCGCCTCGGCGGTGAAGATCCCCGTCATCGCGATGGGTGGCGTGGGCCAGTACAGCCACTTCGCCACCGCCGTGAACGAGGGCAGCGCCGACGCAGCGGCCGCTGCGAACATCTTCCACTTCTTCGAGCTCTCCTATCCCATCGCGAAGAACACCGCGAAGGAGGCCGGGGTCGACGTGCGCGGCGTGGTGCTGGAGAACCCCTACGTTTCGCGCGAGCCCCGCTACGACCTGACGGAGCGCGACGCCCGGATCCGGAAACGCCTCGAAGCAAGCAAGACGCCGCTACCAAAGGACCGCCCACACACCGGCAAGACGCGCTGGTGTACCAGGTGCGTCTATCCGTCTATCAGCGCTGCGCCCATGGAGTTCGACGACAAGGGCGTCTGCACCGGTTGCCGCATCGCCGAGGCGAAGAAGAACATCACGAAGGACGTCTGGGAGCGCCGCACGCAGCGCCTCTACGACATCCTCAAGGCGAACGCATCGAAGGACGGCAGCCGCTACGACTGCATCATCGCGGTGAGCGGCGGCAAGGACAGCTACTTCCAGACGCACATCGTGAAGCGCGAGTTCGGCTTCAACCCCCTGCTCGTAACCTACAACGGAAACAACTGGCTGGAGAGCGGCTGGAAGAACATGCTTCGCATGCGCGAGGTGTTCGACGTGGACCACGTGATGGTGTCACCGAGCATCCCGATGCTCCAGAAGCTCAATCGCCTGGGCTTCATCATCATGGGCGACATGAACTGGCACGCGCACATGGGAATCATGACCACGCCCATGCAGCTGGCCGTGAAGCATCAGATCCCGATCGTGATGTACGGAGAGCACGGGTACATGGACCTGTGCGGTCAGTTCTCGCTCGATGACTTCCCCGAGGTGAACTACCGCGACCGCACCGAGCACTTCGGGCGGGGCTACGACTGGAACTACATGCTCGGCCTCGAGGGGATCGAGGCGCAGCATCTCATGCCGTACAAGTATCCCAGCGATCAGCAGATTCTCGATCTCGGCCTGCGCGGCATCCACCTTGGAAATTACGTGTTCTGGGAGGCGAACGAGCACGGCAAGAAGATGGTGGAGCTCTACAAGTTCGAGAACCATCCAGAGCCGTTCGAGCGTACGTACCGCCAGATGTCCAACCTGGACGACATGCACGAGAACGGCGCGCACGACTACCTGAAGTACGTGAAGTTCGGCTACGGCCGCTGCACCGACCACGCGTGCAAGGACATCCGCGCGGGAATCATCTCTCGCGACGAGGGCATCGCCCGCGTCCGCAAGATGGATCACATCAAGCCAAAGGATATCCGCGAACGCTGGCTCTCCTACGCGAACATGGACGAGGCCACCTTCGACGCCATCGCCGACACCTACCGCGATCCGCGCGTGTGGGCGCGCCAGGATGGCCAGTGGGTGAAGGACAACATCTGGGACTGACCTATGCCGGACAGAACAAAACGTATCGTCATCGTGGATCTGGGTGTGGGAAACATCCGCTCGGTGGCCCATTCCTTTTCATTGGTCGGCGCCACGCCGATCGTCACGTCGGATCCGAAGGAGCTCGCTGGCGCCGATCGCATCGTTCTCCCCGGTGTCGGAGCATTCGGAGAGTACAAGCACCAGCTCGACAAGACCGGCCTCACGGAGGTCCTGACCCGGGAAGTGCGTGAAGGCGGCAAGCCGATGATGGGCATCTGCCTCGGCATGCAGGTGCTCGGGTCGGCGTCCGAAGAACTCGGAACGTTCGACGGCCTCGGCTGGATCCCCGGTCGTGTGAAGCGACTGGACGTGCAAGTAGCGCCACACCTGCGCATCCCGCACATGGGATGGAACAGCCTCCGGGTCACGACCAGGACGCCCCTCTTCGATGGTATGGGCGACGAGGCGATGTTCTACTTCGTGCACAGCTACGCCCTCCATCCCGACGACCCGCGGCACACGGTGGCCGAGTGCGAGCACGGCGAGGTGTTCTGTGCCGCCGTCCAGCGCGACAACGTCTTCGCCACCCAGTTCCACCCGGAGAAGAGCCAGCGGGACGGCCTTGCGCTCCTCGATCGCTTCCTTCGCTGGACTCCGTGACAGGAGTCCGAACGCGGAAAAACAGGCCTTTCTCCTGCCAAGGGCGGTGGTTTGTGGCGTTTGTGGTAGACCACCTCGCTCTCGGTTGAATGTCTCGCCGAGTCGGATCTCCTAACGAATCGTAGGACCATGGTTGACGCCAAGTACGTAAAGGACAAAGTCGTCCTCATCACGGGCGCAGCGGGCACGATCGGCTCGGCGCTCGCGGAGAAGATCACCCCACTCGCTCGCTCCGTGCGTTGCTTCGACCACGCGGAGACGGAGCTGTTCTTCCTGAACCAACGCCTGCACGGCAAGGGTCAGGTCGCACCGCAGCTCGGTGACATTCGCGACCTGGACCGGCTCCGCTTCGCGATGTCCGGCGTGGACGTGGTGTTCCACACCGCTGCGCTCAAGCATGTGGGCCTTGGCGAGTACAACCCGTTCGAGGTGGTGCAGACCAACTTGCAGGGCGTCAACAACGTGATCCGCGCGGCGCTCGACGCCAATGTCGACCGCGTGGTCTTCACCTCCAGTGACAAGTCGGTGAACCCCACCAACGTGATGGGCGCGTCCAAGATGATGGGCGAGCGCCTCGTCATCGCGGCGAATGAGATCCGTGGGAACAGGACCACGAGGTTTGCCGCTGTCCGGTTCGGCAACGTCATCGGCTCGCGCGGCTCCGTGGTTCCTATCTTCGCGGGACAGCTGCTGCGCGGTGAGCCGATCACCATGACCGACCCGCAGATGACCCGCTACATCATGACGATCGCGGAAGCAGCCGACCTGGTCATCGACGCTGGCGCCCGGGCCCTGGGCGGTGAGGTCTTCGTCACCAAGATGCGCGCCATCAACGTGAAGGACCTGGCCACAGCGATCGCGCGCGGTCTGGGCAAGACCAAGTTCGATGTGAAGCACACCGGCGCCCGCCCCGGCGAGAAGCTCTACGAGGAGCTCGTGGCCGAGGACGAGATCCCGCGGACCCGCGACATCGGTCGCCTGCTCGTGGTCCTTCCCACGGATGACAACGTCATGTCCGCGTCGCTGAACGACGAGTATCGGAGCCATCCGCTCATCTCGGGAGAGTGGCACAGCGCCAAGGACAAGAAGATGACCGAGGAGGAGATCTTCGCGTACCTCGGCGAGCACGGAATCCTCGCCCCCTACCTCACGCCTGGAGGACTGCTCTGATGCGTTGCCTCGTCACCGGTGGTGCTGGCTTCATCGGCCGCTGGCTCACGACCAAGCTCGTGGCCGCAGGTCACCAGGTCCTTGCCCTTGACGATCTCTCCAACGGTCGCCGCGAAAACCTGCGCGAGCTCGAGGGACGGCCCGGCTACCTGGGGCTCGTCGAAGGCGACATCAAGGACGCCGCTTGCGTCGGCAAGATCTTCGCCGACCCGTGGGACCGCGTGTTCCATCTGGGCGCCTCCATCCACGTCCAGAAGTCCATCGACGATCCCGAGCCCACGTTCCGCAACGACGCGGATGGCACCTTCCGCATCCTGGAGGCCTGCCGCAGGCAGTTCTTCGCCGCCAATGGGCTGGACATCGACGCGCGGCACTTCGACTACGAAAAGGACGTCCCCAAGCTGCGTGTTCGTTCCCCGCGCGTCACGGTGATGTCCACGTGCATGGTCTATGACCTCGCTGGCGGAGCCGCGATCGCAGAGACGCACCCCTACCGGCCCGCATCGCCCTATGGCGCCGCGAAGATCGGCGCCGACATGCTCGCCATCTCGTATGCCAAGAGCTACAGCATGCCCGTCACGGTCGTGCGGCCGTTCAACACGTTCGGTCCGTTCCAGAAAAGCAACTCCGAGGGCGGCGTCGTCTCCATCTTCCTGAAGCGCGATCTGGCCGGAGAGCCATTGCTCATCAAGGGCACCGGCGAGCAGACGCGTGATCTGCTCTACGTGGAGGACTGCGCGGACTTCATCATGCGCGCGGCCGAGAGTGAGCAGGCAGAGGGCGAGATCATCAACGCCGGCACCGGGTCGGACGTACGGATCGTCGATCTTGCGAAGATGTGCGTTAGCGGCAATAACACCGTCGAGCACGTGACCCATGACCACCCGCAGGCGGAGATCATGAGGCTCCTGTGCGACTCCTCCAAGGCCAAGCGCCTGCTCGGATGGGAGGCGCGCGTGAACCTGGAAGAAGGTCTTCGCCGCACCCGCACGTGGCTCGCGGAGAACAGGTGGGCGTGGTGAGCTCCGACACGTCTCCCCTGCCCTACGGGCGCCAGAGCATCGACGACGACGACATCGCGGCCGTTGTGCGCGTACTGCGCTCGGACTTCCTGACGCAAGGTCCGGAGGTGAAGCGCTTCGAGGAGGGCCTCGCCGAGGCAACCGGAGCGAAGTACGCGGTCGCCGTCTCCAACGGGACGGCGGCGCTGCACCTGGCGTGCATCGCGGCCGGCGTGCGCACCGGTGACACCGGCATCACAGCCACCGTGACGTTCGTGGCCTCCGCCAACGCCATCCGTTATGCAGGCGGGAATGTTCGCTTCGCCGATGTGAACGCAGACACGGGCCTCATCTCCACCGCATCCCTCGCCGAGCGCATCGCGGAGTGCAAGAAGGACGGCGTCAGCCCCAAGGTCGTCATCCCCGTGGACCTGACCGGCGCCGTGGCGGACCTTGCCGAGGTGCAGGCACAGGCACGCGCGGTCGGCGCGAAGGTGATCGAAGACGCAGCGCACTCGCTCGGCGGGACCTACACGGTGGACGGCAAGAAGTATCGCGCTGCCTCGTGCGCGCATGCTGACATGGCGATTCTCAGTTTCCATCCCGTCAAACACGTCACCACGGGTGAAGGCGGGGCGATCACCACGAACGACGACGCACTCTACCGTGAGCTCTGCGACCTCCGCACGCACGGCATCACCAAGGACCCGGCGCGACTCACCCACAGCGACGGGCCGTTCTACTACGAGCAGCACATGCTCGGGTTCAACTACCGCATCACGGACATGCAGTGCGCGCTTGGCTCGAGCCAGCTCGCCAAGCTCTCGCGCTTCGTCGATCGAAGGCGCGCGCTCGCCACTCTGTACGACCAGGCGTTTCGTCCGCATGCAGACAAGGTCGTCCCTCTCGCCGTCCCCGCGGGCGGCGACTCTGCGCGGCACCTCTACGTGATCCGCATCGTCGCGCGCGACGGCGAGTCGCTCGACTCCGTGACCGCGCGAAGGCGCGCCCTCTTCGAGGCGCTGGTCGCGCAGAAGATCTTCCCCCAGGTCCACTACATTCCCGTCCACACACAGCCGGATTTCCAGCGCAATGGCATGGGCAAGGAAACCCTCCCGGGCGCGCAGGCGTATTACGCGGGTTGCCTCAGCTTGCCGATGTTCCCAGCCATGGCGGACGGCGACGTGCAACGCGTGGTCGGCGGCGTGATGGATGTACTATCGCGGCCGCTGTGAACATCGAAGGGTAACGTGACCATGGGGACCTCCTTCCAGATCGGCAATGTGCCCGTGGGTGAAGGCCACCCCGTCTTCATCATCGCGGAGCTCTCGGCGAACCACGCGGGTCAGCGTGACATCGCCCTCAAGAGCATCGAGCGAGCAGCCAAGTGCGGAGCGAATGCGATCAAGCTCCAGACGTATACGCCCGACACGCTCACGTTGAAGAGCAACGCGCCCCACTTCGTCGTGAAGACCAAGAACGAGTGGAACGGCCGCACGCTTCACGACCTGTACGCAGAGGCGATGACGCCGTGGGAGTGGCACGCGGAGCTCAAGGCCTGCGCGGAGAGCCTTGGTCTGCCGCTGTTCTCGACGCCGTTCGATCCCACTGCCGTGGAGTTCCTGGAGGCGCTGAACGTTCCGGCGCACAAGGTCGCAAGCTTCGAGATCGTCGACCTGCCCCTGGTTGCGAACGTCGCGCGTCGGAACAAGCCCGTGATCCTGTCCACGGGCATGGCATCGCTTGGCGAGATCGAAGCGGCCGTCGCCACGTGTCGTAGCGTCGGCAACGACAAGCTCGCGCTGCTTCGCTGCGTATCCTCCTACCCAGCCAGGCCGGACGCCATGAACCTGCAGAGCTTCACCGCGCTGCGCTCCTTTGGCACCGTCGTGGGCCTTTCGGACCACACGCGCGACAACACCGTGGCCATCGCCAGTGTGACGCTGGGTGCGAAGCTCATCGAGAAGCACTTCATCCTCGACCGCTCCGTGGGCGGCCCGGATGCCTTCTTCTCGCTCGAGCCGGACGAGCTCGAAGGCTTGATCAAGGCAGTGCGGGACACCGAGCGCGCGATGGGAGCACCACGATTCGGCGTCTCGGCAGATGAAAAGGCCTCCGCGGCGTTCCGGCGGTCGCTGTTCGTGGCGAGGCCCGCTGCGAAGGGCACCCCCCTGACGGCAGACATCATTCGAAGCGTGCGGCCTTCGTACGGCCTTGCACCCGAGCACCTGCCGCGCGTCCTGGGGTGCATCGCAGCGCGCGACCTGGAGCCCGGAGAGCCGCTCACGTGGGACATGGTCGGTCCCAAAGCGGTGCGCCCGAAGGTCACGCTGAGGCTCGCCACAGCCGCCGATTCCGACGCGCTCTTCGCCTGGCGGAACGACGAGGAGACGCGGAAGGCGTCATCGAGCACGGCCGCAGTCCCCCGCGCAGATCACGATGCCTGGTTTGCGCGGTCGCTCGATTCGAAGGATCGCGTGCTCTTCGTTGCGATGCACGAGGGCGCTGCGGTGGGCACGGCGCGCATGGATCGCGACGTCTCCCTTGGCGCGGCGTCACGCGTGTGGGAGGTCTCCCTCACCGTGGCGCCGCATGCGCGCGGCAAGGGCCTTGCGGCGCCGATGCTGACGGCGCTCTCCGACGCGGCGCTGGAGCGCGAGGCGGCACTCCTCCTGGCTCGCCTGAAGCCGGAAAATCAGAAGAGCCGGGCGGCGTTCGAAGCCGCTGGTTACCATGGCTTCTCGGAGCGCAGGCTCGGAGAAGAGACGTTCGTCTTCTGCGAGCGCCTGCTGACCACGTAGCGTCGAGGCAGTGCAGTCAGCCAATTTTGGGCTACTCCACGAGCGGCAACCGGGGGTGAATCTCATCGCCCGCTACGCGTCGGCCGACGTGGACGGAGGCGTCACCGACATCAGCGCTGCCGACATGAGCGGCCTTCAGGGACTCGGCCAGTCAGCCGGTGCCACCTACTTAGTGGCGGGGACGGGCGCCAGCCGCAAGGTCTACTCGGCGACGGGGCTCGCCGTGAGCACCATCGACACGAGCACGGTGGGTCTGCCCGGCGCCACAAGCGCGCACGCCAACGACACCATGGGGGCACACGACACGATCGTCTCGCCGCGGACACAGGCAGCAGGCGGACTCGACATCTGGGTGCTCGATCCGACGGGAACCCCGGGTGACGCCGGCGCCGATGCCACGGTCGGAACAGACGCGGGTGGCGTGGCGCAAGACTCCGGCCGGC
Source organism: Myxococcales bacterium (assembly GCA_025355005.1). Taxonomy (GTDB): domain Bacteria; phylum Myxococcota_A; class Polyangia; order Polyangiales; family Polyangiaceae; genus JANXLV01. Next base: position 4,479 of record JANXLV010000164.1, on the reverse strand, counting down.
GCTGGCGGCAGCGGTGGCGATGCCGGCGGTGGCGGCGGCGGGGGTTCGAGCGGTGGCGTCGACGGCGGCGCGTCTGGCGACCCGGGCGGCGGTGGCGGTGACGGTGGCTGCAACACCACGAGCGAGGCGCCGCTCACGGGTGTCGGCGGGCTCTTGCTCGCCGCCATCGGTCTGCTCGTGACCCGGCGCCGTCGCGGTCCCTGACTCAGCCCTTGCGCGGATCGCCGAACGCGCGCGTCGCCAGAGTGCCGTCCGCGGCCTTGCTCACGACGCGGTGGTATTCCGCCGCGCCGACGATGAGCGAGCCGCCAGGCGCGAGGCCGCGCGCAAGGTTCGTGACGCCGCGCTCGATGGTTGCTGCGTCGAAGTAGCGCGAGACGAGGAGATGCATGCACATGATGAGGTCGTAGCGCTCCTCGAACGGCTCGAAGACGTCCATGCGCCGGAGCCGGAACGGCGACCCGGGTGCGCCGAGGCCCAGCGCCGGGTGCACGAGCGGCAGCACCTTCACGTGCTCGCGTCCGCGGAAGTCCACGCGCTGCTCGAGCAGCCACGGATAGACGCGCTTCGGCAGGTTGGTGAAGCGTTGGAAGCCGTAGTTGTACGAAAAATGGCGCGAAACGAAGAACAGGCCGCGTTCCACCTGCAGGAGACGCCCGTCCTCGTCGAAGACCGCGCCCTGCTCCACGTCGTAGAGCACCTGTGTGTAGAGATCGCCGAGGACGTACTCGTCCAACGTGGTGCGCTCTGCGAGCATGGCGCACGTGGACCTGGCGTCCAGGCCGCCCGACGCACCCACGTCGAGCGCATGTGCCCGCGAGGGCAAGACCACTGCACCCTCCTCGATCAGACGACGGAAGATGGCCGTATTGCGGGACGCTGACGTCGTCCGACGGACGCCGTTGGGCATGATGAGCGCGTGGCAGATGGCCAGGTACTGGGCCTCCGTCAAGCCAGCGTCCCCCAGGTGCCCCGCGAAGCGACTACCGCGAAGATTGACGCCGCCGCAGTTGGAGATGGCACCCGCGATACCCGAAAGAAGTCTCATGGGGCCTTCTTGAATCCGACCGCCGTCCAGTACGGCAGGCCGTCGCTGAAGTAGATGCCTCCGAGGCCCGCGTTCCCCATCATCGAGCGAATCTGATCCTGGGTGAATCGCTGTTCGAGCGACGTACCGAACCGGTCGAGAGCGTCTGTCCTCATCACGTAGAACTTGCGATCGCGATACGCGGAAAGCGGTACCCGCTCGACGTCGAAGCCTAGCTTCTCCGCCACACGTGCGCCCCGTGCGAGCGGGTAGTAGACCACTCCGGCTAGGACCTGGCTCGCCACGAAGCGCGCTGGCAGCGGGAGATGCGACACCACGCCTCGGATGACCTCGGACGCGCGCCAGACGCGACGGAACCAGGCGGGCCGGTTGTCGAACGCGTAGTAGAGGTAGATGAGGAACGGCGCACCGGGCTTGAGCTTGGCGACGCTCGCGGTGATCCCGGCCTGCGTGTCAGGGACGTGGTGGAGGACCCCGAGGCTGTAGCCGAAATCGAGCGTGCCATCGGGGACGGGGATGGAGTCGACACTTGCGTGGACGAATTCGATGTTCGACGCGGTGGCAAGGTTCCTGCGTGCGACGGCGAGCGCATCGTCGCTGGCGTCGAGGCAGATCAGCGAACCCACGCGCGGCGCGACGAAGCGAGCCCAGCGTCCGCTACCACACCCGATGTCGATGCCTCTCGCGTTTGGCGGCAGCTTGTCCCAAGGAAACGGCGCGAAGTAGTGCTCCCAGATTTCCAGGAGCTCGGCCTCCGAGAGTGCTGACTGGTCGAACCGCGACCACTCGTCTCCAAAGCCTTCGACTGTTCGCTCATCTCGGTTCGTCGCGTTCATCCTGTTATCCATTCCCGTATTCGACGAGGCCGCCCTCACATGCGAAGTCGTTCGGCGATCTTGCGCGCCACGCTGAGGCCGCGCGTGGTGGCGCGCTGCGGGCGCAAGCCAAGGCCACCGGCGACGCCCAACACGCGCGCGGAAACCCTATCGACGGGCTCGTCTCCCAGCGCCTCCAGACACGCGAGGCTCTCTGCCTTCGTTGGCGCGTTCGCCCAACCCCAGAGGAGGTGAACGCGATGCAGGCGCTGCACGCGTCTCCGAAGAGCCTTCACCAGCTGCACATCCTCCGGGAAACGCGTTGCATAGCTGCAGAGATATTCGTCGAGAACGCGGGTCCGGATGGGAATGGAGCGACTCAACGGAACGCCCTGGCTTGCCTGCGCCTGGTGACGCCTGATGCGGACGAGCGGCTCCGCGATCACGCCGATTTCCCCTACCTCGGCGTATTGCATGAGGAGCACGAAGTCGCCCCAATGGATCGGCAGGCCGGTGTCGAACCCGTCCCCGAGAACTCGGCGCCTGAAGACGAGCCCGGGCATCGGAATGATGTTCCTCGCGCGCTCGACCACTTGCGACACGTAATCCGTTCGAGAAAGCAGCGCGTCGGCCGGGATCCACCGACGCTCCTCAGTCACGATGCCTCGCTCGTCGATGAAGTCGTAGTTGCTTCCGACGAGTGTCGTGGACGGGTGGCGATCCAGAAACGAAACGCTGCGCTCGAGGTAGTCCGGCGTGTACTCGTCATCGTCGTGGAAGAAGGTCACGTACTCGGTGGCGGACGCACGAATGCCAAGGTTGAAGTTCTCGAACATCGGCACCCGTGGGTCCGAGCGGACTACCCGGATATTCGGCGCAGTCGCAGACCACGCGTCGACATACGCGCGCGCCTCTGGGGGGCTGCCATTGCAGAGGATGACTATCTCTACGCCATCCTTCAGCGTCTGCGCCTCCAGGCAAGCTCGCGTCTTCGGCAGGTATTCCATCCGGCCGATGGTTGGGACGCACGCCGTCACCCTTGTTCCTTGAGTCATGACTTCTCGCTGGCTTTCCTGGCGAATGCCACCGTGTCTCGCACGCCACTGGCCAGATCGAACTCCGGAACGAAGCCGAGCGACACGAGGCGGCTCACGTCCGCGCGCACGTCCATGGGATCGCCCTCGCGGTATGGCATGGCGCCGATCTCTGCGAGCTCCGGCTGTCCGCACGCCTTCGCGATCTCCAGGACCGCGTCCTTCACTGTGACCGGCGCGCCGGTCGCAACGTTGATGATCCCCGTGACATCCGCGCGCGCGATCGTGGCCACTGCGCGACCGATGTCGTCCACGTGCATGAAGTCCCTGATCTGCGCGCCCGGCGTGGTCTTCGCCGGCCGCCCTGCAAGCAGCTCGGTGACGGTGTGCGAGAAGAGCCGGCCCGGCGCTTCGAGCGGTCCGTACGGGAAGAAGAACCGCATCCACGCGAGGCTCACGCCGTGCTGTGCGGCGGCGCGCTCCAGCATCAGGTACGTCGCAAGCTTGCTAGCTGCATAGATGCTTGCGGGCTTCGTGGGCGAGTCCTCGCGCAAGAGGCCGCGGCTGGTGTCGTACTCGAAGCACGTGCCTGCGCCGCAGAAACGTGCACAGCCCGCCTCCTTCGCCGCCATGAAGAGCGTAGTCGCCGCATGCACGTGACCGAAGTTCTGCGTGGACGTCAGGTACTGCCCGGGCACCGCGTACCACGCAAGGTGCACGACCACCTCCGGCCGCACGGCGAGCACCAGCTCACGCGTGCGCGACGGATCCGTCAGGTCCACCTCGTGCCGGGTGCCACGCACCTTGAGCGCATCCACGCGCGCCCACGGCTGTCCGCCCCGATCGACGAGATGCACCTCGTCGGTGGGAAAATGCAGCGCTGCGCGCGAGCCGAAGAAACCAGCCGCTCCCGTCACTAGCACGCGCATGCCTCAGTGATCCTTCCGCGCCCAGTCGTACGGGATCTCGTTCGTGTACGGATCCAGACGGTCGCTGCGCGTCGGGTCGTGCGCGTGCGTGCATGCGTTGGCCACGATCGACTCGCCCGCCAGACCCTTGAAGCCGTTCCACGTCTCCGGCGGGACCACGAGCAGGTTATAGCTATCGGGCCCCAGGAAGATCTCCATCAGCCCACGGCGCGTGGGCGAGCCCGCCCTGTCGTCGTAGACCACGCACTTCACGCGTCCCGACATGCATGCATAGTGCAACGTCATGTCACGGTGCCGGTGCCAGCCCTTCACGGCGTCCTTCACGACGGACGAGAAGTAGATCTCCCCGAAGTCCATGAAGTGCGCGTCGGTCTTGCGCAGCATGTGGAAGATGGTGCCGCGCTCGTCCGGGATGCGGCGGAGCGGGATGACCTTCACGCCCTCGATGGGGCGATCGCCCTTCAAGATGCGTGCGCCATCGGGGAGCGTGATCTTCGCGGACGGGCCAGGGCGGTTCGTTGTGTTGCTCATCGGATGGTGACCTCCGGGATGGGCACGATGAACTTGCCGCCCGCGTCACGGTAGGCCGTCTGCTGAGCGAGGATCTCGTCCGCGAAGTTCCACGTGAGAAGCAGCGTGTAGTCCGGCTTCCT
>JANXLV010000156.1 GCA_025355005.1 Myxococcales bacterium | reverse complement strand
TTTCTGAAGTTCTCGGCTGCGGCGCCGTTCTTCTTGCTCACGCTCTTCACGTTCGCGTTGATCTTCCGTACTCCGAAGCCCACGTGGAAGCACGGGCTCGCGTACACGCTTTCGGTGTGGCTGCTCTGGACCAGTCACACGCAGGTGTTCGCGTTCACGGGCGTGCTGCTCGCGGTCGCGTGGGTGGCGTTCTTGGTGCATCGCATGCTCGGCTGGCTCGCGGTCGCGCCGCGCAAGGCGACGCCGCGCATCTTCGCGCTGCAGACCGCGGTGGCCGGCGTGGGGTCCGCGCCCGTGCTCGTGTCGTTCTACGCGTGGTACCGCGACACGCAGACGCGCCTCGGCGGTCTGTCGGAGTCGAGCAACTGGCGCGCTGGGCTCTACGGCACGCTGGACGAGAAGTTCCGCGCGATGCTCCTCCTCGTCCAAGTCACCAAGCTCCCGGACGAGCAGCTGCAGACCGTGTACCTCATCGGGCTCGCGCTCGTCTGTGTGGCGCTGCGCAAGCTGGGCTCGCGCGACAGGAGCCCGCTGCCGGAGCTGTTCTTCGCGCTCACGGCGTTCTCGTATTTCGTGCTCCCGCGCGAGGTCAGCGCGAGCAACGCGGGCCAGCAGCTCGTGGCGCCCAGGCACATCGACATCGCGCTGTGGCTGCTTCCGCTGTGCATCACACCGGCGCTGTTTGCGCGGCACAAGCTTGCGTCGCTCGCGGGCGTGTACCTGATCGGCCGCTTCACGATCATGCGTCTCGCGCTGCTCTTCGGCGCGCTGCGGGGATTGAACGAAGAGGACATGAAGGGGCTCGACCAGATCGTGGCGCAGGCACCCGACGGGCATCTGCGCATCACGCAGGTCACGTTCGGCGAGCAGTCGTCGAAGGAGTGGTTCGCGTTCACGTTCGAGCAGAACTACGCGTACGTGGCCGCGCGCAAGGGCTACGAGGCACCCGTGTATGATACACGCGTTCGCGCGATGGAAGTGCGCTACAAGGACGCGCCGCCATCGCCGGCCACCATCATGGTGAACGACGCATCATGGTGGAAGCGGGCCGACGTGCAGACGAACTTCGATCTGGTGCTCTCATTCCGCTTCCACCCGACGACCGAGACGCGCCTCGCGATGGACCCGTACTTCCACAGCGTGGGCCACTCCGGAGAGTGGGACCTCTGGCAACGCAAATGACCCCGTAGCTGGTGAGAACTCAGGGTCTTCGCTTCGTCGTGCGGGGCGACGTCTTCAGAGCTGAGAGGTCGCGGAGGGCGAGCGACGAGATGTTGTCGGCCATGGGCTGGGAGCGTTCGCCTGGGTGCACGACGTACAGGTGGGAGAGCTCGAGGTCTTCCATGGCGATGTGCATCGAGCGTGTGAGCGTCGGCGTGTCGCCGTGCTTCACCTCGAAGCCCACACGCCTTCCGTCCTTCGTGATCAAGAGGTCGAGCTCCGCTCCGGCTTGCGTGCGATAGAAGAACGAGTCGCGCGTGGCATCGAAGTGACGGATGATCTGGTCCACCGCGAACCCCTCGAACGACGCGCCGAGTGCTGGGTGGCTCATCAGCTCGAGCCGCGTGCGGATGCCCAGGAAGTAGTGGAGCAGACCGCTGTCCCGCAGGTAGATGCGCGGTGATTTGACCAGGCGCTTTCCGATGTTTGGAAGGTACGGCGGCAGCTGGCGCACGACGAAGGCCTCGGTCAACAGATCGACGTAGCGTCGGACCGCGTTCTCCCCCGTGCCCATCGAGCGCGCGAGCTCTGCCCCGTTCCACGTGGCGCCGTGACGGTGCGCGAGCATCGTCCAGAAGCGCCGGAGCGCGTCGGCCGGAATGCGGATTCCGAGCTGCGGGATGTCGCGCTCCAGAAACGTGCGCACGAAGTCCGCGCGCCACGCGAAGCTGTCTGAGTCCGACCGTGAGAGGAACGAGCGCGGGAACCCGCCGCGGAGCCAGAGCGCGCCGTGCTTGTTCGCGGGCACCTCCGACACGTCGAAGCCGCTCATGTCGACGTGGGCCACGCGTCCGGCCAGGCTCTCACCCGCGCCCTTCACGAGATCGGGGGAGGCGCTCCCGAGGAGGAGGAAGCGCGCGGCGGTTGGCTTGCGATCGGCGAGGACGCGTAGCAGTGGAAACAGGAATGGCGCGCGCTGACATTCGTCCACGACCACGAGGCCGCGGAGTGGCATCAGGACTTGCTTGGCGACATCGGCGCGTAGCGCGCCTTCTGGATCCTCCTGATCGAACCACGTGCTGCTCGCAGCGCGGGACGCGATGGCGCGAGCGAGCGTGGTCTTCCCCACCTGGCGTGCGCCAAGGAGAAGCACCACGGGCGAACGGGCGAGCGCGTGCTCGACATCTGCCATGACGCGCGCTCGAGCCAGGTCCGTCATAACCTTGTATATATACCGTCTATGGGAGGATTTACAAGGATCGGCCAGTTGCGTCACGGGCACGCCGCGGAGGCGGGTGTTGAACAGTAGGTGCCCGTTTCTGAGGCGCTCGTTGGCTTTTGCGTGACCTCCGTTCGTGCTAGACGTGGGCGCGTGAGCACTGCAAAGAAAGTCAAAGTCGTCCTCGTTGGTATGGGGCGCATGGGCAAGAACCACCTGCGCGTGATCCGTGAGAACACGAGCTTCGAGCTCGTCGCGGTGGTCGACAGCGACGCGCCGCCTACGGACATCGGCGCCGCGAAGCGGTTGAAGTCGCTCGACGAGCTCACAGCCCAGGGTGGCGTCGACTTCGAGTGCGCCGTCATCGCCACGCCCACCGGCAGCCACCACGAGGTGGCGATCAAGCTGATGGAGATGGGCAAGCACCTGCTCGTCGAGAAGCCCATCACGAGCACCTCCGTGCAGGGGCGCGACCTCATCGCGATGGCAGTGAAGAAGAACTTGAAGATGGCCGTCGGCCATGTCGAGCGCTTCAACCCGGCGGTCCGCAAGCTGCGTGAGGTCATCAAGGCTGGCTGGCTCGGCACGCCGATCCACTTCTCTTGTACGCGCGTCGGCGGCTATCCGCAGACGGTGCTCAACGGCAACAACGTGCTGCTGGACCTGGCCGTGCACGACGTGGACGTCCTCCGCTCCCTCATGGGCCCCTTGCGCATGGACTCCGCGGTGAGCCACTCCACGGTGAACCCGGAGATCCCCGACACCGCCGAGATCCTGCTCCACGCGGCGAACAACATGAGCGCCACGGTGCACGTTAACTGGATCACGCCGTCCAAGATCCGGAGCATCCGCGTGACCGGAACGCGCGGCGTGTGCTTCGTGGACTACATTCTCCAGAGCTGCGAGCTGTTCGGCGGCAACATGTCGAGCGCGCCGCAGTACGGCACGGACACGAGCTTCGAGACCATCCAGGCGCTCTACAAGACCACCGACCACGTGGCGTTCGGCGTGCTGAAGGAAGAGCCGCTCAAGGTGCAGCTACAGCAGTTCCACACGCTGCTCACCACGGGTGACTCCGGTGAGCTCTGCCTCGGACGGGACGCGCTCGCGGCGGTCATGCTCGTGGAGCGCGCGTGGAAGAGCGGCGCAGAGAAGGCGAAGCCCGGCAAGGCCAGCGAGACCGAGCTACCGCTCGACTCTGACGTGTGGGTGTAAGGGTCTCGCAGAGACACTGAGATGATCGGGCGCTTTGCAGCGTGGGCGCGGGCCCGCATGACTCCTGCGGTGCTTCTACGACTGCTCGTGCTGTTCGTGCTGCTCTTCGGGATCGCGAAGTGGCAGCGCACGTTTGCCGAGGACGCGTCGAAGGTCGCGCCGGGTCACGGCGTCACTGCGTCCACGGGACTGAACGAGGACAAGCACTTCTTCTTCTTCCTCTATCACCTGAACCTGTACCCCATCGCGACCGACGTGCCGATCGTATGGGACACCGCCGACGAGGCGAAGCGCCTGATGCGCGAGCAGCCTGCGAAGCTGCGGCAGGATCAGGGCACCACGTTTCGCAGCGGCGATCGCGGGCGCACGTATCTGTTCTTCGTAGACGCGTGGCTGCATCACCGCGGCCTGAACGCGAGCGTGAAGCCCGCGCACGAGATCGCGTTCACGCTCTCGCTCATGGCGTTGATGATCTCGTTCTGGTCGATACGCAGGACAGCTGCAGGCCTCTTCCTCGTGGTCCTCCTCGGCTCAAACCCATTTCAGCTGTGGGTGGTGTTCAAGCAAGAGAACGTCTTCTCATGGTCGATCACCGCGATGATCGGCCTCCTCGCATTGCACTTGCCGCTGATGGAGAGACGGCGCAGCGCGTCCCCGAGCAAGCTTTCCCGCTACTACCCGTGGATCGCGGCGGTGGCGGGCGGCTTCTTCCTCGCGTTCGTGCGCAACTTCCGCTCGGAGCCGTCCGCGCTCATCTTCTCCATCTGGCTCGTCTACATCACCATGACGTGGCTCTCGAAGCGGACGCGCGCGGGGCTCGTGTTCATCTCGCTCGCGGCGCTGTGGATCGGCACGCAGGCGTCGACTGCGTTCTTCGACAAGAAGCTCGAACAGTCGAAGGCCGCGATGGCGACGGTCCATGGCCCCGTGTACGCAGGTCCCGTCGCGCACTTCCACGAGTTCTGGCACGCGGTGTGGTGCGGTCTCGGCGACTTCGATACGAAGTACGGTTACCAGTGGGAGGACCGCGCCGCGTATCGCTCCGCCGATACGGAGCTGAAGAAGCGCAACCCCGGCCTCGAGCTCGACCCGAACCACTGGGTGCAGCCGCGCTTCTGGGACCCGCCCACGAACCGCTACGAGGTCTACTACTTCGAGACACCCCACTATCACGAGGTCGTCCGCGACAAGATCCTCGGCGACATCAAGAAGGACCCGCTCTGGTACTTGAATATCCTGAAGCAGCGCGTGGGGCGCACGCTCACGGAGGTCACGCCGGTCGGCTTCGCGACTGCGGAGGACTCGTATTACATCGAGGGCAAGATCCTCGGCCTCTTGATCATCCCGCTCGCGCTGCTGCTCGTGTGGGGGCGGCGATGGGCGCACCTGAAGCTGCTCGCCTTCTCCGGTCCGCTCTCCGCGGTGCCGATCATGCTGTATTCCGCGGGCGGCATGACGAACTACTCGACCTTCCACCTGTTCGCTTTCTGGCTCCTGGGGCTGCTCGCAGTGGAAGGCGCAAGAACGATGGGGAAGCGCCGCAGCCGTTTCCGGCTCTTCGGTACGTGAGCTACCGTGCGCTGAAGGGACCACGAAAGTGGCGCTTTCTTGCGTTCTTTCACGCATGAAACGCATGTGCTAGGAAGGCCGCGTGAGCACCGCCAAGGGCCTGCGCGGTCGAATGATTCGTGAGCGCGCGTCAGGTGTCTTGACGGTGGCGCACAGTGCCTACGCGTTCTTCATGCGTGCGCTGTCGGACCAGCAGATGCCGTTCCTGTTTGCGTTCGCCGTGCTCGGCACGATCACGATCCGGATACACACGCTGTATCCGCTCGGGCCAGGGTTGGACCACCACTACCACCTGATGAACGCCGCGATGAACGCGCGGTCCACGAGCGAGCCGGTCCGCACGCTGTATCGGTCGATCAACCCGCTCGACTCGAACACGCTGCTCTATACGATCTCGTATCCGTTCGAGAAGCTCACGAACCCGGTGCGCGCCTTCCAGATCGCTTGCACCATCATGTACTACCTGGGCTACCCGTTCGCATGTGCCTATGGGTTGATCCGAACGGGGCGCTCACCCTGGGGCTCACTCCTCGCATTTCCGATGGTGTACGGGTTGAGCTCGTACTGGGCTGGCTTCTGGCCATACCTCACTGCCTCCGTCATCATCGTTCCAGCGATGGCCGAGATGGAGGTCCTCCATCGCTCGCGCGGGAGACAGGCGTGGAACGCTGGGATCGCCTGCGCGGTGCTGTGTGCCCTCACGTTTCTCGCGCACGCGACGGTCTTCGGCTGGCTGTCGATCCTGCTCGCCATCCACACGCTGATGATGATGGGTTGGAAGTGCGGGCTCGAGGGACTCGCAAACCCCCGGGCGGGCCTGCGCCGTGCGTTCTGGGTCGGACTGAGGTCCCTTGCGGTGATCACGCCCGCATCGTTCCTGGTGCTGCGCTGGTACTGGAGCGTCATGCATGGCAGCGCGAAGGCCCCCTCCGGCCTGACCATGCCCATGCCGCCCGAGCCGACGATGGCTGCGAAGATCTTCAACATGCTCGACTACCTCGCCCCCACGTCGGGCGAGCACGAGCACCTGTACATGGCGCTGTTGGGGGTGGTCTCCTTCGCCGCGCTCATCTATGGCGCGAGACACCACGACGCAAAGGGACCGCGAATCTTCGAGCGCTCCTTCATCCTCACGGTGCTCTCGTTCGTCGCCTTCCCGATGTGGTTCGAGTACGAGCCCACCGCCTCACGGCAGTTCGACAACGCCGTGCTCATGTTTCCTCTCATGCTGTTTCCGGCGCGCCCTCGCCTCCGGAGCCCGGCGGCCTTCGCTCTCGTCCTGATGTTCGCGTTCTGCGCCATGCGCCTCCGCTACGTCGGCGACCAGCTGAAGCTGCTCAACGAGGTCGACTACGCCGGCCTCATAGCGGGCGCGGAGAGCTGCAAGCGCCTCGTCCCGCACGATCGCGTCATCAAGATGGCATTCGTGAACGCGCGCATGCCGATCACGGCGTTCCGCACCGGCGGGTCTTACCAGTCGCACGAGACGTTCGCCGCCGTGTGCGGGATCGACACGCCTGTCTACGACACGCAGATCTATCCGCACAACCTGCTCCCGCTCCGGTACGTCGGGGCGATACCCGCGCCCGTCACCATCATCAACAACCCGCACCTCTGGTACGAGCACCCAAATCTCTGGACGGACTTCGACTATGTGCTCGTCCGCGCCTGGACGATGGGCCACGTGGACGACGTCGCGCTTTCGAAGCACGCACAGCTTGTCGCGAAGTACGGCCAGTACGAGCTCTGGGGCAGGAAGTAGCAGCAGCGTGAGGCTCCTACTCTTCCCCTTCAACGGCAACGCACTCGAGGCGGTCTCGTGCCTGGGAGACGCGCACGAGCTCGTTGGGTTCGTGGACGATGAAGTCACAAAGCAGGGGAAGAGCCCGTGGGGCCACGACGTCTTCGACCGCAGCGCGTTCGCACGTTTTCCCGACGTGCAGGTGCTCGCCGTGCCCGGGAGCCCGACCTCGTTCAAGCAACGCGCCGGAGTCATCCGTGGTCTGGGGCTCCCGGACGAACGCTTCGCCACGGTGGTTCATCCGTCCGCGAGCGTGTCCGGCCTCGCGCGGCTCGGACGAAACGTGCTCGTGATGGCTGGAGTCGTCGTGACCAGCAACGCGGTCATCGGTGATCATGTGTGCATCCTTCCGAACAGCGTGATCCATCACGACGTACGGATTGGGGACTACACGCTGGTCGGCTCCAATGTCACGCTGGCCGGCCACGTCACCGTGGGTGAGAACGCGTACGTGGGCAGCGGCACGAGCGTCATCAACAACGTCGTGATCGGTGATGGCGCGCTGATCGGCCTCGGAACGAGCGTTCTTCGGGATGTGCCCGCTGACGCAAAGCACGTGGGAAATCCAGGACGAACGCTGTGAAGCGGCGGGTCTCCATCATCATCCCCGTCTGGAACGAGGCCGATGGCGTGTCCGCGCTGGTCTCCACGCTCGGGGACTTCTTCGCGAAGACTGACTCCCACGACACCGAGATCGTCTTCGTCGACGATGGCTCCGGCGACGGAACTTCGGGGCGCCTCGCGGAGGCCACGCACCGCGGCTACGAGGCGCGACTTGTCACGCTGTCCAAGAACTTCGGTTCGCACGCGGCGCTCCGGGCGGGGATCCTCCACGCGACTGGCGAGCTGGTCACATTCCTCTACGCGGACCTGCAGGATCCGCCGGAGCTCGTGCCGGCGATGCTCGCAGAGGTGGACAAGGGCAACGACATCGTGTGGGCGCAGCGCAAGGCGCTCTCGGAGTCGCTCGGCACGCGCATCTTCTCGGCGGGCTACAACCGCCTCATGCGTCGCTACGCGATCGCGAATTTCCCGGACCGCGGCTTCGACGTCGTGATGTTCAACCAGAAGATCCGCGGCGAGCTCAATCGCAACGTCGAGGCGAACTCGTCCATCTTTCTCCAGATCATGAACATGGGTTTTCGCCAGTCGTTCGTGGAGTACGACAAGGCGCGCCGCAAGATCGGTGTGTCCAAGTGGACCTTCGGAAAGAAGGTCAAGCTCGTGGTCGACTCGTTCGTCGCGTTCTCCTATGCGCCGGTGCGATTCGTGAGCTTCATGGGGATCTCGCTCGCCCTCGGTGGCTTCGGCTTCGCCGGCTACGTGATGATCCGCGCCATACTCTTCAAGGACCTTTCGCCCGGCTGGCCCGCGCTCGCGTCCATCCTGTTGCTTGGCTTCGGCGTGACGAACATCTCGATCGGCGTCCTTGCCGAGTATTTGTGGCGCACGCTGGACGCAGCGCGCCACCGACCCACGTTCGTGATCGACGAGGTCAAAGATTTGAAAGCCAAGACCGGCGCCGACAACGCGTCGTGACAGGAGCCGCAACGGCCTACCAGTTGCGGCGACCGGCTTCCTCTGCGGAGACTCCGATGCCGCGCTCGCGCACCCAGGCAAGGTAGCGAGTCACGCCCTCTTCGAGGTCGATCTTCGCGTGGTAGCCGATCAGCCGCTCTGCCTTGCGCGTGTCTGCCATGTGGCGACGGACATCGGCGGGCCGGCCGGCCTCGTGCCGCGGGCCGATCTCCGGATGTCCGCACGCCTTCGCGACCGCGATCGCCACATCGGAGATGGAGACCTCGCGGCCGCGCGCGATGTTGATGGACTCACCGATCGCTGCGTCGCTGGTCGCGACCTGCACGATGCCGCGCGCGGTGTCCTCGACGTAGGTGAAATCTCGCGTCTGCTTGCCGTCGCCGAAGATCACTGGTGGCGCTCCGCCGAGCACGCGCGCGACGAAGCGCGGGATCACCTCGCCGTAAGCGCCGTTCGCGTGCGAGCGCGGGCCATAGGAGTTGAACGGGCGCACCACGGACGTCTTCATGCCGTACGTCTGTCGGAACGCATCCGTGTAGAGCTCACCGACCGCCTTGGACGCGCCGTAGACGGTGGTGGGCAGGAGCGGATCCTTCTCCGACATAGGCGCGGTCTCGTCGATGGCGGTGCCGTCGACCTCCGACGAGGAGCAGTACGTGAAGCGCGGTACGCCATTCGCGTGAGCGGCGCGCAGGACATTCAGCGTGCCGGTCGCGTTCACCTCGTGCACGCGCATGGGCTCGTTGAGTGACAGACGCACGCACTGCACGGCCAGGTGCAGCACGTTGTCCGCACCCGCAAACAGCTTCTCGAGCGCCGCATAGTCCAGGATGTCGAGCTTGTGGAACGCGACGTCGCCGTTCTTTTTGGCGTCGTCGATGTTGCCTTCAGCGCCGACGCTGAGATCGTCCACGACGCGCACGCGCGCGCCAAGCGCGACGAGACGGTCGGTGACGTGGCTTCCGATGAACCCACACCCGCCCGTGACGACGAATGTCTTGCCCGTGAGCTCACCCATGTTCGTGGCCTCGCTTCGTTGTCGGATAATTCATGCGTACTTCGCGGCCAGTGTCTTGACGGTGGTGACCACGTGGTCGCGTTCCGCTTCCGTCATGCCGTGGAAGAGCGGGATCATGATCGTGCTGTCCCGCGCATCTTCCGACACCAGCAGCCGCTCGCACCGTCCGCCGCTCGCGCAGCCAGCGCATGGAGTCTGGCCGCATGCCCATGTGGAGCGATCGCGGTATGCGATCTCCTGATGTGCGTTGCTGATGCCACGCTTCGATGCGACGCCGTGATCCACGAGGTACTGGAGCACCTCGCGCTGCGAGACCGGCGCGTTCGGACGGATGCGGAGCGCGTAGGTCTGCCAGTTCGTGCGCGCGTCGGGCCGCTCCTTCGGCACCAGGAAGAGCGTCTGCGCGGAGAGCGCGTCGGCATAGTGCTTCGCGATCGCGCGGCGCTCGGCGATGATCTCGTCGAGCCTCGCGATCTGCGGACGGCCGACCGCCGCCTGCAGATCCGTCATGCGGTAGTTCCAAGCGGGCTCGGTGTAGTCCTCGAACACCACCTGCGAGCTGTTGTGGCGCACGGTGTCCGGGATCGACATCGCGTGCTGTCGCAAGAGCCGGAAGCGCGTCGCCATCGTTTCGTCGTTCGTGGTGATGAGACCGCCGTCGCCGGTGGTGACCACCTTTCGTGGATGAAACGAGAAGCACGCGAAGAGACCATGCGGTCTGCCGATGCGTTGCCACGCACCGTCGACGTTGATCGCGGTGCCGATGGCGCAGGCCGCGTCTTCGATCACGGGGATCCCGCGGCTCTTCGCGATCCGCATGATCGCCTGGATATTGCAGGGGATGCCGATCTGGTGCACGCACAGGATCGCCGTCGTGCGGTCGGTGATCGCCGACTCCAGCGATGCTGGCGACATACCGTACGTGTCGGCGTCGATGTCGGCGAACACGGGACGCGCGCCCGCAGCGACGACGGCGTTTGCGGTGGCGATGAAGCTGTGGCTCACGGTGACCACGTCATCACCGCGCTTGACGCCGGCGACGCGAAGACAGAGCTCGATCGCGACCGTCGCGTTCGACACGCACACGGCATGCGCTGCGCCGAGGGCAGCCGCGGTCTCCGTCTCGAGCGCCGCGACCTCCGGCCCCTGCGTGATCCACCCGGACGCGATGACCCGCGCGACCGCGTCTTGCTCCGCCTTGCCAAGGGCGGGCCGTACGATCGGGACGCGAATCATGAGTCGCGCCTCACGCGAGCTCGGCGCAGACGTCGCGCACTGCCTGCACGACCTTGTGCGCGGACTCGTCGGAGAGCTCCGGGAACATCGGCAGTGAGATCTCCGTGGTCGCGGCCTTCTCGGACTCCGGCAGCGAGCCGCTCTTGTAGCCGAGCGACGCGTACGCCGGCTGCAGGTGGATCGGACGCGGATAGTGGACACCGGACTGGACGCCCTTCGCCTCGAGCCGCGCGCGGAAGTCGTCACGCTTCGCGTGGAACACCGGGAAGATGTGCCAGATCGGCGTGGACCACGCGTGCTCGCCGAGCAGCGTGAGGCCCTTCTGATCGGAGAGGCCCGCGCGATAGATCGCGGCGATCTCGCGGCGACGCGCGTTCCACTTGTCGAGATGCGGGAGCTTCACGGAGAGCACCGCGCCCTGGAAGCCATCCATGCGCCAGTTGAAGCCGATCTCGACGTGGTTGTGGCGACCCTCTTGCGCGTGATCGCGCAGCCGTCGCGCACGCGCGGCGATCCCCGCATCGCTGGTCATGAGCGCCCCGCCCTCGCCGAAGGCGCCGAGGTTCTTGCCGGGGTAGAAGCTGGTCGCGTTCACGAGGCCGAGGCTGCCCGTCTGCCGTCCCTTGTACTTCGCGCCGAGCGACTGCGCGCAGTCCTCGATCACTGGGATTTTCCGGGCCTTTGCGATCTCGAGGATCGGGTCGAGATCGACGGGCTGTCCGTAGAGGTGCACCGGCAGGATCGCCTTCGTCTTCGGCGTGAGCGCGCGCTCAACGAGCTTTGGGTCCATGCCGCAGGTCGTGGGATCGATGTCGACGAAGACGGGCTTCGCGCCCGCATACGTGATCGCCCATGACGTGGAGATCCACGTGTGCGAGACGGTCAGCACGTCATCACCAGGCGAGACGCCCGCGCACAGCAGCGCCGCGTGCAGCGACGTGGTGCCCGTGTTGACCGCCACGGCGTCAGACACGCCGAGGAACGTGGCGAGCTCCTTCTCGAACTTCGCCACGGCCGGGCCATTCGCGAAGCCCTGCGAGTCGATCACGGAGGCAAGGCCTTGCAGCACCTCCTCACGAAGCGCGGCGGTCTGTTCACGAAGCGAGAGAAACGGAATGACGCTCATGTTTCGCACCCTAGCTGGAGATCTTGACCTTCGTGCCGCCCGCGGCGAGCGATTGCTTGCATGCCTCGAGCGTCCTCACGACCGCGAGCCCGTCTTCTCCCGTGGCCACGTCCGCGCGCTCACCACGGATGGCAGCTGCGATCTCGCGGAGCTCCGTCGCGAGGCCTTCGGTCGCGTTGATCGCCGGTGCGTGCATGTCGCCGCGGCGGTAGTTGACCAGGACCTGCTTGCGCTGCTCCAGGTCGGTGACGTCGAAGCTGACGCCGTGGTCGTAGATCTTCACCTTCTCGGACGCCTCGAGATCGTCGAAGATGAGCGAGGATTTTGTGCCGGAGAAGATCGTGCGCCGAACCTTCACGGGCGAGAGCCATGACAGGTGCAGGTGGGCCTGGAGGCCGGTCTCGAACTCGAGATGGAGATACGCGACATCCGAGAAGCCGCGCGGATTGTTGCATTGTGCAATCGCCTGCACGCTGCTGACGCGGGATTTCAGCACGTATTCGAGCGTGGACAGATCGTGCGGAGCGAGGTCCCAGATCACGTCGACGTCGGGCTGGAAGAGCCCGAGGTTGATGCGCACGGAGTCGATGTAGAAGAGATCGCCGAGGCGCCCGGCGTCGATCTCCTTCTTGATGGCGCGCACCGCGCCCGTGTAGATGAACGTGTGATCGACGAAGATGCGACGATCGCGCTTCGCCGCCAGCTCCAGCATCTCGGAGACCTCCGCCACGCTACCGGCGAGCGGCTTCTCGCAGAGCACATGCGCTGAAGCCTCGAGCCCCGCCATCGTGAGCGCCTTGTGCGAGCCAACGGGGGTGGCGACCACCAGGAGCTCCGGCGGCGTCTCCTTGAACATCGCGTCCGCGGACGTGTACGTCTTGGCCCACGGGTAGAGCGCGCCCAGCTTCTTCAGGCGGTCCTCACTCTGATCGCAGAGCGCGACGAGCTCATACTCCTGGTTCGCGTGAAGGTTGCGCGCGAGGTTCGGTCCCCAGTATCCAAGGCCGACGACGGCGGCGCGGATCTTCTTGGCGTTTTTCACGGCGATTTCGTTGGCACACGCCACGCCCGTGTGGAAAGACAGCCTGCGACCGATGTTCCAGCTGCGCTCCGTCCTCTCACTCCCGATCGCGTATGACTTCCTGCAGACGGCGCTTGGTGCGCGGGCCGGACGTGACGCGCTGGTTCGCGACTACGTGCGGCCGAGGCGAACGGACCGCGTGCTGGACATCGGCTGCGGGCCCGCCACGATGTTTCCGCACCTCGACGTCGCGGAGTACGTGGGATTCGACGCGAGCGCTCGGTACATCGATGCCGCGAAGAAACGGTATGGCGACCGCGGCAAGTTCATCTGCGAGCGCGTATCGAAGAAGACACTAAAGGACCCGGGGACCTACGACGTGGTCCTCGGGTGCGGAATCCTGCACCACCTGGACGATCCGGAGGCGCATGCGCTGTTCGCGATCGCGCGCGAGGCGCTGAAGCCTGGTGGGCGGCTCGTCACTTTGGACTGTGCATACGTGGAAGATCAGTCGCGCGCCGCGCGCTTCGTCATCTCACGCGATCGCGGCGAGCACGTCCGGCAGGCTCACGCATATGCTGAGCTTGCGCGCGAGACATTCAACGACGTCACGAGCCACCTGAGACACGACCTCCTGCGCATTCCGTACACGCACGTGGTCATGGAGTGCAGTACCGTTCACGAGCCCTGACATGAACTGGCCGAAGTGGAGCGAGCGAACCGTATTTGCAGTCGCAGTCGCGATGGCGGGGGTCGCGTTGACCGCCACACTGAAGCGCATCCAGCTCGGCGTGGACTACGGTGACGAGGCGTATTACGTGGCGCTGCCGTATCGCTTCGCGATGGGCGATCGGCCGTTCGTCGACGAGCTGAACATCGTCCAGACCTGTGCGCTCTTCCTCTACCCGTTCGTGAAGCTCTACACGATGTTCGCGGGCACCACGGGGATCTTCCTCTATATGAGGCTGCTCTTCGTCGCGTTCTGCGGGTGCGTCGGAGCGTCCGCTTTCTCCCTCGCATCGGAGCGGCTCTCGCGGACAGCGGCGCTCATCATTGGTGCGTGTTGCATCGCGTTCATTCCGTACAGCGTGCCGGCGCTCAGCTACAACACGCTGGGGATGGGCCTGCTCTCGATTGGCGTCTTCACGTCCGTGCGCTGGCTGCTCGTGCGTCCGGACATCCAACCACGGCTGCTCTTGCATCCGCTCTTCTGGAGCGCTTTTGCGCTCGCCGCCGCCGCGTTCGCATATCCGCCTCTGGCGGTTCCGGGCGCGATATCTGGGATCGCACTTCTCTGGTTCGCATCCGACGAACGCGCGGCCGCGATCGGGCGCTTCGTCGCGGGTGGCGTCGGCTTCGTGCTCGCGATGAGCCCGGTGCTCATACACGCAGGCCTTTCCAGCCTGCGCGCAACGATGCGTTACTCGTCCGAGGGAGGAGGAGGCGCTGACAAGTGGGCGCGGCTTTCCGCCCTGCGCGCCGGGTGGCACACGGACCATCCGGACTTCTTCTTCGGCATGGCGTTCGTTGCGCTCGTTGCCCTGATGGCGCGTCGATGGCCGCGGACCGCCGCCGTGCTTCTTCTTGGGATGCCTTGGATGATCTGGGACACGCCTATTGGCCCGCGCTCTGGGGCATTCTTGAGCGCGCGCTACCTCGCGGGGTTCGCGCTGCATGCGCCCTTCCTTGCGTTCGCCGTCAAGGACAAGAAGAGCGTGAAGGTCCTCATGGGCGCGGCGTGGATGCCGTCTCTCGTTGCGGGCTTCCTTACCGCCTGGATGAGCGGGAATGCGGCCACCGCGTCGATCGTAGGACTGTTCCCCGGAGTGATCGTGACGGCGATCCTTGCGCAGATGGTGGTGCAGGAGTCGTTCGGGAAGTGGCGAGCGTGGTGGCCGCCACTGCTTGCGTCGCTCGCGCCGTGCGTGCTGCTCGCATGTCTCATCCGCCAGGAATGGGACGAGCAATCCGTATATTACGATACGCAGCTGATGTACCTGACCGAGCGAATCCCCGACGGCCCGTACAAGGGACTCCACGCGTCGTTCGTGAAGAAGCAGTGGCTGATGAACTTCTCGCGCGACATCAAGGCGCGTGGGATGGGCGATCGGGCGCTCTTCTATTACGACTTTCCGGCCGGCTACTTGATCGCCAATCGCAAACCACTGAGCTCTTCGACGTGGACCCAGACCTCGAAGCCGCGCTGCGCGACCGATGCCGACTACTTCATGGAGCACGCGACGAACGGCGAGCTCGTCGTGAAGGTGAACGCGGCGGTGCTCCCGACAGCGGTCGACCGCGCGGTCCAGGATCACTGCGGACCCATGAAGCAAGAAGACGGCTACAGCTACTGCTTCGTCCAGGGCATGCGGGACGCTCCCTGAGGAGCTTCGTCGCGGTGACGCTCGCGGAGTGACTTCAGCTCACATCAGCCCACGCAGCTTGATCACTTGCTGGAGGTTCGCCTTGATGTTGGCGAAGTTGTTTACTTTGGAGACTCCCGCGGTGCGCGCGCGCATCGTGGTGGGGACGCTCACCATGCGGACCTTTGCCCGCGTGGCTCGCATGATGAACTCCATGAGCACGGCCCAGCCTCGGCCTTCGGACTTCAGGTCCATGCCGTCCAGCAGCTTGCGACGGAACATCAGGATGCCCTGGAAGCGCGGGATGGGGCCGAAGAACATCCGGTAGAGGAGGCGCTCCAGGCGCGAGAGGATGGGGCCGAGGAGCGAGCCCTTCCGGTGGGGGATGTACCCGAACACGATGTCCTTGTCGTGCATCAGCGGATGGAACTTCGCGATGATGTCGGCGGGGAACTGGCCGTCCGCGGGGAAGAACGTCACGAAGCGCCCGCGCGCATTCTCGAAGCCGGTGCGATAGACGGGGCCGACACCCTTGTTCTCGCCGTGGTGGATCACCCGGACGCGCGGCTCCTTCTTCGCGTAGTCGTCCGCGGCCTCGGAGGTGCCGTCGGTGCTGCCGTCGTCGATGAAGACGATCTCGAAGTCGACGTTCATGGACACGAGCACGTCGCGGATCTCGTCCAGCGTGCGCGCGGTGGTCTCGACCTCGTTCCACGCGAAGAGGTTGACGGTGATTTCAGGCTCACTGTTCCCAGTCAAAGCCATCGGAGGTCTAGCGCACAGAAGGGCCGCTGCGTAGGGGTCTCGCCGCCATGCACGACACATGACGGGCACGGGTTAGGGTGCGACGCCGCGTCGGCATTCAAGCGCGGACGCCTGGAATCAGGGAGTTGGATCGCCTATAGTCCGCCGGCTCATGAAGGGAGTGAGGCCTTGAAAATCGCGGACGGACGATTCGTGGTCACTGGCGGCGCAGGATTCATCGGAAGCCACCTCGTGGACGCATTGCTCGCGCGCGGTGCGGCTCGTGTCGCCGTCGTCGACAGCTTCTTCCTGGGCAAGGACGAGAACCTCGCCGCGGCCGCCGCCAAGTACGGTGAGCGCCTCCACGTCTACCGCGACGACGCATCGGATCTGCTCCTCATGGGCGCGGTCCTGGACGCAGAGAAGCCCGACACGATCTTCAACATGGCGACGAAGGCGCTCGCGTACTCGTTCTTCAATCCGGCGGGCGCGCTGAACGTGAACGTGAACCTCGCGCTCACGTGCCTGGAGCTGCTTCGCAAGGGCGCGTACGGGCGCCTCGTGCACGTGTCGAGCTCCGAGGTGTACGGCACCGCCCAGACCGTCTCCATGGATGAAGGTCACCCGCTGCTTGCAGAGACCACGTACGCCGCGGGCAAGGCTGCCGCGGATCTCGCCGTGCGCTCGTACGTGCGCATGTTCGGGTGCCAGGCGATGATCGTTCGCCCCTTCAACAACTACGGGCTTCGGCAGAACACGGAGACGTATGGCGCGGTCATCCCGCTCACCGTGCGTCGCATCCTGTCGGGCCAGCGTCCGTTCATCGAAGGCACGGGGGAGCAGACGCGCGACTTCATCTACGTGCTCGACACCGTGGACGCGATGCTGCGCCTCGCAACGAGCGACCTGCCGAAGGGCGAAGAGGTCAACGTCGGCTCCGGTCACGAGACCACCATCGGCGGCCTCATCGAGACGATCTGCAAGGTGATGAACTACAAGGGCGAGATCGACCGCAAGCCAGAGCGCTCTGCGGACGTGCGACGCCACTGCGCGAACGTGAAGAAGGCAGAGGGGCTCATCGGCCCGTGCGAGAAGACGTCGCTGGAGCAAGGCCTGAACGACACCATCGCGTGGTACCGCTCACGCTACGAGGCAGGGAAGCTATGATCAGGCTCGCCGTCCCCACGATCGACGAAGACGACATCAAGGCCGTGACCGACGTGCTGCGCACCGGCTTCCTGGTGCAGGGCGTGAACATCAAGGCGTTCGAGGACGAGTTCGCGAAATACGTGGGCACGAAGCACTCGGCGGCGGTCACGAACTGCACCTGCGCGCTGTACATGATGCTTCTGGCGCTCGAGATCGGCCCGGGCGACAAGGTTGCAGTATGCACCTATTCGTGGCCGGCGACGGCGAACGCGATCAAGATGGTCGGCGCAGATCCGGTGTTCGTGGAGATCGAGGGCGAGACCTTCAACATGGACCCGGCCGCGCTCGAGGCGGTGCTCAAGAAGGACGCGCGCATCAAGGCGGTCATGCCGGTGCATACGTTCGGTGGCTCGGCGGACATCGAGCGCATCGTGGCGATCGCCGAAAGCTCCGGGAAAATCCCCGTGATCGAGGACGCCGCGTGCGCGCTGGGCACCGAGCAGAACGGAAAGCGCGCGGGCACGTTCGGCGTCGCGGGCTGCTTCAGCCTGCACCCGCGCAAGGCGATCACGACGGGCGAAGGTGGCATGGTGACCACGAACGATCCGAAGCTCGATCGCGCGATGCGCATGCTCCGAAGCCACGGCCAGGATCCGGACTCGGCAAAGCCCGACTTCGTCACGTTCGGTCACAACCTGCGCATGACGGATTTCCAGGGCGCGATGGGCCTCTCGCAGATGAAGAAGCTCGAGCGGATCATCGGCGCGCGCGCGGCCGTCGCAAAGCGCTACGACGCGCTCCTCGAGAAGACGAACATCCGCGCGCCGCGCTCGCTCCCGGGCTCGCGCCACGTGTACCAGTCGTACGTCACGCTGCTGCCGAAGGACTTCATCGGCAAGCGCGATCTCGTGGTCGCCGCGATGAAGCGCCGCGAGGTGGAGACGACGCTCGGCACGTACCACATGCCGCTCATCCGCTCCTACCGCGAGTGGGGCAACTTCAAGCCAGGCGATTTCCCCGTCACGGACGACGTCGCCGCCCGCGCGCTCTCCCTACCGATCTACGAAGGCCTCACGGCCGCGCAACAGACCACGGTCATCGACACACTCAAAGAGTGCATGACCGAAGTCCTCGCCTCCAGCTGAGTCACTTGCGGGAGCGCAGGACTTTTGCGGGCACGCCGGCAGAGACTGCGTACGGCGGCACGTCTTCGGTGATCACGGAGCCCGCTCCGATCTGTGCGCCCTGGCCGATGGTGACTCCTGGCAGGATGATCGTGCCCATGCCGATGTCGGAGTCCTTCTCGATCACGACGGGCTTGAAGATCAGCTCGGCGTGGAGCAGCGGCTTGTCGACCTGATCGAGGCGATGCGTGCTCGTGAGGATCTGCACCTGCGGTCCAATGCCGACGTCCTCACCGATGGTGATGTCGCCTGCGCTGTGGAAGAAGCAGTTCTGACCGATCCAGGTCCCGCGACCGATGGTCATCTTGCCCTTGTAGTAGCCCTTCAGCATGGTGCGATGACCGATGTAGACGCCCTCGCCCAGGCTCACGGTCTCGGGGTGCCAGATGAGGACCTCGTCCTCGATGACGACGCCTTCACCGCAGTGGAGGAGGTCCTTCGGTTCGAACTTGCCGGAGCCGTGGGAGCGACGTTTCATGGGAGATTTTGCGGATCCTTGCACACCTCAATGCGGCTTCGTACTAAAAGTTGCGGCGGCGGATGAAGGAGATCATGTCGACCACGCAGCTGCTCTCGCTGATCGATTCGCGTCAGGCGACTGTCGGCGTCATCGGCCTGGGGTACGCAGGCGTGGCGGTCGCCGCGTCGCTCGCGGGCGCGGGGTTCCGCGTGCTCGGCGTGGAGAAGCGCGCGGACGGCGTGGAGAAGATCAACGCGGGTGAGTGCCCCATCGGCGGCGTGGAGCCGGGTCTCGCGGAGCTCCTCGCGCGCGTCACGAGGAACGGCAAGCTGACTGCGACGGCCGACGTGTCCGTGCTGCGCGGGGCAGACATCGTCCTCATCGACGTGGACACGCCGGTGGCGAGTGATCACCGCCCGCGCTTCGAGGCGCTCCGCGGCGCGTGCCGGGACCTGGGCCGCGTGATGAGAGAGGGCACGCTCGTCATCGTGGAGTCCACGGTCGCGCCGGGCACGACCATGAGCGTCGTGGCGCCGCTGCTGGAAGAGTGCTCGGGGCTCACGCTGAACAAGGGATTCCTCCTGGGCCACTGCCCGGAGCCCGTGATGCCCGGCAAGCTGCTCTCCAACCTGAAAAAGCTCGGGCGCGCGTGCGGTGGCGCCACGGAGGACACGTCGCACGCGATGATCGCGTTCTATCGCGCGATCGTGGACGGCGACCTGGACGCCACGGACTGCATCACGGCGGAGCTCACGAAGACCGCGGAGAACACCTTCCGCGACGTGAACATCGCGTTCGCGAACGAGCTCGCGCTCATCTGCCAGACGGTGGGCGCGGACTTCTCGCGCGTGCGCCAGCTGGTGAACAAATCACCGGGCCGCAACGTGCTCATGGCTGGCGCAGGCGTCGGTGGGCACTGCATCCCGAAGGACTCGTGGCTGCTCGCGCACGGCATGCCGGAGGAGAAGGTCTCCCTCATCTCCGCCGCGCGCGCACGCAACGAATCCATGCCGCTCCACACCGCGCGCCTCGTCGAGGACGCGCTGGCAGAGGCTTCTAAGCCGGTGCTCGGCGCCCGGATCGCGGTCCTTGGCTACGCGTACCTGGAGAACGCGGCAGACGCGCGCAACAGCCCTAGCCAGGCGCTCATCGCGCACCTGACCGACTGGGGCGCCGACATTTGCGTGCATGATACATGGGTGTCCGCGCACCGCGGCGACGTGTGGAACACCGTGCACGGGGCCGACGCCGTCGTCGTCATGGTCGCGCACGATGAGTACACGAAGCTCGACCTCGCCCGCATGCGGCACGAGCTCCGCACCCCCGTCCTGGTCGACGGACGACACGTGGTGGACGCCGGCGCCGCGCGCGAGGCAGGCCTTATTTTCCGCGGAGTCGGCCGCGGCCGTGCACGCAGCACCAGCACTGGTCGCACGTGAAGCGCCCCGGCACCAGCCGCACCACCCGCACCACCGGCACCACCTGGGTGGCGGGCGCCCTGCCCATCGCGCTCGCCACGGGAGCGCTCGCGTGGAGCGTCATCCACTCCGTGCGCGAGAAGGTCGGCTATGCCGCGCCCACGCTGGACGACGCGTACATCCATTTCCAGTACGCGCGCGCGATCGCAGAAGGCCACCCGCTCCGCTTCCAGGCAGACGCTGTGCGCTCGAGCGGAGCGACCAGCTTGCTGTGGCCGCTCATGCTCGCGCCGTTCTGGCTTTTGGGCCTCAAGGGCACCGCGCTCACATGGGCCGCGTGGCTCTTTGGCTTTGGCGCGCTCGGTGGGCTTGCGTACGAGTCGCAGCAGCTCACGGAGAAGCTCACGTCGCGCGTCATGGGATGGGCGGCGGCGCTTGCGGTGCTCACGTTCGGTGGGCTCGTGTGGTGCGCCGCGAGCGGGATGGAGGTCGTGCCCTTCGCGTGGGCGATCGCGCGCTCGCTTCGCCTTGCAAGTGAATGGAGCGAGATCGCGCCCGCGGAGCGAACCAACAAACGACTGCGCTCGCTCGCGATGGTGACCTTGGTGATGGCGCTACTGCGTCCAGAGGGCCAGGCCTACGCGCTCCTCATCGGCGCCGTGGTGGTCGCGTTTCCCGCTAAAAACAAGCTCCGTTCGCGTGCGCGCGGCCTCATCATGGCCGCCGCGGCCTTTGCGAACCCGCTCTTCTTGTGGCTCCTGACCGGCAGCGCAACGAGCAGCACGGCGCAGGTGAAGCTGCTCCCGGGGAACCCGTATTACGCGCTCGGCGCATCCATCGAAGCGAACGTGCGGATCCTCGTCACGCAGATCTGGAACGGCGAGGTGTGGTCCGCCGAGTTCCTGCCCAAGGGCGGCGCGCCAGTCGTGCTGCTGGGCCTCTCCGCGGCGATCGTCTCGGGCACCCGCAAGCGAGCGGCGGTGCGCGGCGCGCTGGTCCTCGCGTTCGGCCTGGGCATGTTCATCCCGTGCGCGTACGTCACGTTTCTCTGGAACCGCCTGCGCTACCTCTGGCCGTTCTCGCCGGGGCTCATCATTGGCGTGATGTGTCTCTGTCATCTGCTGGGCGAGGCCGCGTCGCGGCTGCGCGTGCGCTACCAGGCGATCTCCGTCGTGCTCGCGGGCGGCATCATGGGCGTCTTCCTGGATCACTACGAGTGGATCAAGGAAGACATCGCGCAGAGCGCGAGCGGCATCGATCGCCAGCAGGCCGCGCTTGGGCGCTGGGCCAAGGAGAACCTGCCAGAGGACGCGCGCATCGGCGTGAACGACACGGGCGCGGTCGCCTATTTTTCGGACCGTCGCACCTTCGACATCGTGGGCCTCACGACGCCGAGCGAGGCGCCGTACTGGGTCGCTGGCGCCGCGTCACGCTACGAGCACTACGAGCGCCTCCACCGCACGCAGCCCTCCACGTTGCCCACGCACTTCATCGTGTACCCGGAATGGATGGCGACCGACACGGTCTTCGGCCCGGCGCTGCACGAGGCCGTCGTGACCGACTCCAGCATCCTCGGCGGCCAGACCATGCGCGTCTACATGGCGAACTACGCGCTTCTCGGGAGCGGTGAGGCCCCGTGGACCGCCGTCGGCACCGTCGTCGACGCGCTCGACGTCGCGGACCTGGAGAGCGAGAAGGAGCACGGCTACGAGCTCCTGGGCGCGCGCGATGGCGAGCAAGGCATCATGGAGTCCAGCGCGCCGGATGGTCATCCCGTGGTGGACGGCGGGCGCACGAACCGCAATCACGAGCTCTTCCACGTGAAGCTCGCCCCCGGCACCGCGATCGTGGGTCTCGCGCGGCTCCGCGGCGATGCGACCGTGAAGGGTGAGATCCGCGTCGCGGGCAAGAAGGTCACCGACCTCGCCTTCGTCGACACGGAATGGATCGAGGCCCCGTTCGACGTCCCCGCCGACGCCGCGACCGCACACACCGAAGTGGAGCTCGTGATCGCGCAAGGAACCATCAGCGCGTACCATTGGTACTTCGCCGAACACACGCCTCCGAAAAAATAGCGAAAGCCCGCGATGCACGAGGCACCGCGGGCTCTCTTCACGCAGCGAAGATCGAGTTACTTCTTCGCGGGCGTCGCGGGCGTCGCCGGCTTGGCGGGCGTCGCGGGGGTCGCCGGCTTGGCGGGCGTCGTGGCCTTGGGGTCCGCCGCCTTCGCGTTCGGGTCCGGCATCTTGATCCAGCCGAGCTGCATGCCCATCTCGCCGCCGTTCGCGAACGACCAGCCCTTGACGACCTTGCCGTCCTTGATCTGCGCGATGTCGACGCCGTGCAGGTTGAGCGCCTTCTTGCTCGCCGGCTTGCCCATGAACGGGCCCGTCTGCGTGCCTGTCATCACGTTCTCGGTGATGACGAAGTCAGCGACCGCCCAGGCGTTCGCGACCTGGACCTTGACGTCCGGGAAGCCCTTCTTCAGATCGGTGAAGTAGGACTTGGCGACCTTCGTGCCCTTCATGACGCCAGCGGGGTTCGCGAGATCGTCCCACTCCGTGTCGTCCGTGAGCGGCGCGACGAACGCGTCGGGCGTCTTCTGCTCGAAGCTGCCGTACCACATCTTGAATGCGTCGAGGTTCTTCTGCTCCGTCTCGCTGTTGGTGGACGCGAACACGGTGGGCTGCGCGGCGAGCGCGGGGATCGCGCGGGCCTTCATGCCCTTCGGCGCGGCGCCGATCTGCGCCATCACGGTGCCCACGTCCCAGTAGACGTGCTCTTCCTTCACGAGGCCGTCCGCGTTGAACCAGATCACGCTCGCGCCGGTCCAGCCGACGGGCTTCTCGGTCGCCTTGACGCCCATGAAGTTGCCGGAGTGCGTGCCCGTCATGTTCCAGACGGCGACGAGAACGTCGCCCTTCGCGAACACGAACTGCGTCGCGGCCTTGAAGTTGGAGAAGCTGTCGAACATGGTCTGGATGCCGGCCTGGACCGCGTCGCGACCCTTCGCGTCAGCGGGCGCGCCTGCCATGCGGAACGTCGCGTCGTCCGCGTAGATGCTCGCGGCCTTCTTCGCGTCGTGGGAGTTGAAGCCCTCCATGATGGTCTGACCAGCCTTCTGCTGGAGCTCCGACATGGTCGGCTTCGGCGCCGGCGGCGGCGGGGGCGGCGTGGTGTCGACCGGCGGGGGCGGCGGCGCGGTGGTGGTCGCAACGGCCGTGGTCTCCGGGGTCTTCGGCGGCGGCGCCTGATCCTTGTCCCCACATGCGGACGCCAACATGCCGAACACGACGAGACCGATGATGCTGCTGCTGCGCATTAGATTTCTCCTCCACCAAAAACGCAGGGACGAACCCCTGCGGAAACTATCGCGCACGTGAATCGCGCGTAATTTGCCCGGCGTCAAGCGCCACGTCGTGACGCGCCTCGTGTTCCCCGACGGAGGACAACCACGGAAAGATACGTGGTAGAAGAAAACCGTGCGATCTCGCCCCCTCGGAAAGACCGGCATCGTGGTGTCGGAGATGGCGCTCGGGACGTGGGGTCTGTCTCGCGACGGCTGGGGCCTTCCCTCCGAAGGGATGGACGAAAAGGAGACAGAGGCCGTCATCGCGCGCGCGCTCGACATCGGCGTGAACCTCGTCGACACGGCGGACGTGTATGGCGCGGGCAAGATGGAGGCGCTGCTCGGCCGCGTGCTCGAAGGAAAGAAGGACGTCACCGTGGTCACGCGCGGCGGGGTGCAGCGCGCGACCGATCCGCCCACCAAGCGCTTCACGCAGGAATATCTCCGCGGCGCCGTGGAGCGCTCGCTCAAGCGGCTGAAGCGCGACGCGCTCGACGTGTACCTGCTCCACAACCCGAGCCCCGACGCGCTCTCCGTCGGTGAAGCGGCGTCCGCGATGGACACGCTGAAGAAGGAGGGCAAGCTCCGTCACTGGGGCGTGTCCGCGGGCGATCTGGATGTCGCGCGCGCGGCCGTGGACAAGGGCGCTGAGGTCCTCTCCATGACCTACAACCTTCTCCACCAGAGCGACGTGAACCGCGTCGGCGGTGACGTGATGGTGTCGCGCGTCGGGTTGCTCGCGCACTCCCCGCTGTCGTACGGGCTGCTCGCGGGGACGTGGACGAAGGACACGGAGTTCACGGACGGCGATCACCGGCAGGAGCGCTGGACGCGCCTCGAGCTCGAGCGACGCGTGTCGGACGTGGGCTCGCTGCGCCACCTGGTCCGCGGAGACGTGGAGACGCTGCGTGGCGCTGCCATCCGCTTCGTGCTCTCGAGCCACCTCGTGTCCGCCGTGATCCTGGGACCCAAGACCGAGCAGCAGCTCACGGAGCTGGTGCGCGAGACGGGCGGCGGCCCGCGCTACCTCCCCGACGACGACCTGCGCGAGCTCACGCAGACCCTGGAAAAAGCCGGCATTCACGTATGAGGCCGCTGGCATGAGTCCGTGGCAGGACACGGGGGCTGCGCTCGAGAAGATGCTCGCCGCAGCGTGGAAGGCCACGCGCATCATCCAGAGGATCTACGGCGAGGCGGATTTCGGCGTGGAGATGAAGGGCGTAAACGATCCCGTCACGCGCGCCGACAAGCAAGCCAACACGATGCTCGTCCGTGAGCTGTCTTTGGCGTTCCCGCACGTGCCCATCGTGGCCGAGGAGAGCGACCCCGAGACATATGCAGACTACAAGGATG
The DNA here is from genome assembly GCA_025355005.1 of Myxococcales bacterium. Taxonomy (GTDB): domain Bacteria; phylum Myxococcota_A; class Polyangia; order Polyangiales; family Polyangiaceae; genus JANXLV01. The sequence continues at coordinate 25,076 of JANXLV010000156.1, read as the reverse complement.
CCGAGGCCGCGTTCTTCGTGGACCCGCTCGACGGCACGCGCGAGTTCGTCGCGAGGAACGGCGAGTTCTGCGTGATGCTCGGGCTCGCGGTGGAGGGACGCGCGCGGCTCGGCGTGATCGTCGTTCCCACGGAGGAGCGCGCGTACATCGGAAGCACCGACGGTCACGGCAGCTTCAAGGTCGCAAAGTCAGGACGCAAGACGCGCCTGCACGTGAGCGACAAGCGCGCCCTCTCAGATGCAGTATGCATCGTTTCGCGCTCGCACCAGAGCAAGGAGACCGACGAGATCCTCCACCGCATGCGCACGCGTGAGCTCATCCCGTACGGCAGCGCGGGCCGCAAGGCGCTCAAAGTAGCGACGAGCGAGGTGGACCTCTACTGCCATCCGGGCCCATCTGGCTGCCGCTGGGACTCGTGCGCGCCAGAGGCGATCGTGATCGGAGCGGGCGGGGTGATGACGACGGCGAAGGGAAAGCATTTCGACTACCGAGGCCGAACGTTGAAGAACACGAGCGGAGTGCTGGCGGGAAATCCGGAGCTGCACGAGAAGGCGCTGAAGAAGCTCGCCTGGTAACAATGCCGGACCTCGTCTGACTGGTACGTTGACGGAGCCTCGACGGAGCACGTCCTCGGACTATACTCCCCACCGCGCAATGCGAACCGAAGCGGACATCGTCGTCATCGGCGCCGGGATCATGGGCCTCGCGATCGCGTATCACCTCGCGAGCCTCGGCGTCGCGAAGGTGTCCGTCGTCGACAGGAGCTACCTCTGCGGCGGCGCGAGCGGGCGCAACGGCGGCGGCGTGCGTGCGCAGTGGTCGTCCGAGGCGAACGTGCGCCTCATGCAGGAGAGCATCCGCATCTGCCGCGACTTCGCGAGCGAGATGAAGATCAACGTGTGGTTCCGCCAGGGCGGCTACCTCTTCATCGTGCGGACCGAAGAGAAGCGCCGCGCGCTCGAGGCGAGCGTGAAGGTGCAGAATGCATGCAAGTTGAGCACCCGCATGCTGACGCCGAAGGAGGCGCAGGAGATCGTCCCCGAGCTCGACACGGACGGCATCGTCGCTGCGAGCTACAACGGCGACGACGGCGTGGTGTTCCCATGGCCATTCGTCTGGGGCTTCGCGCAGGCGGCGCAGAAGCGCGGCGTGGAGATCCACACCTTCACGGACGTGAAGGGCTTCGAGATGGAGCGCGGAGAGATCACTGGCGTCGTGCTGGACGCCGTCGGCAAGCGCGGAACGAAGGGCGTCATGAAGACGCGCAAGGTCGTGAATGCGGCGGGCGCGTGGTCACCCGAGATCGCGAAGATGCTCGGCGTCGAGCTGCCGAACAAACCGCACCGTCACGAAATCTGCTCCACGGAGCCGCTGAAACCGTGGCTGCGTCCGCTGGTCGCCGATCTCTCGGATGGCCTATATTTCAGCCAGTCCACGCGCGGTGAGATCGTCGGCGGCATCGGACAGGAGCACGTGCCGCCGGGCGTGAACCACGACAGCTCCCACGCGTTCCTGGGTCGCTACGCGCGGTCGCTCACGCGCGCGTGCCCGCTGCTCGGTCGCGTGAAGGTGCTGCGGCAGTGGTCGGGTTGCTACGACCTCACGCCGGACGCGAACCCCATCGTGGGTCCGGTGGACCTCGTGCCGAACTTCTTCCAGGCGTCGGGGTTCATGGGCCACGGCTTCATGATGGCGCCCATCATGGGAAAGAAGATCGCGGAGCAGATCGTGACAGGCAAGGACACGGAGCTCATGTCCCGCTGGAACCTGCGCCGCTTCAAGGAAGGCAAGCTCCTGTCAGAGGCCATGATTATCGGCTAGCCAGGCGCGCCGCCGCCGCACGATCGCAGCACGCTTCTCGAAGCGCTCGCCCATCCATGGATTCTACCAGTCGGGTCACCTTGCCGGGGTGAGAACGTTCGTTGACACCTCCGGCGGCGCCGACTAGGTTCGGGACGGATTTTCACGGGGGAAAACGCATTTTCTCCCCACGAACGAAGTGTTGAGGAGACGCACGATGAAATCGCTCAAGATGCTTCCGCTGGTTGCCCGGATGAGGACTCTGTCGCTGGCAGGCCTGTCCGTTGCGAGCCTCGGCGCGCCGGCCGCCCTCTTCGGCGTCGCCGTCGCCGCGACGACGCTCACGGCTTGCGCGGACGAGAACGATCCCGCAACGTGGGTGAAGCGCCTCGACGACCCCGCGCAGCGCACCCCTGCTATCAAGCGCCTGGGCGAGTTCTACGGCGACGCGCTGAACAACGCCGCCGACAAGAAGAACGCGAAGGAGGACCCGAAGGTGAAGAGTGTCCTCGACGTCGTCGTCGAGCCGCTCGCCAAGCAATACCTCGCGGGCAACCTGGACGAGAAGACGCGCAAGGAGCTCATCAAGACGCTCGGCGACATGGCGGATCCGCGCGCCTCACCGGCGTTCGCGAAGGCCCTCACTGACTACGAGCCCGGAAAGAACGACGAGGACGTGAAGTTCTCCGCGCAGGCGACCACCAGCCTCGCGAAGCAGGGCAAGCTCTCCGACCAGGGCCTGATCGATGCGCTCTGGACGTGCTTCGCGAAGTTCCAGATCTCGAAGGCGAAGTCGATCAACCTCGTGACGGACCTCACCACCGCGATCATCACGGCGAAGCACGTGTCGTGGGGCCCGAAGGCGGTCGAGAAGATCTCGCAGCCGTTCACGCCCTCGCCCGACGACAAGTTCGCGAACGACCAGTTCGAGTTCACGCAGGGCACGAGCATCCGTCTCATCGGCCTCATCAAGTTCGCGGGCGGCGTGAAGCCGCTCGTCACCGCGCTGCTCACGCCCACGAAGGGTTCCATGCGCAACGCGATCCGCAACGCGCTCCTCAGGATGCCGAAGGAGGCCGAGGGGGCGCTCGTCGGCGCGCTGAAGGGCACCGACGCGGACACGAACGCGCTCTACAAGGGCTATCCGGGCGGCGCTGGCATCGTCATGCTGTCCGAGCCGCTCGCGTACCTCTCGCGACCGGCCACGCGCGACGTGCTCCTCGAGACCGTCAACGCCACGGATGACGACACGATCCAGACGATCGTCGCGCTCAACCTCGTGCACTTCGCCAAGGACGCGAGCGTCCAGAAGGCGTTCCTCGCTACCTACAACAAGGTGGATCCGCAGACGTCCGTGCAGCTCGGCGGCGGCTTCGGTCGCGCGGTCATGCTGAGCGCGGCTTCGCACTTCTACGACGTCAACATGGTCGACTTCTTCCTGAAGGAGGTCGCCACCGCCAAGGGAACATCAGCGGACGCAGTGCAGGCCGCAGGGCTCCTGTCGGCCATTCGCGTGATGGGCTTCGCCCGGAAGGACGCCGTCAACGACGCGATCGAGAAGACGCTGGGCAAAGGTCCTGCGACCGAGAAGGATCTCTTCAAGGGCGCCGCCGGCGTGGTCGACAAGTGCAAGGAGGACGCAAACTGCTACGTGAGCTTCCTCGACCAGCCCGTCCCGTCTGCAGCGGACGGGCGCTTCGCGTTCACCAAGGCCTGCTACATGGCAGCCGCATACGGCAACGACGCCACGCGCGGCATCATGGTCTCCAAGGTCGACAAGGTGAAGGACCCGGGCGTTCGCCTGGCCATGGCAGAAGCCGTGGAGTTCCTGGCGCCCAAGGGCGACATCTCGGCGTCCGACGCATTCGACAAGATCGTCGACGCTGATGCCGCGTCCGGCAACAAGAGCTTGCTGATGGCGGATGACGCGCTCGCGAAGGTGTCGCTCATCATGCGATCGCGCGCCACGCCCTGACATGATTCGTTTCGTCGTTCAGTTCGGCAAGCTCAAGGGACGAGAGTTCTCGACCCCCAAGGATGGCATTCGCATCGGTCGCGCCGAAGGCAATGACATCCTCTTGCCGGACGAGCACGTGTCCGGGGACCACGCCCGCATCGAGCGCATCGGAGAGGCGTATCGCCTGACCGACATGCGCTCGCGCAACGGGACGTTCGTGGTCCGCGGCGACACGCGTATTGCGCTGGAGGACGGAAACGGGCGCGAGATCCTCCTCCGTACGGACGACGTGATCGAGTTCGGCTCGCAGCAGCTCCGCGTGGAGCTCAAGGTCGTCATCCGCGACGACGCAGAGGACGCGCGCGTCTTCGCGCTGAAGAAGATCTCCGAGCTCTCGCAGGCCGGTGAAGCGCAAATCGTCGAACGCGACGACCAGCTGCTCCGCACGCTCTACGAGGCGCAGAAGCGCATCGGGCAGGCGCAGGATCTCAGCGAGGTGCTGCGCGCCATCACGGATGCATGCTTCGCGCTCGTGCCGGAGAGCACGCACGTTACGGTCATCCTGCGCGACGACGAAGAGGGTGTGCCGCCAGAGCAGGCCAGCTACGTCCCCGTGCAGACGCGCGTGCGCGGACAGGCTACCGCCGAAGGGCCCATCCCGGTCACGCGCAGCATCTTCCGTCGCGTGATCGCAGAACGCGCGGGCATCATCGCCGCGGACGCGCAGGCGGAGATGGGCACCAGCGAGTCGCTCATGGGCGCGCAGATCCGCTCCACGCTTGCCGTGCCGCTCTGGCGCGGCGCAGACGACATCCTGGGTGTGCTGCAGGTGGACAACCGCCAGACCACGGGCGTGTTCACGCCGAAGCAGCTCGAGGTGATGGGCGTGCTCGCGTACAACGCGTCGCTCGCCGTCGCGAACGCGCGCCTCCTTGCGCGGCTGCGCTCTGCTGAAGAGCGTCTGAAGAAGGAGAACCAGTTCCTCAAGGGCCGCGAGCAAGAGCGGCGCACTGGCGGAAAATCGGGCGAACCGAAGATCATCGGCACCAGCGCGCCCATGAAGGCGCTCCTCGCGCAGCTGGACAAGGTCGTGGACACGAAGGTCACGGTCCTCATCGAAGGCGAGACGGGCGTGGGCAAGGAGCTCGTCGCCGCCAGCGTGCACTATCGCAGCAAGCGGCGCGACAAGCTGTTTGTCGGCCAGAACTGCGCCGCGATGCCCGAGAACCTGCTCGAGAGCGAGCTATTCGGACACAAGAAGGGCGCCTTCACGGGCGCACACGAAGAGAAGAAGGGCCTCTTCGAGATCGCGGACGGCGGCACGCTCTTCCTCGACGAAGTGACGGAGATGCCGATCTCCCTCCAGAGCAAGCTGCTACGCGTGCTGCAGGAAGGCGAGATCCGCGCGATCGGCGCGACGGTCGAGAAGCGCGTCAACGTGCGCATCGTCGCCGCGACGAATCGCAACCTCGAGAAGGAGGTGGCCGAGGGCCGCTTCCGCGAGGACCTCTACTACCGCCTGAAGGTGTTCCCTCTGCGCGTGCCACCGCTGCGCGAGCGTCGTGAGGACATCCCCGTCATCGCGGAGTACTTCCTCACGCGCTACACCGCGGAGCTGGGCAAGCCCACGTCGGGCTTCGCGCAGCAGACCATGGAGCTTCTCCAGGGCTACGACTGGCCGGGCAACGTGCGCGAGCTGCAGAACGAAATTCAGCGTCTGATGATCCAGGTCGACGTCGGCGGCTTCATCACGCCAGACATGCTGTCGCCGCGCGTGCGCCAGGTCGAAGGCATGGTCGAGCGCGTGCGCCCCGCGAAGGGCACGCTCAAGGAGATGATGGATCAGGTGGAGCGCTGGCTCCTCATCGAGTCCCTCCGCGAGCACGGCAACAACAAGACCGCGTCCGCAAAGTCGCTCGGCATCACGCGCGAGGGACTGCACAAGAAGCTGCGCTCGTTCGGGCTGTGAGCGTGCGAAGAGCGCTGCTACTCGCGGTCGTGGTTGCGTGCGGGGGAGCGGCGACGACGACACCGACTTCGACGACGACACCGACGACGACGACGACTTCGACTTCGACGACGACGCCGACTTCGACCCCGACCCCGACTTCGACTTCGACCCCGACTTCGACTTCGACTTCGACTTCGACTTCGACTTCGACTTCGACCCCGACTTCGACTTCGACTTCGACTTCGACCCCGACTTCGACTTCGACTTCGACCCCGACTTCGACTTCGACTTCGACCCCGCCCTCGACTTCGACCTCGCCTTCGCCCTTGCCTCCCTCTCTCGAGCGTTGCTCTGTCGGTCAGATCAACACTCCCTGTGTCATGAAGAAGAGCAGCGGGTGCTTCGTTCGGCGGAAGAACTGCACGAACCTTCCTTGCACCGAGTCGGCGCCTGAGGGCGTGGAGTGCTCGATGTTCGAGCGGGCGGCTCCGGCAACTGCATGCAGTTTGCATACAAAATGTATGGGCCAGTACAAGGAGGGTTGCGTGGTGGGGCCGCGGACGCAGAAGCTCGAGCTCGCGATCTCGCCGGCTTGTGCGGGCGCGCTGATGCAGGCTGCATCGTGTGCGGACTTCGAGGCGACGATCTCGAAGCCGCTCTGCCGCTGAGGCGCGCCGTGGCCTTCTGAGGCGCGATCACATCGGACGCGCGGACACCGTCGCGACGATCGAGTGCGTGGTGCCGCCCGCGCCGTTGCTCACGGTGGCGCTGAGCAGGATGGGCAGGTATTCGGCGGTGGTCTTCGGGCCCCCGGTGATCGAGCACGAGCCACCCGTGTATGTCGCGGTGTAGTTGTAGCCGCCGTCCGTCTCCGACTTCACGCCGAGCTCCACGTCGTAGCCTTCCTTCGAGGCGTCGAGCGAGTCGAGCGAGCAGACCTGGGGATACGGCTTGTTGTCCTCACCGATGGCGATGAACGACGCTGCGCCGATCACCGGGCACGTGAGGTCCGCCGTGACGCGCCAGTAGGTCGAGGGCCCGATCATCGTGGCGACGGTGAGGTTCGCGAAGGTGCACGCATGACCATCGACGGAGAACGCACTGGCGACGGTGCCCGCGTCCGTGATGCCGCTGTCCGTGTCCGCATTTGCGTCCGTGTCCGACGAGCCGTCAGCCGTCTGATTGGCATCCGCCGCTTGGGAGTCCGTGGCGGCGTCCGTGCCTCCACCGCCGCCCGTGGTGGTGGACGAAGAGGAGCAGCCCGCGACGAGACCCGAGACCGCGCCTCCGGAAACGAGCGCCGTGACGACGAACAGGCGGGTGATGCGACGTAAAGTGGAAGCGTGCATGCCGGCCGCAGGTGCACGAGCCGCGCCACTCACGAACGCCCGGGTTCTCCGCGAATTGCGCAACGCGACCATGACACCAAGGTCGCGCGTTGACGCTGTGCCACGACGCGAGGCGGCGCTACTTCGAGCCGCGGAGGAACGAGTCGACGGCGCGCGCGAGATCTCCCGGGACCTCGTTCGCGAGCGAGTGGCGCGCATCCGGAAAGACGACGAGCCGCGAATCGGGGATGAGCTTGGAGAGTCGCTTGATGCCAGTCCCCATGTCGAGCCCGTGATCCTGATCGCCCCAGCCGAGGAAGACCGGCTGCTTGATGCGCGGCGCGATCGGGTAGAGCGACGTCGTGACCTGCTCGTACGCGAGGTCCGCGTACATGCGCACGAAGCCCGCGCAGTAGATGTCCTTGAAGTGGGCCCACGCATTCGCGAGCGCCTTCGTGCGGCCCTGCCACTTCGGGTGGTACCAGAAGCGCGACTGCACCTTGAGCACCGGCCAGAAGAGCAAGCGCATGGGCATGGCGCGCAAGAGCAACGGCCAGATGCGCTTCGGATCCCACGCGCCGGCGGGCGCCCATGCGGCGAGCTTCGCGAACCGCTGCGGCTGACGATCGCCGAGCCGCAGCGTGAGGTTGCCGCCGAGGCTCCCGCCCGCGACGTTCAGGCGGTCGACCTTCAGGTGATCGAGGAGCGCGAGCGTGGCGTCCTCCATCAGCGAGAGCGAGTATGCGCGATCGGGTTTGTCGGAGTAGCCGTTGCCCGGTAAATCCAGCACGATCGTGCGGCGGCCCTGGCCGAGCAGACGTAGGAGCTCGTCGTACTCTTCGATGCGCGAGGCAAGACCGTGGAGCAGGAGCAGCGGCGGCTCGTCGGTGCGCGGGCCCACGTCGATGTAGCGCAGACGGATGCCGTCCAGCACGGTGACGTGCTTCTCCGCGTGCTCGGTGCGCGAGACGCTGGGCGCTGGCTCCGGAATGCGATGCTCCACTTATTCAGTCTGGACACGTTCGCGCCAGGCGTCCACCCACGATGCTACAATTCGCACCGAGCGGGCTGAACCGTGAACGTGCGCCTTACAAGCCTACCGGGGCTACCGGGCCGGGGTGCGGACGGGCACGGGCGCGGTCGCCATCATCTGGGTGGCGAGCTCGAACCCGGCGGGCACGAGCGTGAGCTCGCAGCCGGAGTCGTAGAGGCGCTGCAGCTCGAGGATGTCGAAGAGGGCGCGCGAGATCTCCTCGTCGTTGCCCACCTCGCGCAGCGCTTCGCCGACGATCTGCGGGCGCAGCGCGGCTGCCTTCGCGAACTCCACAGCGGCCGTGCGTTCGGCGGTCGTGCGGATGATGTTCACCTGGTTCGTACCGTCCTGCTGGATGCTGGAGGTGACCTGACGAAGGCGGTTCACGACCTTGCCCTCGATCTGGCGCATCATCTCCGCGTCGCGGAAGTGCACCTTGCGCACGTAGACGGAGCCGGAGCGGTAGCCCCACTCCTCGCTCTTCGCAGAGACCTCGAGCCGCACTGCCTGGCTCATGGTGTGACGGTCGCCGAGCATCGTGCCGAGCGGCATGTTGGAGAGGCAGCGCACGGCGGCGTTCGACACGTTCGCGCGCAGCGAGCCGCGTGGGTCCGCGTTCTTGAAGAGGAACGCGACGGGATCGTTGATCGCCATCTCGAACCAGATGCCGACGCCCATGGGCGCGCCCTCCTCGGAGTTCACCGGCTGACTGCGCAGGTACTCCTGATCGAGCCGAAGGTCGACGACCGAGCACTTTCCGAACAGGTTCACGACGAGCGCCGCGGGACCAAAGCGAAGAAGCGGCGAGTGCAGACCGGGCTCGGCGATGACGCCCAGCACCTTGCCGAAGAGCACGTACACGTTCGCGGTGCCCTCTTGCACGATCGTGTACAGACCGAAGAGCCGCCAGAAGAAGCGGATGAACCACCCCGTGAGGAAGCATCCAATGAACGTGATGATGACGGTGACGACGAAGCTCATGACAGATTCCCCCTCTTCACGCTGCGACCCGCAAGACCGCGCGCTTCACCTTCGAATAGAGCGAGAGGCGTACGTTGCGCACGTACGCATGCAACGCGCCTGGCCCTTGCGCGCGCAGCGGCACCAGCTGGCGCGCGAGTGACACCAGCGGCTCCACCTCTGCCTGCGCGGAGAGCGTCGCGATCTCGACGGCGCGATGGCTCTGCACGATGCGCTGGTCGGCCGCGGCCTGCGCCAGGCTGATCTCCGACGACACGTGGTTGTGCGCCGTGTTGATCGCAGCGAGCGCGGCCTCCACGTCCTGCGGCGGATCGATGCTCGTGATGAGCGACGCGTCGAGCGAGATGCCGTAGCGCGCCGCGGACGTCGCACATTCGCGATCCATGTGGTCGTTCAGATCGCGCAGATTTTTGCGGAGATCGTTGATGCTGACGCCCGTCACGTTCGCGAGGCGCTCGTCGGGGTTCTGCGCTTGCGGCGCCTCGAAGTTGGCGATGCGCCCGCGCAGGATCGCGTGGAAGTAGCCCATCACGTGCGTGAGCGGCTTCTTGATGCCGAAGAGGTACGCGTAGAGGTTTTGCTCCGACACGTGATAGCGGAGCTGCCCGGTCAAACCGGTGTTGAGCTGGTCCTTCGTGATGGCCTCGAGCACGAGCCCGTTCTGGTTCATCATCGGGTAGTCGGGATCGAGCGCCATGCTCATCGTCTCCGTCGCGACGCTGACCTTGAAGACCTTCTCCCACGGGAACTTGAAGTACGGCCCGCCGGGCTGGATGACAGCGAGCTGCGGATACGCGTAGCGCTCACGCTCGTCGGGGCGCATGGCGGCGGCGATGCCGGAGTCCAGCGTTGTGCCGGGCAGTCGCTGCGCGCGCCCGAACGACGTCTTCACGGCGCGCTCGTTCTGGTTCACGGAGTAGAAGCCGCGAATGACCCAGCGAAGAAACGCATAGAGGACGACACCAATGATGAAGCCGAGGATGACGCTGGCGCCGTCGCTCCCCTCATCGGCCGTCGCGGTCGGCGCTTCGTGGTGTGGCTGCGTGCCTCGGGGCTGCGCGGATTCGTGCATTCCCGAAGGGTACGGAGCACCGCAAGGGAAGTCAGATTTTCAGCAGAGACAAGAGAGAGAGAGTGAAGAGGCGACAGGAAAAGACGGAAGCGCGGAAGAAGGCGGGCTTTGATACGTTTGATCGATGACGCGTGGCGTGACTCCACCGCGATCCACCGTGCGTGGGCATGGGTGGCTCGCTACGAACCTGACCGTGCTGGTCGTGGTGGTCGTGACGCTCGTGGCGTCGATCGTGATCTCGCTCGTGTGCTTCGCGGTCACGGCCTCCCCGCTCATCGTGCTGGCATTCGGCTTCATGGCGGCGGGCCAGATCTTCGTCGCCGTTGCATACGCGGCTTGCCGCGCCCCACCGTCGATGATCTCGCGGCTGGCGGACCTGACGCCGGGGGTCGTGGGACAGGATGGGGAGGTCGCGATGATCGAAGGAGAGGTCGTGCCTGGCGCCGAGGGCATGGTCACCGCGCCGCTCTCTCGTCGTCGCTGTGTATGGGCGGTGGTCGCGACCGACACCGACGGTGAGAAGCCCGTGCAGACCAGCAAGGACACAGCGACGACCTTCCAACTGAAGGACGACGCGGGTCGTCTCACCGAGGTGGAGCCCACGTGCGGCGAGCTCATGTTCGTTGGCGGCGCGATCGAGGCGAGCGAAGCTGCGAAGGACGCGTGGGCACGCAAGCTCGGCATCCCCGTGGATGGAACCGTTTTCACGGAGCGCGCGCTGTTGCCGGGCACGCGCGTGCTCGTCGTCGGCGTCGTCCAACGAGGAGCTGCGAGAGGGCGCACCGCGTATCGCGGAGAAGATCTGCCGACGCTCACGAGCGACGCCACGACCAGATTGACGGTGTTCGGAAGAAGTCGCGCGGAGCTGTTGGAAGCAACAACGCCCGGTGTCTCCATAGTCGGAGCGGCGTGGTTCATACCGGGCATCATCGCCTTGTGTCTGGCGGGGAACCTCTACTACTCGGCGCTGACGAACTGAGCGCTCAGAGGGCGGTGGTGGCTATGCGCACGTCCGCGGCGTCCGGGAGGACGAGGTCGGCGTAGAGGGCTCTCGTGTTTGGATCGGTGGCGTCTGGGACCACGTCGAGGAGCGGCTTCACGGCGAAGGAGCGCTCGTGGAGGTGCGCGTGCGGCACGGTGAGGTGGGGCGTCGCGAGGATGGTGTCCTCGGCCCAGAGGATGTCGAGGTCGATCGTCCGCGGCGCCCAGCGCTCACGTCGCTCTCTGCCCAGGCCTCGCTCGACCTCGAGGAGGCTCGTCATGAGCTCGTCCAGTGGACGCGTGCACTCTACAAGTATTGCCGCGTTGAGATAGTCGGGCTGCGGCGGACCGACGGCTTTTGTCTCGTACACCTTGGAGCGCGCGAGCACGCGCACGCCGGGCACGTCGGTGAGCTCCATGACGGCCGCGCGGAGGCTCTCGACACGCTCGCCAAGGTTCGCCCCCAGGCCAATGACGACTCGCACGCTAGGGCAGCTTGCCTTCCAGCTTGAGCGGGTTGGTGAGCTTGCCGGTGAAGCCGCCGTTGACCTTGCCCTCTTGCACGAAGAAGACGAACGAGCCATCCGCGAGCCCGTCCACGGAGGCGTCGAGCGTGAGCACGTCGCCCGCCGCGGTAGCGAAGGTGGCCCCGTCGATCGCGGCGCCCGTGACGGTGGTGAACGTGGTGACGCCGGGGTCTGCGCTGCTTGCCTGCGCGCTGCCGCTGGTCTGCAGGTTCTGGAGCGGCGCGCTCGCGGAGAGCTTCACGACGAAGTTGCACGACTGCGAGGACTTGTTCGTGTCGCAGGTCCACCAGACGTGCCAGTTGCCGCCGGCCTTGTACTCGACGAAGACGCCGACGCCGTCGCCGGGAGAGGCGGACATGGTCTGGTTGGTGTCGACGTCGACGAGCATGGGCGCGACCGCTCCGCCCGTGCTTCCGCCGGTGCCGGTTCCGCTGCCGGTTCCGCTGCCGCCGGTGCCGGCTGTAGGCGCGGGCGTCACGGTGCTACCGCGCTGCGTGGAAGAGGGGTTGTTCTCGACGACGCAGCCTGTCGCGACGCCAAGCGTGAGGACCAGAACGGAGAGGGGCGCGGCGAGGGTAAGGGGGCGAAAGATCAGCATCGGAAAAGCTCCTGTTCTCAGACTCTACGACGAAGATGCCTCTCGCGCGAGGCGGCGGGTAAATCAGTGCGGCATCACCGCGCTATCACTGCGGCATTTCTCAGCGCCGGCCACCGCCGCGGCTGCCCGTCGAGTGCGAAGGCGCGCTGGACGTGTGCGACGAGCTCGACCCGTACGTGTGCGACGGCGCCGAGGGAGCGCTGTACGAGTGGGAGTAGGAAGGCGACGGCGACGAGTGCACCGACGGCGTGGAGGGATGCGACGGCGACGAGTATGACGGCGACGAGTGCACCTGCTGCGGCGGCGAGTACGAGCGACCGCTTCCGCCGTACGTGCTGCCATACTGACTGGCTGCGGAGGATCCGGTGTAGCTGCCGCCAGAGGATGGGCTTCGCTGCGGAACGCCGGGATCGGTCCGTCCGATGGTCGTACTTTGCCGGTACGGCGTGGGTGCGATGCCATTGTACTGAGGAGACGATGCGGTGGCGCGAAGGCGCGGCGGCAGATTCCCCTGCGTTCCTTGCGAGGGTGTGGACGGATTGCCGGACGGATTGCCCGGATTGCCGGAATTGCTGGGGATGCGCGTGGGCATGCTTGCGACCTGGTGGGGTGCGGCACCCGTGGTCGGCGCGTGTGCACCGAGGGCCACGGCGGTATGCGGCGTGGAGTACGCCTGCGCCTTGGCGAGCTGCGTGTTGCCTTGCGGCGCGCGCGGCGCGTCGTTGATGCCGAGCTCGGTCTTGGGGTTGGGGCCCATGCTGTGGCCCTGCACCTGCGGGTTCGCGGCAGTGCGACCGTTCACGGAGGGAGTCGCGGCGGTGTGTCCGTTCACGGAGGGAGTCGCCGGCGTGTAGGGACGCGTGGCCGCGCCGATGGTGGCTACCTGCCCACCGGTCACGAGGTGCCCAGCGACCGAGGGATGGAAGAGATCACCGCGACCGCAGAAGACGTACGGAACGGGATGCACGTACGTGACGGCGACGGGATATCCGCCGTACCAGTACCAGGCGGGCGGCGCGGGAGCCCAGCCGACGTAGCCGTAGCCATAGCCACCGGTACGCCACACGACCCACGCCCCTGCGTAGGTGCGGCCCGGGATCCAGGCCCAGCCGCGGCCGGCAGCCCAGACCCAGCGGCCGTAGTGGAAGGGCGCCCAGCCCCAGTCGTAGTCGGAGACCCAAACGTAGTCGTCCTCGTACGCCCAGTGACCGCCGCTCACGTAAGGAGCGAAGTCGTTGCCGACGACCTCGTTGCGAGGAACCCAGACCGTGCCGTAGGACGCGTCCTCGACCCAGTTGCCGTACGGAGCGAGCGGCTCCCGGAAATCCTGGAGCGCCGCGGGATCGGTCTCGGAGTAGCCGCTGTCGTCGACTCCGATGGGAAGGTCGGTCGCGCCTTGCCCCTGCACCATCTCGGCGCCGCCCGCCTGTGCATTTTGCATGGTCGGCTGCTGCGCGGGCGCGGTCTCCGCGGGAGGCGCGGTCTGCGGCATGGGGCCGCGTGACTCACCAACGGGCGCGGGCGGATCGGGGTAGCGCGCCTCGGGTTCAGCGCCGCCACAGGCGAGAAGCGCGACCGAGAGCAACATTCCGAGGGTGACCGACTTTGCGAGCTTCATGACGACTGGCCTTTCAACTCTCTCCTAACGATAGACGTCTGCGGACCGCTTTGCATGACGGTCAGTTCAAACAATCGCAATCCCTGTGCCTCCCCTCCACCGCCAGATGCGCCGCCAGATCTTGCGCACTTGTCGCACCTCTCCATCAGCACAACCGCGGGCCTCCCCGAAACAATCCCAGGGCGCGCGTTTCCAGCGCCCTGAGGACGACGGTTCACGTAAACCGCCCGCTCCACCCCGGGTGAGAAGTCTCGTCATCACCTGGGTTTCTCGATACGCTCGACGCCATGTCGACGAGCCCCAGCGCGAAGATGACCGAACGCATCGCGGAGATGCAGGACTACAAGCTGTATCGAGAGCTGAGCTGGGAGGGCAGCTTCGACGAGTACCTCGAGATCGTCCGCCAGCGCCCCACCGTGACGCGCAATGCGTACCAGCGCATCTACGACATGGTCATCAGCTACGGGACCGAGGAGTACATCGACAACAAGAAGAAGCTTGTAAGATACAACTTCTTCAAGGACGAACTGAACGCGGGCGCGAACGCCATCTTCGGCCTCGACATCCCGCTGATGCGCCTCGTGCACGTGCTGAAGGCCGCGAGCGAGGGCTACGGCCCGGAGAAGCGCGTCATCCTCCTGCACGGCCCGGTCGGCTCGTCGAAGAGCACGATCGCGCGGCTGTTGAAGCAGGGCGTGGAGGCGTACTCGCGCACGAGCGAGGGCGCGCTCTACTCGTTCACGTGGGTGAACCTGGGGGACACGGGGCTCGCGGGCAAGGACACCGACAAGTTCATGAGCCCCATGAACGAGGACCCGCTGCGCCTCATCCCGATGGACTGGCGCGACAAGGCGATCGCGCAGCTCGGGCTCTCGAACGAGCGCTTCAAGGTCCGCGTCGACGGCGATCTGGATCCGGCGAGCCGCTTCATCTTCAAGCACCTCCTCATCAAGTACGAGGGTGACTGGGCGAAGATGATCCAGAACCACATCCGGGTCCGCCGCCTGATCCTGAGCGAGAAGGACCGCGTCGGCATCGGCACGTTCCAGCCCAAGGACGAGAAGAACCAGGACTCGACGGAGCTCACGGGCGACATCAACTACCGGAAGATCGCCGAGTACGGCAGCGACTCCGATCCGCGCGCGTTCAACTTCGATGGGGAGTTCAACATCGCGAACCGCGGCATCGTCGAGTTCATCGAGGTGCTGAAGCTGGACGTCGCGTTCCTCTACGACTTGCTCGGCGCGTCGCAAGAGCACCGCATCAAGCCGAAGAAGTTCGCGCAGACGGACATCGACGAGGTCATCATCGGCCACACGAACGAGGCCGAGTACAAGAAGCTCCTGAACAACGAGTTCATGGAAGCCTTGCGTGACCGCACGATCAAGATCGACATCCCATACATCACCAAGCTGACGGAGGAGATCAAGATCTACGAGAAGGACTTCAACGGCGCGAAGCTGAAGGGCAAGCACATTGCTCCTCACACGCTGGAAGTGGCCGCCATGTGGGCCGTCCTTACTCGGCTGGAAGACCCGAAGAAGCACAACCTGTCGCTGCTCCAGAAGCTGAAGCTGTATGACGGCAAGGTGCTGCCCGGGTACACGCAGGACACCGTGAAGGAGCTGCGCAAGGAGACCAAGCGCGAGGGCATGGAGGGCATCTCTCCGCGCTACGTGCAGGACAAGATCTCGAACGCGCTCGTCAACGACTCGGGTGAGGGCACGATCAACCCCTTCATGGTGTTGAACGAGCTCGACAAGGGTCTGCGGCATCACTCGCTCATCACGAACGACGAGCAGCGGAAGCGCTTCCAGGAAATCGTCGGCATCGTGAAGCGCGAGTACGAGGAGATCGTCAAGAACGAGGTCCAGCGCGCCATCAGCGCGGACGAGGACGCGATCGCCAAGCTCGCGGGCAACTACATCGACAACATCAAGGCCTTCACCCTCAAGGAGAAGGTCAAGAACCGCTACACCGGGCAAGACGAAGAGCCGGACGAGCGTCTCATGCGGAGCATCGAAGAGAAGATCGAGATCCCCGAAAACCGGAAGGACGACTTCCGGCGCGAGATCATGAACTTCATCGGAGCCCTGGCAGTCGAAGGCAAGAAGTTCGCGTGGAACACCAATGACCGATTGCGCCGCGCGCTCGAATTGAAGCTCTTCGAAGATCAGAAGGACTCAATCAAGCTGAAGACGCTCGTCTCCGCCGTCATCGACAAGGAGACGCAGGAGAAGATCGACATCATCAAGACGAGGTTGATCAAGAACTTCGGCTACAACGAAGTGAGCGCGACGGACGTGCTGAACTACGTGGCGAGCATCTTCGCGAGAGGCGACGCGAAGGAGTAGTAGTCACTCTCCAAGCGGCGCCAATATTGGCGTCGCCAGCGCCAAATTGGCGCGAACGAACTGCGCGCAATGGGCAACCAGGGCGCGCAGTTTGGTTTTGTGGCGAACGCTAGGACGTGGGCCGCAGAGGCCCTTGACAGAGAGAGAGAGAGAGAGAGAGAGAGCAACCTCTGTGCCGGGTGTTTCTCCGGTTTTCGCCGGAGCGGTGCCTGCGCCGATCGAAGGCTTCGCAGGAGGGGATGAACATGGTGCAGTGTGGACGCTGCGGGAATTCGTATGACGGGTTCTCTTGCCCGCATTGTGCTGTCCGCAGCGGGCAGGCCGCGCAGGCATCGGCGATGAGTAAGCAAACGGGCGTGCTCGCCGGAGGCCTCGCCGCCAACGCGGCCGCGAACCGCGCCGGGTTCCAGCAGATGGCCGGCGCGATGACCTCGGGCTTCAATCAGCTCGATGGGCGGCTCGAACACCTCGGCGCGCTGCAGCAACAAGGGCTCGCGCTCTCCCAGCAGCAGCTCGGGCAGCTCGAGGCGATGCGGGCGGAGCAGGCGCGACGATTCGCGGAGGAGCAGGCGCGTCTCGCCGATCAGGCGCGCGTGCAAGCGATGTATGGAAACGCGGCCGGGCTGCTGCACGACTCGCTCCTGGCGGCGAAGACCCTGGAGCGGAAGCTGGCGGCGCCGGAGACAGACGCGCTGGTGGCGTGGGTGCAGCTGGAGCTCGTCAGCAGGCGGACCTCCACGCTGGACCCAGGTCGCGTCGATCCCGCGCAGCGCCGCGACCTCGTCGAGCTCCGCGACAACCTCCAGCGGTGCGCCGAGCTCATCGAGAAGCGCATCGGTCAGGATCGCGAGGAGGCGCGACGCTGGATCGGTCTCATCGCCGAGCAGAAGCGGCTGCGCGGCTCTGCTGATGGCGCCCTTCACTATCTCACGAGCAATCGCCAGGGTCGTGGCGTAACGATCGCGCCGCCGCGATCGGTCGCGGAAGCCGCCGCACAGATCGAGGCCGCGGAGACGCGACTGAGTGAGTTGCGCGCCGCGTTCCCGGAGCCGCTGCCGCCGTCCGTGCAGGACGCTCTCGCCCAGATCATGGGCAAGGGCAATCCGCCGCACCCCGCGCAGCTCTCGCCAGAGGCGCTCGCGACCGCGGGGAGGACGGCCCACGCGGCCCTCATGCGGCTCGCGGATCCGAAGGAGAGGCGGCCGCTTTCGTGGGCGCCGCACGCGATGGTCGGGATCGCGTTGTGTATTCTGGCCGGGGTCTTCTTCTTCGGCGGACTCGCGCTTCTGGGGGCGTCCGGGATCGGCGGCCTCATCGTCATCTTGCTCGCGATCGTTCCGGTGGCGATGGTGGTCATCGGGTCCGGGCGGGCCAACACAGCCAGATTCCAATGCGTGCTCTACACGCGCTGGGTCGCCATGCAGCACGCGAACATCATGCAGGCGGATACGGACCTCGCGGATCTCCGGTGGGTGCGCGAGGTGCTTGCGCACACGGACACGTGGGAGGCTGGCGCGCAAGGGGGCGGCGCGATCCAGGCGTTGCGCCAGTGGCGACCCGACCTCGAGCAGGACGTGCAGGCCCTCGCACTCCTCAACTGAGACGAAGCGCCAGTGGGCTTCGAGATGCAGCAAGAGTGCGGGCGCTGCGGCTTCATAGCGACGACGGGGAGGCCCTGCCCGCGTTGCGGCGCCGGCATCGGTCCGAGCCTCGGACAGATCTTCCTGCAACCGTTCGCGGACGTGGGCAGACAGTTCGGGAGCGCGGCCCCTTCGCCGTCAGGAGGAGGAGCCGGAAAAGCGATGGGCTGCGCCCTGCTCCTCATCTTCGGCGCCGCGATGGTCTTCGGCGTCGGGCGCTGCGCCAATTGTGACTTCGCCAAGAGCGAGGCCGAGAAGCACGTCGGCGGAGAGATCGCGTGGGGGACGAAGGGCCAGCTGGAGCCCGGAGCGCGGTACGAGTTCATCTGCCCCCGTGATGGTGCGCCCGGCGACGTCGTTGGCTCGGACTACTACGACGCTGATGAGAGCTCCGTCTGCACCGCCGCCGTTCATGCGGGCCTGATCACGCTTCGCGAAGGCGGCAAGGTGACGATCGACGTCCAGGAGAAGAGAGGCCTCTTGCTCGGCGGCAGCGACCGGAACGGAGTCCTCGCGGCCGACTCCCGCCTCACGGCGGAGCGGAAGGAGCACTTCGCCAAAGGTGACGCGGGGCCGCCGGGCTGGACCGACAAGGTGTTCACCGTGGTCGGCGCGGCTCCGCCACGACCCGAGACCTCAGCTCGGCCGGCACCGTCGTCGGGTTCCGCAGCTCCGCCGCCGCGTCGTCCGGGAGCGCTCAGAGACCAGTAGCCGTCGCATAGGCCTTCGACCGATACAAAGCGGCCATGCGTTCCGCGTGCTTACTGTAGGGAGCAGCCGTGCTATCACTCAACGATGTCGAACACCCTTCGCGCTCGCGTTCGGGCGGGCCGCCTCGTCCTCGATGAGCCCTGCTCCTTGCCCGACGGCACCGAAGTGGAGCTCATTCCGGCGGATGACCTCGACACGCTCGACCTTGCCGAGCGCGCTCGCGTCCACGGCTTCCTGACCGCCTCGATCGCCGCGCACGTCCCGGGCGCAGGCGTCGCCGCGAGCGAGGTGCTTGCGCGCCTTCGCGCGAAGCATTGAGCTTCCGCGTCGAGTTCACGCTTGCTGCGACGGAGCAGGCGGAGACAGCCTCCGCGTGGTGGCGTGCGAACCGCGCGGCGGCGCCCGGGCTCTTCGCGGACGAGCTGGCGCTGGCGATCGACCTTCTGGCACAGATACCGACGCACGCCCAGGTTTGGGGGGAGATTGGCGGGGGGGGCGGTGCGGAAGGTTCGCATGCCGAGAACGCGGCACGCGCTCTACTTCACGATCGAGGACGATCTCGTTGTCGTGCACGCGGTGTGGCACGGCACGAGAGGGAGCGGGCCTCCTCTTCCGTGATCGCGGCACCCCTCCCTGAGCGCGCGGAGCGCCATCGGCGCGAGCACGCGATTTGGGAGGGGTCGACGACGCGTAGCGGCGGCGGGGGTGGGCAGCTCTTCTCAGCCTGCTTCTTCTTGCTCGATCAGCAGGTGAGGACTCGCACGGTCGGGAAGTAGGTGCGCAGCGATTCTAGGTCCTTCGGGTCGCTCGTGAAGACCACGTCGCCTCGGCTTGCGGCGAAGGCCATCACGATGGCGTCGATGGCGGAGGCTCCGCGGATGTTGGCTTGCGCTTCCCCTGCGGCCTTCGCGACGGCAAGCGTGAGCGGTTCGACGTTCACGGCGTCCAGGATGTGCTCGCGCACGTCCGTTCGGCCTTTCCACCACTCGGCGACGACGGGGATCGGCACGGACAGCACTGCGAGGCGTTGTTGGGAGAGCTGGAGGAGCTGCATTCCGCGCTGCTTTTTTCGCTCGATCGCGGTTAATGCGCCCGCGTCGAGCGTGATGCCGCGGATGGTCATGCTGCGCGACGGCGGCGCTTCTTCGGTGCGGGTGCGCCATCGATCTCGGCGAGCAGCGTGTCGCGTTCCTCGTTCGTGATCGCGGGGGCGGCGGCGCGCTGGAGGAGCCAGTCCAGCGCGTGCTGGCGTTTCGCTTCCTTTGCGATCGCGGAGACGAGCGCGGAGACATTGCCGCCGTAGTTGCGCTTCGCTTCCGTCTTGAGGATGCGCTGCGTCTCCTTGTCGACGGAGATCGAGAATGTGGAGGTCTTGCCAGCGCGCGATGCCATTGTGTTGCACATAGTAACACATGGAGCGCGGTCGAAGTACTCGTACGAGCGCGACTAGTACTCGACCCCTTCGAACTCCCTCCCGCAGTGCCAGGTAGGGCCCGCACCCGTGCCTGGACATGCGTTGGGCATGGCGGCGATGCAATGATCTTGCACGGCACAGTCCGAATCGCCCGCGCAAGAGTCCGCGGCGGTGTGACAGTAAAGTCCTTCCGGTGCGGCGCCAACGACACCGCAGAACCGGTCCGGGCAGATGTTGGGCATGTACGAGCACGCCCTTCCGTCGGGACACTCGGCGTCGGACCGGCACTCTGACGGCATGCAACGACTGCCACCATCGGTAGGAGGAATGCCAGGAGCCGGACTTCGCGTCGCCTCGTCGCCGCAGACGCAACCACTGCCGCTGCCGCAGTCGAGATCACTCGTGCACGCGGCGTAAAAGCAACGCGTGCCCTGTGGTGGGCAGTTCCCACCACAACAGACCGGCAACCATCGGCAGTAGCCGGCTGTGCGAGTGGTGCAATCCTTGTTGCTCTGGCACTCGAACGTCGGCGCTCTGTCGCAGCCTTCGAAAGACAGTATCTCCTGGTTCTCCGGCTCCGGAATGGCCTTGCACCTCTCGATAACGCGTTCAGACGACGGAGCGGGGCCCGGGGCCACAGTGGGTGTTCTGCAGGTGTAGTGCGCAGGGCTCCAGCCTTGGTCGCCCTGCCCCGTCGGGTCCGCCGCGCCGCCAAGCGCGGGATCACACGCAGTCGTGGCACTCGCGACCGCTATCACCGCCCACCCGAAGAGAACGCCAGCCCGCATGACGATACTACGGGATGCACCGTCAGAGAGTTAAGCGGAGCGTCGCTAGTAGACTCGCTCGAAGACCAAATCGACGTTCACGATTCTCGACGCCTTGTCGAGGCGCTCGTTCCGCGGAGGCCGACGACCAGCCAGGAGGGCGGCTTGCAGATCACAGGCTACTTGCAGCGAGTCAGGCTGAAGGCGCCCTCGGTGATCGTCACGTTGGTGGGGGCCTGGAGTAACCCCTGGAAGGTGCCTACGATGGGCTCGCCCACCGCGCCGTACGAGGTGATGTGGAACTTGCAATTGCCCGATCCCATCGCGGCCTCCGCCGGGGGTGTGGGGAGCGCGTCGTCGGCGGTGTAATCTATATGCGTTTGGTTCCCAGTCGCGCAGGTGTAATCGCCTGCAGCAGTCCCGCTGAACCGCAGACCGATGAAAGGCCCGGTATGCTTGTCGGCTTTGGTGCCATTGATCCCGATGATCAGGGTGGCGCCACCGTTGAGGTCCGGGCTCTCCATCAGCTGGGTGAACGTGTTGACGAGCACGCCATCGGCCTTGAAGCTGAGCGTACCCATGGCTTGGGGAAGACCGTATTCGGCCGTGCCGCACGGGCTCGCCGTCTCGCTCGACGAAGCATCCTTCGGGCCAGGGTCACTGCCGCCATCGGCCGTGGAGCTCGAATCGGCCCCTGCTTCGTTCGTCTTCCCCGGGTCGGTGGCGCCACCTCCGCTGCTGCTGGAGCAGGAACAAGCGAAGGCGCACCCAACGGCGATGATGGTGCTTCCGAACCAGAGCCGACTGGAGAGGATCATCCCTCGGCGTAACATAACGGGACAGGTGGGTGGTAGATAAACCAAGCGAGCAACCTCGATGCGTTTCGCTGACGCCGCCATCACGGAAACAGGTTCATCTGGCTTCGCGTCGGCAAGCGCGCGCCGGCGCCTCCGGTCGTCATCACTGGCCACTTGCCTATTCGCCGTGCATCACGGCTTCTTTGCGGGCGGCGGCGCGGGCGCGGGCGCGGGAGCTCCAGGCGAGAAGATCACGGGATACACCACGGTGACGAATCCGCTCTCGGGCTGAGGGAACGACAGGTTGGTGAAGCCGCGCACGACGCAGCTCACCACACTGGTATCGGGGAGGTCGGAGCCGCCGTCGCTGGCGGATTTCACGCTGCCCTTCTCGTCGATCACGAACTTCACCGCCACGCGCCCCGCGAGCTGCGGGTTCGTGCGCAGGCCGTTCTCGTAGCAGAGGCGGAAGCGTCCGAAGTTCTGCCGGACGATGCGCTGGATGACCTCCGGTGGCAAACGTCCGTTCACCTGCGTGGCTCCCTGTCGAAGAGACGGCGTGCCCGCACCGCTGCCGCTGCCAAGCCGACCACTCCCGCCACCGAAGCCCTGCCCCGTCCCGGTGCCCGCGCCGTGACCGAGCGTACCGATGTTGCCCAGGCCGATGCCCTCCCCTGCAGCACCACCACCCACGCCCACGCCGCTGAGCCCCAGGCCGCCAGCGCCGAACGCATCGCCGATCGCGTCGCCCCACATGTTGCCTCGCAGCGCGATCGGATCGAGCGCCTCGATCGCGTCGAACTTGTCCGGTGCTTTCTGCGCGGCGACCACGCTCGCCTCCGCCGCGAGCACTACCCGCTCGACAAGGAATGGAGCGAGTGGAAGTACGAGAAGATGCCCAGCATGGGCCAGCCGCGAGACCTCGCCGACGCCGCTGCGGGCACCGCCGCCACGGTGCTGTGGTTGCCCATCGCGCTGCTCACACTCCACACCGAAACGCACTACACGCCGCCGACGGAAGACGCGGTCCGCGCCGCCGTTCCGCTCGCGGCAGGTCTGCGTGATGCGCTTGCACCACGCACCAAGGACGGCACGACGGCGTTCACATTCGTGGGTCTGCGGCTGAATTCGACAGAAGAAGCGTGGAATCTACACGCATCCGTTGGGTTCGCAGGAGGCACGCGACCGATCGGTGTCCGGGTCTCGGGAACGATGGATGGCGCGGCTTCACCCGAGGCGCGCGCGCCGCTCACGTTCGCGCTTGGCCCTCTGGGAACGCCTTCGATCGGGATCGAAACCGCCGTCGAACAGACATGCGCGACGCCCGGATACGAGCAGCGCCTGCACAAGCAAGATGGGCCCTGTCAGGAGGTCACTCCGCTTCCGGCGACGCCAGCGCGCGTCGTCACGAGCGGCCTGACGATACCCGAGGTGCCCGTGAAGCTCGGAGCGCCCCATGCTTGCTCAGCAAAGGGCGCTTAGCTACGATCCAGCGATGGACTACCAGAAGGTGATCACCATCGAGGCGGGGAAGCGCGGCGGAAAGCCGTGCATTCGCGGTCTTCGGATCACGGTATACGACGTGCTCGAGTACCTCGCTTCGGGGATGTCCGAGCAGGAGATCGTGCGGGACTTTCCAGACCTGACGTCCGAGGACATTCGCGCGTGCTTGGCCTTCGCCGCTGATCGCGAGCGGCGGCTGTTCGCGGTCCCCGCGGCGTGAAGCTTCTCTTCGATCAGAACCTGTCTCCGCGACTCGTCGCACTGCTTATCGACCTGTTCCCCGGATCAGCCCACGTGCGCGACGTCGGTCTCGCGAGCGCCGACGATCTGGTCGTCTGGGAGCACGCGAAGCAGGGCGGGTTCGCGATCGTTTCGAAGGACGCAGACTTTCGACAACTCAGCTTCCTTCATGGCTTCCCGCCGAAGGTCGTCTGGCTTCGCGTCGGCAACCGTGCAACGGCCGACATCCATACTCTCGTTCACGCGCATGGCGCCGACTTCGTTGCGTTCGACGCCGACCCCATGGCAGCGCTGCTCATCCTGACTCCCTGAGTCTGTTGCTCACACGCGCAGTCGCACCAGCATGAAGCGGCGCACGGTTCGCGGGGTTGGGGAGATGGTGACCGTGGAGGCTCCGTTCACCAGCGATGCCGGAAGCACGAAGAGCAGGACGTCGCTTGGGGCCAGTGCGGCTCGGCGCTGATCTCGCTCGCGCGCGGCTCCGGCGTTGCCGAAGAGATCGTTCGACCACGCGCGATCGAAGGCGCCGATCTCCGCGTCCGTCAGGCCCACCTCCTTCATGGCCGCGTCGAGCGCGTTTTGCGCGGACTTCACGTCGGTGTCCTTCGGCGGATCGGCGAGTATCGAGCGACCAACAGCGGGTGGTGCGATCGTGGAGAGCGTGACCGTGCCGCTGTCGTTGTGCACGTACAGGATGGGGCCGACGATGTCGGTCGCGCGGGCATGGGTGATCGAGAGCTGGTTGCCTTTCACGACGACGTCGTACGGGAGCTCCGGCGGCGTGCCGTTCGCACGATAGAAGAGGTGATTGAAGGACGCGCCGGCGAAATCGATGCAGCTCGCGTCGGGCGTCTCGTAGGTCGGGAGCTCGGCGGCCTCGCAATAGCCGTCCGCGGTGTGGCACTCGGGTGCGTCGCGACGAGGCGCTCCCGTGACGTGACAGCTCTCCTTGCGAACATGCACGCCGCGCCAGGTGAGCGTGCTGGAGTCGCTCGACAGCTCGCCCTTCGGAAACGTCTCGACGAACGTGAGGTGCGGCGTCGTGACGGTGACGGTCGCATCGACTGCGCTGGTTCCGTTCGATCCATCCGCCAGATGGAAGTAGAGGACCGGCTTGCGTCGCGGTGCATTCCAGTTCGTGTGGCCACCCGGTGGGCCTCCGACGAGGGATGCAGTAGTGCCTGATCGCACATCGACGAGGCCCCACTCGTGGACGTCGAATGCGGAACTCGACACGCTCGACGTGCTCGGCGCTCCGCTGGTCGCTGGCGACGCGGCGCCTGATGCGAGCGACGCGGCGCTCGATGTCGGCGAGGCGTTCGGGCCCTTCGATGGACTCGGATTGTTGCATGCGGCGCACGCGGAGAGGGCGAGGAGAGCGATGCGGGTGTTCAACGTCGCTCCAGCATAGCTGACCTCGACACAACCATCAGTAGGTCGTCGTGAGCGAATCCATCTTCGGACTGGACGGCCACGAGAAGGTGCGCACGTAGCGATCGATGCAGCCCGCGACGTCCGGGTCGGACGCATAGATGCTCACGCCAACGGGGCGCCCCATCTTGATCGCGACCTTCACTGTCACCTTCATGTTGTCGGACGCGCCGCATTCACCGACGAACGTGCCGTTTCGCAACGGGCCCGAGAGCTGGGCGTTCGTCAGATCGGGGCCGCTCTGCGAGCCGATCGTGACCTCCTGCTTGTTCGCGGACGTGGCTGCCTCATACGTCTGCCCTGCAGGACCGCGCCCGGTGAAAGGAGGAGGACGCCGGACGGAGGCCGGTGCCGGTTCATCATCGTCATCGTC
>JANXLV010000085.1 GCA_025355005.1 Myxococcales bacterium | reverse complement strand
GGCGCCGCATGGTGAGCGAGCTCATTCGCCCCGAGGTGACCGAGTTCATGGATCAGATGCTGCGCGACAAGGACAAGGCGCTGCGTCTGTCGGAGGTCGTGATCCGCGAAGGCTCGAAGTTCGCCGGCGTCCAGCTGAAGGACGCACCCATCCGCCGCGAGACGAGGCTGCTCGTGGTGGCGGTCCGCGGCGTCGATCGCAAGTTCACGTACAACCCCGAGCCAGACATGGTGATCGAGGCTGGAACGACGCTCATCGTGCTGGGAGAGGCAGACAGCGTGAATCGCCTGCAGAAGATCGTGGATGGGGAGGGGGAGGGGTAGGGGGCTACGCCGCGATCCCTCGCGCGCGGAGCACTTCTCGTAGGGCTTGCTGGACGGGGGCTGCGACGCCGCCCATCTCCGAGCGGGCGAGGTCCACGAACTTCATGCCCTTCGTTCGCTTGAGGCTCTCCAGCGCAGCGACGCGATCCTGCGGCGCGCCGTGCTCCAGGATGCCGAGCATGAACTCCGCCGCCTCGAGCGTGTCCACGCGTGCGAGCGCCGACAGTGCTGCTGCTCGGATGGGTGCTTGCGGCGCCTCGCGGACGATGCGCGCGAGTGGATCGAACGCGTGCAGGAAGTAGAGCATCTCCACCGCGCGCGCGGCCTGCTGGAGGACCGCCGGATCTTGCTCCTTCAGCGCGGCGCGCACCGTCACGAAGCTGCGCTTGAAGAAGAGCGTCTTCAACGCCTCGAGTACGGCGATCTTCACCTGCTTCTCGGGCCGAGCGAACAGCGCCTCCAGCGGTGACAGCACGTTGTAGAGCTGCAGCTGCGCGAGCTGCGCGGCCAGTCGCGCGCGCGCTGCAACCGTGGCCGCACTGGAGTCCTCCGGGTGATTCTCCACCGCGAATGCAGTGAGCCTGGCGAGCATCGCCTTGCGGCGCACCACGTCTGGCCAGCGCTTGTCGGTGAGGACGTCCGCGCAGGCCTCGGCGGCGCTTCCGCGCTGCTCCCACTCGATGAGGTCCACGTGCCAGACCTCCGGGAAGCTGTTGTCTTGCCGCAGGTGCGAGGGCAGGGGAGCTGCGTCGAGCGGCTCGTCGCGCACACCCTGGTAGCGGGTGGCCGCGCGGACGTAGTGCGCCTTGCGCGTGGGCTCCAGGTCCATGGCGCCGAGCTCCTCGTACAGCTTGCCGACGCGCGTGAACTGACCCATTTCACCGAACGCGAGAATGGCCGCGAGGATCGCGTTCTCCGCGATCTCTGCCGGAGCGCCGCGCGCGATGTGCTGCCGCGCCACGTCCCGCCACAGCTCCGCCTGCACCACGGTGTAGTGCGCCCCTGCGGCCGCCATGCCCAGCGCGCGTGCGTAGTCGGCGGCTTCGCGGGCGATGGTCGCGGCAGCGGAGAGCTCGCCCTTTTCCTTCGCGGCGGCCAGCGCGTCTTCGAAGTACTGCAGCGCGAAGTATTTCAGGTGGTCCTCGCGCAGGATGCGGATGCAGTTGACGAAGCCCTCGAGCACGTCCTCGAACTGGCCGCTCTCACGGCCGATCTGCACGAGCACCTGGAAGCAGTCGAACGCGCGCTCGCGCTGGCCGATCGACTCGAAATGGTCCGCGGCCTCTTCGAGCAGGCGCACGGCGGCGACCATGGCCTCGCGCGTCTGGCGCACGTCTTTGCACTTCTTCGCGCAGCGCGAGAGGTTGAAGTGGATGAGCGCCCCGTTGTAGGCGTCGGCGCCGTTCGTCGTCACGTTCGACAGGCGCGACCACAGCGCGCGCGCGCCCGCGAAGTCCCCGGCCTTCTCGCGGTAGATCGCGGCGGCGGCGACGAGGCCTGCGTTCTCCATCTCGCGCGCGGCGCCCGCATTGTCGCCTGCAGCGGCGAGCGTTCGTGCGCGGTCCACCGGCGGCACGTTCGGGAGCATCGCCTGTGCGCGCGTGAAGCCGTTCGGCTCGTTCGTGGCCAGGTACCAGAAGACCGTGAGCGCGGAGCGCGGGTCGCGTCGCTGGATCAGCACGTCCACCAGTGGGCGCAGCACCGTGACGTAGTCGTGCTCGGCCACGTGCGTCTGCTGCGCGGCCGCGACGAGGGAGTTCACCGCGTCGTTGAGATCGCCGCGCGACATGGCCGCCTTGGCGCGTTCACGCAGCTGGTAGAGGTCGTCGACGCTCATGTGGAGGCCATCTTAGAGGTGTTTTGCCCGCAGATCGCCATAGAGGACGGGTATTTCGGATTTCTTCGCAACCCGGCGGAGGAGCGGCCGATGGGAACGCATGCACACCAACACCGCATCTCTTCCCCTTTCCCTCGTCTTCGTCGCCGCGGCCTCGCTCCTCACGGTCGCCTGCGGCTCTTCGGACCCCGACCGCGCACATGCGACGCTTCCGCCCGGTGCGGCCGCGCCTGCCCCCTCCGCGACGACCGGGGCCGACCCCGCCGCGCCTCCTGCGCCTTCGCCCACGCCCGCTGCCGCGCAGGATGCCGGTGCCGACGCCGCGCCGGTCGCGAGCTTCGGCTGGCTCGTGGGCTCGTTCACGCTCGAGGACTACATGGGTACCCACTTGCTCCACACCAACGTGCTCACGCTCGCGAAGGACGGCACGGGTTCATTCGAGGTGCGCCCGCCCGCATGGACGAACCCGACCCCTGACATGATCCAGCACACCGACTTCACGTGGACGACCGACGGAAAGTCGATCACCGCGGGCAACACCGTCTACCCGATCGCGTCCGTGTCGGCGAACTGCCGCACCATCATCATGGACGACGGTCGCGACGAGTGGACCCACGTTCTCGGTGATGCACCTTGTCCGACCTCACCTGCGGCCCTCACCGCCGTCGAGGCGGCCCACACGGGCACGTGGCGCTACAAGGAAGCCGACCAGGGCGCTTTCACTGGTGAGCTGATCGAGCTCAAGATGGACGCGGACCGCTTCTACCGCATCACCCTTCAGCCCACGATGTACACGAAGAACAACCCCGCGAACGAGACGCAGGTCTTCGACAGCTACTTCTCGATCGACGGTCAGGGCGTCATCCATGGCACTTCCCCCAGCGGCCAGGAGAACAACACGATCTGGAAGCTCGGCGACGGCACCAACGGCATGCAGGTCTGCACCTACGGCAGCGCAAACCCAACCTGCTTCCCGATGACGAAGACGCTCTAGGTTGGTGGGATGCTGGTGCGGTCTTGCGCTGCGGCTTCGCGACGGCGCTTCGGGAACGTGATCGCCGTCTCGATGAGGCCGATCGCCACGTAGAAGAAGAGGAGCCACGGCAACACGAACTCGGGCCGCGTCTGCAGCGAGATGACCGCGCTGGAGCCCACCGCGAACGCGACCAGCAACACGGAGCGCGCGTTGAGCTTCAGGTCCTTGAAGGAGCGGAAGCGGATGGTGCTCACCATCAGGAACGCGAGAAACACCGTGAGCACGCACATCGGCACGATGTACTTGGGCCCGGACAGATCGCCCTGGACCGCGTGGTTCACCACGATGAGCGACACCAGGATGCCTGCTGCGCCCGGCACGACCAGCCCGACGATGTACTTGCCGGGCTTCTGCGGCTGGCCGCTCTCGCCCATGGAGAGGACGTTGAAGCGGGCAAGCCGCACCGCGCCAGCGCCAGCGAAGATGAACGCGCAGATGAGCCCGGCGACCGGCTTCTGGTAGAGCGACCACTTGTAGACGAGCAGCGCCGGCGCCACGCCGAACGAGATCACGTCCGCGAGGGAGTCGATCTGGAGGCCGAACGCGCTCTGCGTCTTCGTGAGGCGGGCGACGCGGCCGTCCAGCATGTCGAAGAACAGCGCGTACACGATGAGAAGCGCGGCGCGATAGTAGTCGTCGTCGCCCGTGGCCTCCGCGCTGTGGCGGATCGAGTCGAATCCGCAGAAGATACTGGACAGCGTGATCATGTTCGGAAGAAGAAAGAGGGTCTTCCGGAGGTCCAGTTTGCGGCGGGGTTGCGGCACGGCTCGCCGAATGTGACCCAAGATCGGCCTCTCGTAAAGGCCCCCGTGCAGGTTCGCACGGCGTCACGTCGTCGCGCGCTCCTCCTGCTTCGGTGAAAAGTTGGCTCGTTTGGGCTGGCCATCCTACCCTTTCACTGAGGCTCCAAGATGTTGATAAAGCGGCCACACAAGAGGGGTTATGCGCTGTGGGCCGCCGCTTGCGTGCTTTTCATCATGTCTGCGGCCTGCGCCCATGAGGGCGCCCAGGACAAGCAGCTGACGCAGCTCCGCGACGCCCTGACGAAGGACGAGCAGGATCACGACAAGAAGGAGCCGGCGATCCCGGCGTCCGACGAGCCGCTCATCGATCCCCGGAAGGACGCGAACGCCAGGCCCGCGCCACCCAAGGCCGACGGTCAGAAGGATCAGCGGATCGTCCAGCTCTCCAAGGACGTCGGCGACGAGTCCGGCGGAGAGCCCACGTCCGACGATCCCGACGACACGACTCCGCGGCCCGCGATCCGCGTCGCAGGTGGCGGCGTACCATCGTCGGCGGTCCGCGCCCCACGTGGTCGTGGCGCGAAAGATCAGCTCACCGCTCCCTTCGCGGATGACGTCAACGCACCGCCCGCGACTCCGCCCGCCGCCGGTCCCGAGGCGCGCGCCGCATACGACGCCGCCCGCAACCTGATGACGCAGCGCAAGTACAAGGAGGCGCTGGACGGCTTCACCGCGTTCCTCGTGAAGTACCCCGACCATCCCATGGCGGACAACGCCATGTTCTGGCGTGGCGATTGTTACTACTCGCTCGGTGACTTCGCGCATGCCGAGCAGGAGCTCGCGGGTGCGCTCGCGCGCTTCCCACAGGGCATCAAGGCGCCCGACACGTTGCTGAAGCTCGGAATGGCGGAAGACAAGCTCGGTCAGCCCGACAAGGCGCGCGCTTACTACGACAAGTTGCAGAAGGAATTCCCCAAGAGCGACGCAGCGCGCCGCATCCCGGCTTCCGGCGGCTCTGGCCCCAAGGGCCCCAAGGAGAATCGATGAAACGCGTGCATGTTGCAGGTATCTTCGTGGCGGTGCTCGCGCTTCCACTGTTCAACGCCAACGTCGCTCTCGCGCAGACCGCCGGCGGCGGCGCGCCTCCCCCGGCAGCTCCGCCTGCGGGCGGAACGCCGACACCCGGAACGACCACGACCGTGCAAGGGCCGTACGTGCCCGCGGCTCCAGCGCCCGGCTCGGTCACGGGCGGCGGCAACACCAGCGGCTCCTCTGGCTCGCAGGCCCACAGCGGCAACGACACGGACCACTTCGATCTTGGCCATGCCGGCGGCAGCGGCAACACGGTGCACGGAAGCGACACCGGTAGCTTCGTGCTCGGCGGCGCCACCACGCGCTACTCGGATGCGAGCACGCACACGGTGCGAAGGGGCGACACGCTCTGGGGCATCTGCGACTCGTACTTCAAGAACCCGTACCAGTGGCCGCGGATCTGGTCCTATAACCCGCAGATCCAGAACCCGCACTGGATCTACCCGGGCGATCAGGTGAAGCTCAAGGCTGGTGTTGTCGCGGCGCAGGTGACCGCGCCCACGTCGGGGCAGACCTTCGTCGATCGCCGACGTCAGGTCCCGCCCGATACGATCTTCCTTCGCAACGACGGCTTCGTGGAGGACGAGACGACATCCACCTGGGGCGAGATCACCGGCGCCCGCGAAGACAAGATGTTCTTGAACGACTTCGACGAGGTCTACATCCGCATCGCGGATGGCCACGAGGTGAAGCTCGGGCAAGAGCTCACCGTCTTCCGTCCGCGGCGCAATGTCGGCACGGCAAACCTGGTGCAGATCCAGGGCACCGTGCGCATCGACGAGTGGAACGCGAACGAGCACATCGCACGCGCGCGCATCACAGAGACGACGGACGTCATCGAGCGTGGCGCATTCGTCGGCCCCATCCTCCGCAAGTACGAGGTCGTTCCGCCGCGCCGCAACGACGTCGATCTCGTGGCGAGCGTTCGGACCAGCGTCCAGACCCACGTCTTCTACGGCCAGAACGCGGTGATCTTCATCGACCACGGTGATGCCGACGGCCTCAAGCCAGGCAATCGGCTCTTCGTCACGCGCCAGGGTGACGCCTGGCACAAGACCCAGCCCACGCGCACGGCCGCGCAGCGCATCGCGCTCGAGCGCGATGATCCGGCCGCGGTGGAGAACATCCCGCGTCCGCGCGACGAGTCGATCCTTCCGGAGGAGACCGTGGCCGAGATCCGGGTCATCACTGTGCGTCAGCACTCGGCGATGTGCCTCATCACCAACGCGTCGCGCGAGATCGAGCTCGGCGACATCGCCACCGCCAAGAAGGGGTACTAGCGCTGGGGGCGCGGACTGCGCCGCCTGCTATGCTTCCATCATGTGCATCATCTGTGTCGACTTCGATAAGGGGCGCATGACCGCTGCCGAGGCCCGGCGGGCTCTTGGGGAGATGGTCGTGAAGCTGGATCCGGAGCATGTCGCACAGATCGAGCGCACACTTCATGACGCTGACTCTGGGACGCCCGCGGGCGTCGCGCCGAGCACGAGCAAGAAGCCCTGACACCCGTTCGAGCGGGATCCCACCGCCCCCTCCCATGATACTCTTGGCCCCGTGAGCGCTCAGGATTCTCCCCAGGTGCCCGTCCGCATGAAAGCGGTGGAGCACCTCTACA
>JANXLV010000081.1 GCA_025355005.1 Myxococcales bacterium | reverse complement strand
CGCCGGGGTGGCGCACGCGCCAGCGATCAGGAGCGTGCTCGCGAAAAGCCAGCTTCGCGCGCGCATGTTCTACCTGTCGAGCCCGGGCTCGCTCCCCATGATGCAGTAGAGGACGTCGCAGCCGGGAAACCGGGCTGCGCACGCGCTCTTGCACTTGCCGAAGCAGTCCTCGTCACCTGTGCACTTCCCGGCGTTCTCGAGGCACTTGTCGGTGCAGGGCCGGATCCTGTTGCACGAGCAGCCGTGAGACTTCCACTTCCGCGTCTCCTCCGCATAGCAAGCGCGCCCAACGGCGGAGCAGTCTGCGGTGCCGCAATGGTCGATGGCCGTCAGACACGCCTGTTTGCAGACGCCGGTGCTCTTCGCGCAGGCGCTACGACACGCGTCGTCCTTGCATCCGCCCTTGCAGCTGTCACAGGTGTTCGCGCAGGCGTCGTCGCAGGTGCGGCACGTATCCCCGCACGCACCGCGGCACTCATCGGCCTTCTGGTGGCACGGGTTGTAGACGCACGATTGCATCCACGGAAGGTTGCACAGGAGCGGATCGCGCTCTCCCTCTTGCAGCGGCCCACGGCGTGGTGGCTTCGCGTGGCAGCTCTTCGCGATCTCGGCGGTCGCGACGTCGTCGGTCCACGCCGCGAACGTGGGTACCGCTGCGTCGACGAGTGAAACCGCCGCGCTGGGCGAAACCGAAGCTGCGGCTGCGGTGGGCGCGATGGAAGGGTCTGGCGTGGCAGCCGCGCGCGTGCACGCCGCCGCGAGCGTCACGATCACGACCGCCGCGACAGCACCAGCTCTCCTCATGAGACGCCGTGGGCGGCTTGCGCGACGATCACGAAGCGGCCCTCAGAAGAAGTTGCCGATGGTGAACTCGAACACGTAGCTCTCCTCGTAGGGGAGCGGCGCGAGCGGGAAGCCCCACTCGAAGCGCAGCGGACCGAGCGGCGAGAACCAGCGGATACCGAAGCCGGTACTGGTGCGAAGGTAGGTGAGGCTCGAGACGTCGAAGCAGGGCCGCACCACGCGCGCGAACTGCGGCGCGGGGGTGGTCTTGCAGAACTGGTCCTCGGTGTTCCAGGCGTTGCCCATGTCGTAGAAGACGACGCCGCGGATGCCGACCTTGTCGATGATCGGGAACTCGAACTCGAGGTTGGAATACCCCTGCAAGTTGCCGCCGATGTTCGCGCCGTTCAAGATGGGTGGCGCGTTCACGTCGAGCGACTGGTTGAGCGGCAGGCGCGGGCCGATCGTACGGAGGCGATAGCCGCGGACGTCCAGGATGCCGCCCAGGAAGAAGCGCGCGAAGATCGGCACGCCCTGGTTCGAGGGGCTCGTGATGTAGCCGAGCTCCGTGTTCAGCTTGAGGACGAAGCCAGAGCCGGGCTGCCCCGTCTGTCCGCCGAGCGGGTAGTAGAAGCGGCCGGTGAAGCGGTGACGGATGAACTCGATCTCGCTGCCGTACACGGAGCTCGCGAGCTCCGTCGAGCCCTGCAGGAAGATGCCCGACGACGGGAAGAGGCGGTTGTCACGCGTGTCGTAGACAAGCGAAGGACGCAGCGAGAGCGTGCGGCCGTCGTTGAAGAGGTTCGCGAGCGGCAGGCGCGAGAACACGCTGAAGTAGCCCGACGTGGTCGCGCCGAAGAACGTGTTCACCTGCGACGTGTTGACCTTGTCCCACTGCGCAGTGCCCGTGAGCGAGAGGCGCAGCCACGGCTGGATGAGCGCGTAGCCGAACGTCAGCGAGCCGCCGTACGACTGACGTGAGAAATCCGGGAAGATGTAGAGCTGGTCGAAGAGCTCCGTGCTCGCGGACCAGTCCGAGTCGAGGAAATACGGCTCGAAGAAGCGCAACGACACGAGCTGCCGGAGACCGGAGACCTGCGCCTGCAACGCGAGCGACTGCCCGTTGCCGAACAGGTTCGCCTGCTGCACCTGCGCGGTGGCGATGAAGTTTTCGACGGACGAGAAGCCAGCGCCGACCTGGAACGTCCCGGTGGGGCGCTCCGTCACCTCGAAGTTGATGTTGATCTTGTCGGGGGCGGAGCCTTGCTCAGTGGAGACGTCGGCGCGCTCGAAATAGCCCAGCGCTGTCACGCGGCGCTTGCTCTGTTCGAGCTTGGTCTCGGAGAAGAGCTGGCCTTCCTCGATCTCCATCTCGCGCCGCAGGACCTTGTCCCGGGTCTTCGTGTTGCCCTTCACCTCGATGCGCTCGACGTGTACGAGCGGTCCGCGGCGGATCGGGATGACGATGTCGACCTCTTGCTTCACGGGGTCGAGCTCGGTCTCGGGCTCGGCCTCCACGTTCGCGTAGCCCGCGTCGCGGTAGAGCGTGCGGACCGAGGTGAGGTCCTTCACGAGCTCTGCGCGGTTGAAGTAGTCGCCCGAGTGTGCGCGGATCAGCTGCCTGAGCGAGCGCCGCCCACCGAGCGGCTCCACTTCGCGCCCGTCGGCATCGCGCTCGTAGACGCGGAGCTTCCGGATCTTGAATCGCGGCCCCTCGTGGATCGTCAGCGCAATTTCGATGCCTTCGCGGTCCGGCGTGAGCATCACGCGTGGCGTGCCGATCTGCACGCTCATGTAGCCCTTGTCGTAATACAGGGCGTTCAGGAGCAGCACGTCGCGCTCGAAGATGTCCTGCTTGTATGGGCCGCCGGAGCCGAACGAGAAGAACGAGCTCTGGCCGGTCTGCATCGCCTCTCGCAGCTCGTTGTCGGGCACGCTGTAGTTGCCGATAAACGTGATGCGCCGCACGGTGACGGGCTGGTGCTCGGTGATCTTGAACTTGATGATCACCTCGTTGTCGCGCTGGTTCTCCTGCTTCGCCTCGACGTCGGCGAGGAAGTAGCCCTTCTCCGCGTAGGCATCCTTGATCTTCTGGACGCTGCGGCGGATCGACGGGACGCTCAAGATGGTGTTGGGCTTCACCTCGACGGCCTCGGTGAGCTTGTCGTTCTCGATCTCCTCGTTGCCCTCGAACTCCACGCCTTTGATGTTCGGGCGCTCGTGCACGATGAAGCGGAGAATGACGCCGGCGTCGACCGTGGAGAGGTCCACGGAAATGTCGTCGAAGAAGCCAGAATCCCAGAGCGCGCGCACGTCGGACGAGAGGCCTTCGACCTTGAAGATCGCCTTCGGATGCTCGCGCATGTACGTGAGGATGTCGTCGCGCGCGACGCGCTTCGCGCCGGTGATGTCGATGCGGACGATCGGCTGACCCTCGGCGCGCTCGGCCTCCGTCGGAGGGATGCGGATCTCGGGGAGCGCGGGCTCCGCGGACCCGGTCTGGGGGGAGGTTTGGGGGCCAGTCTGGGGTGTGGTCTGGGCGGTGCCGCCGTCTGCGTTCGCTGGTGCTCCGGCATCCACGGACATCGCAGGTCCGGAACCGGGGCCGGTGGGGCCGGTGAGGGGAGGCGGACCTGCGCCTCCGTCGGGCCCGGCGGCAAGCGCGGTGCGCGCGGTTGCGCAAAATGCGCCGAGCATGAGCCCCAGCACGCCGAGAAGAACGACCACGCGGGCCGCGAATCTTCTGGTGAGAAGATTGGTGAGAAATGGGGTTCGGGCGAGCGGCATGGGGCGCGCGGGCGGATAAGGACGAGGATAAGGAGAAAGAGCCAAAAACGTGCTGGCGCCACGTAACCCGAAGGGGGTGACAACGTCAACGACGGTCGCCAGATTTCAGCCATTTTCGCCGCTCGCCAGGGGTTCGAGGAGCGGCCTAGGCCACGCTGGATGCTTCCTCGACCGCGGCCTCGCGCGGGCGGGGCCACCACACGAACGCGCTCACCGCGATGCCGATCGGAAGCAGCATGACGGCGATGCTCATCGAGAACTTGTCCGCCACGAGGCCGACAGCGGCGGGCGACCACAGATCGCCGGCCAGATGGATCGCGAAGATCTGCAGAGCCATCGCGCTGGCGCGCAGATGTGGCGGGACTGCGCGCAGGGCAACCGCGTTGATGGGCGACGTCCCCAGGAAGAGCGCTATCTCGCAGAAGAACACGAGCGCGAAGAAGCCCGTCGGCGTGGGTGACAGGAACGCGAGCGCGGCGAGCGGCGCGCCGATGAGGCTTCCAAGCCCGCAGATCCGCAGGAGACCGTTCACCGTAGCTCGCTCGCGGCTGACCGCGTCCTTCGCGAGGCGCTCTTTCTCCGCCTCGGGATGCTCGGGAAGCTCGGCGCCTTCGCGGTAGCTCACGTCCTTCGGAGGGGCCAGCGGCACGGGATTCGCCCGCCGCCTCTCGTTGCGATCGGCGAGGGCACCGCCGATGAGCGTGCCGCCGATGCCTCCGACGACGGTGATGAGGCCGAAGAAGAAGGTCGCCTTGTCGAGCTTCATGCCGTGCACGGAGACGAGGAACTTTGGCGCCCAGAAGGAGAACGCGCCGACCGCGGCCGTGTACGCGCAGTAACCGAGCACACCGCGGCGAAACTGGGCCTTCTCCCACAAGACGCCCACGGACTGGAGCATGTTCGGCCTGTCCTTCACCGCGAGGCGCGCGGGCTCCTTCATGAGCAGACAAAGGAACGCGAGCACGATGCCGGGGCCGCCCGCGACGAAGAACGCGTGATGCCAGCCCCAGTGCTTCTGGATGAAGCCGCCGGTGAGATACCCGAGCGCGGAGCCGACAGGCGTCGCGAGGTAGAAGATTGCGAGGTACTTCCCCTTGGTCTCCTTCGGCGCGATGTCGTCGATGATGGTCGGCGCGAGCGTCGCGTAGCTTGCCTCGCCCACACCCACGACAGCGCGCGCAGCCAGGAGCGACCACGTGCCGACCGCCAGGCCCGAGGCGATCGTGGCGAAGCTCCAGATGAGCACACCAACGGCGATGAGCTTCTTGCGCTGGCCGGTGTCACCGAGCTTTCCGAAGATGGGGCTCGACAGGAAGTAGCCGACGAGGAACGTCGCGGCCGCGAGACCGCCCTCGAAATTGGAGATCCCGAGGTCCTCCTGCATCACCGGCAAAACAGCCGGAAAAACGTACCGATCGAGGTAGTTGAGGAGGTTCAAGCCCGTCAGCAAGATGAGGAAGACGACAGGCGAACGGATCATCTGCGAGCGAGGGTACTCGACGACGACAATGACGTCGACGACGACTCGGACATGGACATGGACATGGACATGGACCTCCACCTCGACCACGAGAAGCTTGACACTTGTTCACCCCTGGCTATTACGTTCGTCCCGTCATGCCGAAGAAACCGCCGCCGTCGCCGCAGCAGCTCGAGCTGCTCAACGAGAACCCGCCCAAGCGCCCGGCCGCGTCCAAGACCGCGCCCAAGAAGAAACCAACGACCAACGGGCACGCGAACGGTTCGAACGGCGCCGCGGGGATGAATGGCGCTGTGCACGTGCACGAGGAAACGGCCCCGCAGGTCCCGCCTGCGCGACGCGCCACCGCGGAGACGATGGGCGCGAAGCAGCGGGACATCTCCGTCAGCGAGTTCTTCTCGAAGAACCGCCATCTGCTCGGCTTCGACAATCCGCAGAAGGCGCTCCTCACCACGGTGAAGGAAGCCGTCGACAACTCGCTCGACGCCTGCGAGGAAGCGGGCATCCTCCCGTCGCTCTCGGTCGAGATCAAGGAGATGAGCGAGGGCCGCTTCCGCGTGATCATCGAGGACAACGGTCCCGGTATCGTGAAGCCGCAGATACCGAAGATCTTCGCGAAGCTGCTCTACGGGTCCAAGTTCCACCGCCTGAAGCAGTCACGTGGGCAGCAGGGCATCGGCATCAGCGCAGCGGGCCTCTACGGGCAGCAGACCACCGGCAAGCCCGTGGTCATCACGAGCAAGACGGGCAAGGGGCGCCCCGCGTTCCGCATCGAGCTGCGCATCGACACGAAGCGCAACCAGCCCGACGTCGTGAAGGACGACACCGTCGAGTGGGACAAGGACCACGGCACGCGCGTCGAGATCAACCTCGTCGCAGCTTACCGCGGTGGTCGCACCAGCGTGGACGCGTACCTCGAGCAGACAGTGGTCGCGAACCCGCACCTCGAGCTCAGCTACCTCGGTCCGAAGATGGACGTGCCGATCCACTATCCGCGCGTCGCCAACGATCTCCCGCGCGAGGCGCAGGAGATCAAGCCGCACCCGCACGGCGTCGAGCTCGGCATGCTCATGTCCATGCTGAGCGACTCCGGGAAGAGCACGGTGAAGCAGGTCCTCATGGGCGACTTCTCACGCGTCACCAACGGCATCGCGGAGCAGATCTGCAAGCTCGCGGGCGTGAAGCCCACGGCGAGGGCCGAGGATCTCCACGGTGAGGTGCTGGACCGCCTGCACAAGGCTCTCGGCGAGGTGAAGGTCCACGCGCCTCCGTCGTCGTGCATCGTTCCGATCGGCGAGGCGCTCCTCGTCGAGGGCCTGAAGCGCCGCTTCAAAGCGGAGTACTACGTCTCCACCACGCGTCCGCCGTCCGTGTATCGCGGCAATCCGTTCGCGGTGGAGGTCGGCCTTGCGTACGGCGGCGATCTGCCCAACGACGAACCCGCGGACGTCATGCGGTTCGCGAACCGCGTCCCGCTGCAGTACCAGCCCAAGGCGTGCGCGATCAGCGAGGCCGTCTACGACACGAACTGGAAGAGCTACGAGCTCTCGCAGCCCAAGGGCTCGCTGCCCGTCGGTCCGCTCGCGATCGTCGTGCACCTCGCCAGCGTGTGGGTGCCGTTCACGAGCGAGGCGAAGGAGGCCGTCGCTCACTACGACGACCTCATGAAGGAGCTGAAGCTCGCCGTGCAGGAGTGCGGTCGCAAGCTCGCAGCGCACATCCGCGCGCGCGCTCGCGCAGAGGGTGAACAGCGCAGGATGAGCCTCTTCCAGCGCTACATTCCGGAGGTCGCTGGTGCCATCGCCAGCATTCTTGGACGCGACAAGGACAAGGTCGAGGGCTCGTTCTACAAGGCGCTCCCGAACTTCGTGAACGTGGTCGCGGAGACCAAGGCGGAGGAGGAGGCAAAGGCCGGCGCTCCGTCGATGCCGCCGCCGCCGCCCGCCGAGGGTGCGCCGGGACCGTCGCAGGCGCCCGCGGTCGGCGCGAAGGGGAAGGGGAAGGTCGAGGCCAAGGGGAAGGTCGAGGCCAAGGCTGGGGCTAACAAGGTCGCTCTTCCCGCGCCCGAGAAGAAGAAGACTGCTCCGGCTGCGAAGCCCATGAAGCCCGCGAAGAAGCCGGCCGCGCCGGCCAAGAAGCCCACCCCGAAGAAGAAGGCCTGAGGAGTTTCATGGCTGCCAAGAAGAAGAGCGCGGGCTCAGCACAGAACGGCGCGACCGAGCGCGATCGCAAGACCCTTCGCAAGATCGAGGAGCTCGCCTCTGCGACGCTGCGCACGGTCGAGAAGGCGGATAATCCCGCTGTCGCGCTCCGCGTGCGTGCGCTGTCGAACGTCTCGTTCAACGAGAAGAAGCGCATCATCGAGCTCGGCGATCGCGTTCAGTCGCGCGAGTTCTTCAACACGAACATGGCGCGCAAGTTCATGCAGACCTTCCTGGTCGCGAACGGCTGCCGCGAGCTCATTCTGCAGAACAAGACGGTCACCATCCGTCAGATGTATTACATCCTGAAGCACACGCTGCGGGGCTCCTCCGAGAACACGTTCGAGGAGCAGAACGAGTCCGACCCCATCATCGAAGACGTCGAGGTCGCGACCGACGCGCTCCGCGAAGAGCTCCACCTCTTTGCCAACAAGAAGGGCCTCGCTGCCGGCTCGCTCGTGGTGAACGACGCTGGCGACGAGATCGATCTCGCGCGCATGGGCCGCGGCGGCTGGGGCATTCCCTCTATCTGCGAGCCCGAGGTGCTGAAGTTCGTCCGCTCCAAGGCGAAGTTCATCATGCTGGTCGAGAAGGCCGCCGTGTGGTCGCGCCTCAACGAGGACGGCTTCTGGAAGAAGAACGAGTGCATCCTCCTCACGAGCGAAGGCCAGGCCGCGCGCGGCATCCGTCGCTTGCTCCAGCGCCTCGCAACCGAGCTGAAGATCCCCGTCTACGTCCTGGTCGATAACGACCCGTGGGGGCTCTACATCTACAGCGTGCTCAAGCAGGGCAGCATCAACCTCGCGTACGAGTCGATGCGCCTCGCGGTGCCGGGCGTGCGCTTCATCGGAATGAGCTCCTTCGACTACAAGAAGTTCAAGCTGCCGAACTCCGTCGAGATCAAGTTGAACAAGGAAGATCTCGCGCGCGCGGAGCAGATGCGAAACTACCCCTGGTTTGCCGACAAGAAGTGGCAGAACGAGATCAAGGAGCTACAGAAGAACGGCTTCAAGATGGAGGTCGATTCGATCCTCTCCAAGGGCATCTCCTTCATCACCGAGGAGTACATCCCGAAGAAGCTCCGCGACCGCGACTACCTCACGTAGAAGGCACGCCTTCCAGGGGACGTGGATGGGTCCACCCGCGCTGATCTGGGTTCTGCGTGGATGTGCGCGCGCTGTGGGATTTTCGCGGATTCCGATGGGTAACACACCATCTACGTGCCTTATGGCCGGGCTGAGTGCGATACTTGCACGAGCGTTGGTGTGCCCCGTTGGGCGCCCTTGCTCTTAGATCCCGATGCTGACGTGCCCCACCTGCGAGAAGACGTTTCACGACGACGAGACCATGTGTCCCGACGACGGCGCGGTCCTTCTGCCGTCGGACATGTTCGCGACGATGGATCACGGTCTCGCGTCGGGCGCGATGGTGGGCGAGTACCGGATCGAAGGGAAGCTCGGCGAGGGCGGCTTCGGCGTCGTGTACCGCGCCGTGCATCCGCTCATCGGCAAGGCTGCCGCGATCAAGATCCTGAACCGCGAGTTCTCTTCGAACGCGCAGATGGTGTCGCGCTTCGTCGCGGAGGCGCGCGCGGTGAACCAGATCAGGCACCGGAACATCATCGACGTGTTCGCCTTCGGCACGCTGCCGGACGGTCGCCAGTACTACGTGATGGAGCTCCTGGATGGCGGAGGCTTCGACACACTGATCAAGCAGAAGGGGCGGCTCACGCCTGCAGAGGCGCTTCCGATCCTCCGAGGCGTGGCGCGCGCGCTCGATGCGGCGCACAAGTGCGGGATCGTTCACCGTGATCTCAAGCCCGAGAACGTGTTCCTTGTCGCGGACGAGGACGGGCACGTGACACCCAAGTTGCTCGACTTCGGCATCGCGAAGCTCGCGCCGGAGGGCGGACAGACGCACAAGACGAAGACGGGCACCGCGATGGGAACGCCCTATTACATGTCGCCGGAGCAAGCCCGCGGCGTCTCCATCGATCACCGCACGGACATCTACTCCTTCGGCGTGATGACGTACGAGGCGCTGGTGGGCGACCTTCCGTTTCGCGGGGAGTCGGCGGTCGACATCCTGGTGAAGCATCTGAGCGCGCCGGTGCCGCTGCCGTCCGATCGCGACGACGCGCTCGCGCCTGCGGACGCGGTGATCCTGCGAATGATGGCGAAGGAACGCGATCAGCGCTACGCGTCCGCAGGCGAGGCCGTCAACGCGCTCGCAGAGGCGTTCGGGATCTCGCGCGACGCGACGCAGCCAGGCCTCGCGGCCGCACTCCAGCAGGCGCGCGGCCCACTGTCCGGCGCGCCCACGCAGCTCGGCGTTGCGCCACCGAGCGGACCGGACAGCGTGGCGATGGCGAAGACCACGCCTGCAGGGAAAAACGTGGCGTTCGTGAGCGGTGGCGACACCGGACGAGCCGCAACCGCCGATGCACACGCACAGACCTACCTGAGCGCCGAGACCGACATCCCGAAGACGCTCGAGTCGCAGACTGCCCCGCGCCGCAACTTCGTGCCGATGGTGGTGGGTGCGGTCGCGCTGTTCGCGGGCGTTGGCCTCGCGGCCTTCTTCGTCTCGCGGCCTGTGGCGCCCACGACGTTCGGGCACAGCGCGAGCGGCCCACTACCGACGGCGCCAGCATCCGAGATCGCGAGCGTCGCAGCATCGGTGGCAGGCCCCGTCACGGACCCGGCGCCCGCGCCGCCCACCGTGATGGTGACCGTCAACGCGACGCCTGCGGGCGCGCAGGTTTACCTGGACAAGAAGCTGCTCGGCGCATCTCCCGGTCCGTTCGCACTCCCGCGCGGGGCCCATTCGACCCTCATCGTTCGCGCGAGCGGCTTCACTCCGGGCACACTCGAGGTGGGCGGCGCGGCCGACGAGA
This sequence comes from Myxococcales bacterium, assembly GCA_025355005.1. Taxonomy (GTDB): domain Bacteria; phylum Myxococcota_A; class Polyangia; order Polyangiales; family Polyangiaceae; genus JANXLV01. The sequence goes on along the minus strand of JANXLV010000081.1, from coordinate 31,187 downwards.
GCCCGAGCATCACCCTCGTGAAGCAGACCGGTGGCGCGGGCCCGAACAAGATCAACAAGGACCTCGAGTCTCCGTTCTGACATGACCACACGGCTCGTATTGCGCCTCGTCGCGCTCTCCTCGATCGCCCTCGCGTACGCGTGCGCCAACCTTCCCGATGTCACCGCAGACACGTGCGGAAACCGCGTCGTCGAAGCGCGGGAGGATTGCGATACGTTCGACGTGGGCAAGGCGAAATGCGGCGCGAAGGGAACGCCCACCGCCTGTCGCCTCCTCTGCACGGTGACGGCCCAGTGTCCCACCGGATGGGGCTGCGGCACCGATGGCGTGTGCCGCGCGCCGTCGGGCCAGTTCGACCTCACGTTCACGCCGGTGCCGTCGGGGCAAGCGCGACTCCAGCTCGGGGACTTCGACGGTGACGGCCGTCAGGACCTCTTTGCGAGCAGCGTGTCCGACCTGGGCCGTCCAGAGATCCACTTCGTCGACGACGCCGCCCAGATCGCGCAAACGCTGCTCGTCGGCGCCAGCATCCGCGCGCCGCAGGTGACGCGCGCACTCACCGATGACGACGGACTCGACGACATCGCATTCGCGAGCAGCGGCGGTGGTGTCGACATCCTCCTCGGTCAGGACGATCGCACCGTTGTTCCCGTCGCATACCCGACCAACCTCGAGAAGACGGACGTCGCGTTCTTCGGGCTCGTCGGCTCGTTGGCGGACGGCTCGCTGCCGGTAACCTCCGCCGCGTCCGCCGCCGTCGTCACGCACGGCCTCGCCGTGATCGTCGGCAGCGCGGGTGGCCAGCCACTGTTCGCCGGCTCCGACCTCACGAACACCATCCCGCTCAATGTCCCGCCCGGTGTGACCCTCAACGGCCGCGGCGACATCGTCGACGCCACCGTGACGAAGGTCCTTCCGGGGTCGGTCTGCGGTGAGCTCCTGCTCCTCGCCGCACCCCAGGGTGGCAAGGGCGCGCCCGAGCTCGACATAGTTCCGATCTGCCGCAAGGAGGTCACGGGCAAGATCGTGTTCAACGACGCGATGGGCGGGGCCGTCGCGCTCCCGGCGACCCGCGTCGAGTTCTCCAAGATCGCCGCGCTCAAGCTGATGCCCATCACGCTGGCGGTTGGCGACATGGACGACGACGGACAGAAGGACATCGTGGTGAACTTCCAGCCGCAGCCGGGAGCGCCGCCTCACGCTCCCTTCGTCTACAACGTCAAGACAGGCATCCTCAGCGAGCTGCTCTACACGCTGAAGGGCACGCTCGCCGGCCCGGTGCGCGGCAACCCGATCATCGCCGCCGGGGACTTCAACGGCGACACCCTCACCGACGTCGTCTTCTCCGACATGATCGCGTTCGGCTCCACCAAGCCGCTCGGGTTCAGCCAGGAGTTCGTGCCCTACGTGAAGAACACCGGCGACGCATGGACGCAGGCGATCGTCTCGGACCTGAACGCCGACGGATTCCCGGATATCGCGGCGATCTCGCCGTCGCGCACGCTGATCGATTTCTTCGTCGGTGCCCCGGGCGGCTTCTTCTCGCCGGGCACGCTGCCCACGAGCGGCTCCGTCGCGCGCATCGGTGTCGGCGACTACGACGGCGACAACGTCCTCGATCTAGGCGTCCTCGTGCGCGCGTCAGCCGACTCCGCTGGCGGTGACGTGCTGCTCGCTTACGGCAGAAAACAGGGCCTTCCAGAGAACCCGCGTCGTGTCGCGTCGTTCCAGCTCGCAAATGATCTCACCACCATTCCGGCGCTTCTCGACGTGCTCACGGTGGTCGGCAACGACCCCACTGGCCCCACGACCGCCGCCGCAGTGCTCGTTGGTGACGCGGACCGCTTCCCGCTCGCGGTGAAGGCAGTGGCGGACAGTACCAATCAGCCGTTCGGGCCTGCGCTCGCGGTCGTCGCCGGTCCACTGAAGGCGAAAGGAGAGACCGACATGGGCGTCCTCTATGGCGACATCGGCACCGCACGCAGCAGCGGCATCGGCGTCGTCATCGCTCCGCAGGCGGCGAGCTTCCAGGGCGACCTGGGCGCGTTCTCCTCCATCGTCGTGCCCACGAAAGACGCGACGAAGGCGATCCTGGTCGGCACCGACAACAGCGACGCGAAGGCGAATCGCTACCTCGCCAACACCAGCGTCCCGCTCGCCGTGGACGATATCGACGGCGATGGCATCGCGGAGGTCTATGTGGTCAGCGGCACCGTGGGCGGCAAGAGCGCGACCATCGCCAGGCTCAGCGCGGCGGGTCGGCAGGATCTTGCCCAGGCGCCAGCGCCATTCGGGGCCGCGGGGAAGCTCGTCTTCGTCGACGTCGATGGCGACCACGCGAAGGACCTGGTCTACATCTCTGGCTTCACGAGCGTGCAGCCGGCTCGCTTCCCTGGCGACCAGACGAAGATCGTGGGCTCGTCGACCATGACGGTCTACTTCAACGACGGACAGGGCACGCTCTCGAAGACTGGCGTACCAGTGACGAACGTTGCCGTGAGCGGAGGCCAGAGCTCCGCCGATGGCGGCGACGGCGGCACCTCCTGCGCCACGTTCGCAGACCCAACCGGGATCGCGAACATCCGGGTGGACGCCCAGGGCGCGAGCAGAGTCGCCGTGCTCACGGCGAAGTGCCTCTACGTCGGCACGATCGAGCGGAGCGGCGCTGGGCACGTGGCGAGCATCCTCGACCGCACGCTCTCCGTCGGATTCTCGCTTGTCGTCGGCGACATGTCTGGCGACGGCGTGGACGAGATCGCGTTCCTGGATGATCGCTCGCTCACCATCCTCAAGCAGCGCCCGGTGCTCCCATGAGAACGAAGCGCCGGCTCGCATTGCTCGGGCTACTCGGTGCCGTGGGTGTCCTGTCACCGCGCCTTGCGCGCGCGGCCGATGCGTCTCCGGTCGACCAGGCGAAGGTGCAGTTCAATGCCGGGGCCCAGGCCTACTCTGCGGGCCGCTACGACGCAGCCGTCGCAGCGTTCGAGGACGCCTACCGCCTCGCGCCCAAGCCGCAGATCCTGTTCTCGCTCGCGCAGGCCGAGCGGAAGAACTACTTCGCGGGCGGCAAGCGCGACCCGCACATGCTGGTGCGCGCCGTCGCTCACTACGAGCAGTACGTGAAGGAAGTGAAGGAAGGGGCTCGCGTGCCTGACGCCGCTGATGCGCTCTCGGAGCTCGGTCCGCTGGCGGCCAAGCTCGAGCCGTCGGTGGTGGCGCAGCAGCCCGCGAACACGGTCACGTCGACCGCGGCAAGAGTGACCATCTATTCGCCCGTGGAGGGCGCGAAGGTGAGCATCGACGGCGGCGCCTTCGTCGACGCGCCGTTCATCGGAGAGGTCACGCCCGGCAAGCACCACGTGCACGTCAGCGCGGAGGGCTACGGCGACGCAACACGCGACGTCGTAGGTGAGCCAGGCCAGCGCACCACGCTCGACGTGCCCCTCGAGGAGAAGCCCGCTGACCTCGTGGTCGACAGCGATCGAGCGCTCGACGTCTACGTGGATGGTCGCGCTGTGGGTGTTGCCCCGAGCTCGGTACCGTTTCACGTCCAGCCCGGCGCGCATGTCGTCTCGCTCATCGCGAACGGGCGCAAGATCGACAGTCATGACGTGGTGCTGGTGCACGGCAAGAAGCACGTCGTCACGGCGGAGCTCCAGCGAAGCGGCCAGCGAACACTGTCGGGAGTCCTCCTCGGCGCTGGCGCGGCGTCGGTGGTGGCTGGCGTCGTGACGGGCGCGGTGTCGCTGAGCGCTGAATCTCGCGCAAAGAAGATCCGCGACGCGTCCGGTAACATCACGGGAACGGATCTCACCGACTATCAGTCATCGGTGAAGGAACGCGACGACTTCAAGACCGCGTCCGTCGTAACGCTCTCCGCTGGCGGTGGCTTGCTCCTCACCGGCGTATTTCTCTACTTCTTCGACAAGCCGGAGCTCATCGGCGCGCCACCGCCAAAGGACAACGCCGCGCCGCCGAAGAAGACAAACGTGGATCTCGCGCTCGCGCCGCTTCTGTCGCCGACCGTAGGCGGCGTGGTCGTGGGCGGCCGCTTCTAAGATTAATCCGCGCTGAAGATGCGTTCATCGCGAGTTCATTGCGGAATGGGTCATGTGGGCTCTCTGCTAGGGTGGCGACCACATGATTTCTCGCACTTTCTCGCGTGCTGGGCTGGGCGGGCTCGTTGTGTTGCTCCTCCTCGCGGCTTCCGGAAATGCCCTGGCTCAGGCGCCGCGCCCAGGCCAACCGGTGGCGCCCCCACCCATGGCTCCGCCGCCGGTGCCCGCGCAGCCCGCGCCCGCGCCAGCTGCACCAGCGGCGGCACCTCTCACGGGCACCGCACCGGCCACCCAGCCAGGCGCCCAGCCAGGCGCCCAGCCAGCCGCGCCTGGTGCTGCACAGGTCCCTGGCGCGCACCCCAAGCTCTCCCTCGATGACGCGCTCGCGCGCTTCAACAGGCAAGGCTTCGACCTCATCATCGCGGACGCCCAGATCGCGATGTCGCAAGCCGACAAGGTGAACCTCACCGCGGGGATCAATCCGACGCTCTTCGGCGGCGTGGGCAAGACCCTCGGCTACGATCCGAGCAAGGGCAACGGCTACCCCGACAGCGCGGCCACGCCGTGCGGCGGCTGCTCCGAGTGGGGCGTAAACGCGGGTATCACCGACAACGCCGCGATCATGCGCTTCTTGGTCGGCAAGCGAGAGCTCCGCAGTGGCGTTGCCGACGCAGCGATCGCGGCTGCGAAGATGAACAAGGAAGACGCGCGCCGCGTGCTCTCGAGCCAGGTGAAGGCCTCGTACATCGAGGCCGCGCGTGCGACGAAGGCGCTCGCACTGGCGACGGACACACGCGACTCCTGGGTCGAGTCCCTCGCGAAGTTCCAGATCCAGCTGAACGCGGGCAAGGAGAACGTCGACTCCGGAACGGTGGCGCGCGTGGAGACGGCCAAGCTGCAGGCCGAAATGGTCGTCGATCAAACGACCATCGCGATCGACAGCGCGAAGTTCAATCTGCTCTTCCTGCTGGGAGACCGCACCGGTCAGAGCGACTTCGACGTGGACCCGGACACCGTGAATTTCAATGTACCGGCGCGCGTCAACGGTGCCGCGCTCGACGCGCTGCTCAGGGAGGCGCGCGATCGCAGGCCGGATCTCAAGGTGATCGTGGCGCAGAAGGACCATGCGCAACAGGGCATCGAGCTCGCCAAGCGAGAGCGTGTGCCCGACATCGCCGTCGGTCTCAACTACTCGCAGACCGGTACCGGACAGAACGCGCTCTCGCCGCCGACGTTGGGCCTGGGCCTCACCATTCCGCTGCCGATCTTTTACCAGAATCAGGGCGACATCGCGCATGCGCAGGCGGACCTGTCGCTGCAGGAGACCGCGGAAAAGCGGACGCTCTCGCAGATCGACACCGACGTCCGCAGCGCCTGGAAGCAGTACCTCGCTGCACGCACCATCATCGAGCGCTACGAGTCGGGACACCTGCTCGAGCGCGCGCAGTACGCCGTCGGCATCATCGAGAAGCAGGTCGCCTTGGGCAAGGGAGGCATCTCTTTCATCGACCTGCTCGACGCGCGGAGGACGTATACGACCGTGAAGACCGACCACATCAACGCGCTCGCAGTGTACTGGAATGCCGTGTTCGCGCTCGAGCACGCCGTCGGGGCCGATCTTCGGCATTGACGCGGAGGGCAAGGCGGTCGAAAAAGAGCCATGCCGCTCTTCTCGAAGGTCCTCGTTGCAAACCGTGGAGAGATCTCTCGCCGCGTCATCCGCACCTGCAAGCGTCTCGGCATCAAGACCGTCGCGGTTTACTCGGAGGCAGATGCGGGCGCGCCGCACACCACCGATGCCGACGAAGCGATCCTGATCGGCCCGGCTGCCGCGAAGGACTCGTACCTGAACGTGGATGCGATCATCGACGCCATCAAGAAGACCGGCGCCGACGCGGTCCACCCGGGGTATGGCTTCCTGAGCGAGAAATCCGGCTTCGCCCGGCGCGTCGCGGAGGCGGGCGTCACGTTCATCGGGCCGGCGCCCGACACGCTGGACGCCTTCGGCGACAAGATGAAGGCGCGCCACGTCGCGCTGTCCGCAGGGACATCGCCAGTGCCCGGAACGGACGAGCCCATCACGATCGATACGCCCGAAGGGGTCCTCGCCGCAGCGAAGGTCGCAGAGAGCGTGGGCTACCCGATCGTGGTGAAAGCCGTCAGCGGCGGCGGCGGCATCGGGATGCAGGTGGTGACGGAGGCGGCGGGCCTGGAGCGCGCGCTCAAGAGCTGCTCTGATCGCGGCAAGGCGTCGTTTGCGGATGCGCGCGTGTTCCTCGAGCGGTACGTGAGCAAGCCCCGTCACATCGAGGTGCAGATCTTCGCCGACTCGCACGGCAACACCTACGCGCTGGGTGAGCGCGAGTGCAGCGTGCAGCGACGCCATCAGAAGATCATCGAGGAGTCGCCGTCGGCGGCGCCGTTCTTCCGTGGTGAAGCGGGCGAGGCAAGGCGCCGCGAGCTCTTCGAGCGTGCGATCGCTGTCGTCAAGAAGGTCGGCTACGTGGGCGCAGGCACCTGCGAGTTCATCGCGGATGCGGAAGGCAACCTCTTCTTCCTGGAGGTGAACGCGCGCCTTCAGGTCGAGCACCCCGTCACGGAGATGGTGACCGGGCTGGACCTCGTGGAGCTGCAGCTCCGCGTGGCCGCGGGCGAGAAGCTACCCGATCTCTCGAGGGCCGCGGAGACCCGCAAGGGTCACGCGATCGAAGCGCGCATCTACGCGGAGGACAGCTGGAAGGGCTTCATTCCGAAGCCCGGCGCGATCGACACGCTCACCTGGGCCGGCAAGAGCGAGGAGACGCTGAGCAGTAACCTCCGCATCGAGTCCGGCGTGCGCGCAGGCTCCAAGGTCACGCCGTTCTACGACCCCATGATCGCGAAGGTCGTTGCCTGGGCCGAGACTCGCGACGCGTGCATCGCGGAGCTCGATCGCGCGCTCCTTGGCACGCACATCGCCCCATGCGTGACGAACGTCGACTTCCTCCGGAAGGTCCTGGTGAGCGAAGAGTTCAAAGCGTCCAACTACGACACCAAATTCGCGGAGACCTTCGCGAAGGCCAACAAGCCGTAGAAACGTGTCGCGTCAGGCCGGCTCCTCGGCGACCAGGCTCACAGCTCGTCGAACTTGATGACCTTGGTGCCGGCGAGGCGTGCGATCTTTGCCTCGACTGCCGCGCGGATCTGCGAGTCCGTCCCGACGACAGCGATGATCAGATTCTCCGCAGTGAAACGCGCCTTCACCGCCGCGTTCGCCGAATCGCGCGTGACGGCGGCGACGTGGGAAAGGTAGGCCGTGTGGTAGTCGGCGGGCAGGTCGAGCAGCTCCACGTCCAGCGCCTGATGGAGTCGCTTCTGCGCGGTGTCCACGTCGAACGCGTGCGAGCGCGTGAGATAGCGCTTGATGAACGACGTCTCGCGCTCGGTGATGCCGTCAGTGACGAAGGTCTCGAGCAGACCGAGCTCCAGCTCGACGCACGCCGCCGCGTCCTCTGCCGCCGGAAACGTCCATATCTGGAACGCGTGTCGCGCGCGCTCGATCGCGATGCGTGCGCTCGCGCCGTACGACCAGCCGCGCTTGCTCCGGACCTCGCGCATGAGCCGGGACGTGAAGGTGCCGCCGAAGACGGCCGTCGCGGCGGCGAGCGCGACATGATCCGGATCCTTCGGATGCGTCCCCAGACCCCCGATCAGGATCTGTGTCTGCGTGCGCTCTGGTTTGTCCACGAACACCAGCGCGCGACCGGTGAGGGGAGTCGGCTCGGCGATGTGCCCCTCCGGCCCGGCGCCCGCGGGGAGTGTGCTCGCGATCTCTTCGGCGTGCTTCTTTGCGCGAGCCTCGTCGATGTCGCCGGCAAAGCCGAAGACGACGTTGCCCTGACGAAAATGCTTCGCATACGCAGCGCGGATGTCATCTTCGGTGATCTTCTGGATCGACGTGATCCGGCCAGATGAGCCGCGGCCGAACGGGTGCTCGCCGAACACGGCGCGACGGAAGGCGACGGACGCGAGGTGCCGATCGTTGTCGCGAGCCTCGAGCAGCTCTGCGGTGCTCTCCCGGCGAAGGCGCTCGAGCTCGTCGGTGGAGAATGTGGGCTTGCCCGCGATGCGGCGGATGAGCGCGATGAACGGCTCGAGGTTGCGCCGGATGACGGAGCCGCCGAGCGTGAGTGTGGACGCGGATGCCTCCACCGAGAGCTCCGCGCCGAGCGTGTCGATGGTGCGCTCGATCTCCTGCGCGCCAAGTCCGTCCGCGCCACGCCGGAGCAGCCGCAGCATCATCCGGGCGGTGCCATCCTTGCCGGGCGGATCGTGGAACGCGCCCGAACGGAAGGAGATTGTGATGTGCACGAGCGGCACGGTGTGCGCGCTCTCCACGAAGACCTTGCCGCCGCCGGCGATCTCCATGACCGTCGGTGCGCGCTCCTTGGCGGCGCTCACTGCGCGGCCTCCGCGCTCTCTGCGGTCTCCGACGGCGCTCCATCGCGACGCACGATGACCATCGTCCGCTGCGCGGCGTGGAGATACCTGCGCGCAGCCGTCCGGATGTCACCAGCGCTGACGCGACGATACGCAGCAAGCCGACCGAACGCGCCGACCGGGTCGCCGAGGACGGTGTCGTAGAAGCCCATCTGCTCGGCCTTGCCGCTCGCAGTGTCCAGCGTGGAGAGCAGCCCGAGCTCGAGGCGAGCCTTGGCCCGCGTGAGCTCCTCCTCGGAGACGACGTCCACGTGTAGCCGCGCGAGCTCCGGCTCGAGCGCCGTGAGGATCTCCTCGCACGTGTGCTCACCGCGAGCGTAAAAGAACATCTCGAAGAGGCCCGGATCGCGGAAGGTCGATGCCCAACCACGCAGGTCGGTGACGAGCTCCTTCTCGATCACGAGCCTCTCGTACAGCCGTGATGCGCGCCCACCGAACAGGATCTCCGACAGCACCACGAGCGTCGGATGGTCGTTGTCCCCCAGCGCGGGGCCGCGATAACCGAGGATGACCTTCTCGCTCGCAGTGGGCTTCTTCACCTCGATGCGGCGCTCCTCGAGCTGGAACGGCTCCGGCGTCGTGTCCTCCACGGGAAGCGCTGCGGCTGCGAGCTTGCCGTACGCGTCGCGGATCTTGGTGAGCGCATCCTTGAGCTTGACGTCGCCGACCACGACGAGCGTCGCGTTGTTCGGGGCGTAGTACGTCTTGTAGAACGCTGCGCAGTCTTCTGGCGTGAAGTTCTTGATGTCGTCCATCCAGCCGATCGTGGGCCAGTGATACGCGTGCTTCTGGAAGGCGTGCTTGTAGAGCAGCTCGTTCGCGGCGCCCTCGACGTCGTCCTCCACGCGGTAGCGGCGCTCGTTCGCGACGACCTCCTTCTCGCTCGTGATTTGCGGCTCGCGCAGCACCAGGCGCGCCATGCGCTCGCTCTCGAGGGTCACAGCAAGCCCGAAGCGATCAGACGGCAGGGCCTCGTAGTAGTAGGTCCAGTCGAGCCACGTGGCCGCGTTCGACTCGGCGCCGTTTTCCTCCAGCTTGCGATCGAACTCACCTGCCTTGAGGCCTTCCGTCTCGTTGAACATCAGGTGCTCGAAGAGGTGCGCGAGCCCGGTCTTTCCCGGCTTCTCATGACGTGAGCCCACGCGGAACCACGTGAAGTAGCTGACGACCTTGGCGCTGTCGTCTGGCAGAAGCAGGACGCGGAGGCCATTGCCGAGCCGAAGTACGAAGAGGGGCGCGCCGCCAAAGGAGAGTGTTTCTTCCAGGGTCCAGGCCGAAAGCTCCGACTCCGTCGTGGCGTTGACCTGGTCAACTGTGTCCTGCGCACGCTGCGTCTTGGGCATAGCGTCGAGGCTAACACGCCTGGTCGTGAGGGAGCCCTACCACTCGTGCATGTCGAGGACGTGGAAATTCCCGTCACGGAAGAGCCAGACATTCGGGCCCGAGGTGGCCACGATGCCCGTCTCCCCGATGTCCGAGGACTCCACGCGCGAGACCTTGCTCGCGAGCTGCAGGCTGCGACCGCCAACGCGGAAGAGGCGCGTGCGCTCGCGCCCGTCCTTCGCCGCGTGGAAGATGGGTTCGCCCGCGCCCACGGCGATGACACCGCCGTCGCTCGCCAGGAGCGTTCCACCGTCGTAGCCGCGCACGGCGTGGAATGGACGGTCCACGCCCGAGTCGGTGGTGAACGCATGGGCGCGACGATTGAGCGCCACCTTGCGATGCGCTCCGCGCTCGACGCGATGGATGTCGCCCTTCTTGTCCAGCACCAGCGCAATGCCGCGCCACACGTCCATGTCGACGAGCTGTCCGTCGAGGACGCTGTCCTCACCGATGGGAAGCCAGTCCTTGCCGTCGAACGAGGCCACTGCGCCCATGTGATCGCCGCAGACGAGCATCGAGATGTTGTTCTGTGTGGCCACGAGCGACACCACCGACTCGGATTCGTCCAGGCCGGCGTCGGGGACGAATGGCGAGAACCCGTCACCCTTGAACTCGAGCAGCGTGCCTGCGCCCCACACGAAGATGCGTTCGCTGCCCCCGCCAATGCCCCACCACCATGTTCTCCCGGCGGTCGGACGCGCGAGCGGATACGTGCGCGCGGTCCCGCCGGCAAACCTCACCGCATGCGTCTGGGCGAGGCCCCACATGGCGCCGCTAGGGCTGACGTAGAGATCGTTCAGCGGCTCGTCGAGCTGGTGCGCGCTCGCGACGAGGCCATCCACGACGTGCAGAATGACGCTCGGCGCGCGCTCGCTCGTGCTCGCGGTCCGTGCAAGGAGATAGAAGTCCGTGGCCGAGGAGCCGCTTGCGGCGAAGAACTTGTGCTTCGTCGCGGAGAGGGTGGGGAGCTCCATCATGCCGCGCAACACCAGCGGCGGCTCGGGCGCGGCGCGCGTCAGATCGCGCACCTTGTCTGCGTGCAGAGGCTCCCGGCCCAGGTCGCTACCGAAGAAGTTCTCGTCGCGGAAGTGGCGCAGCCATCGGAAGACGTCCTCCGCCTCGAACACGAAGATGCCCGTGCGCAGGGAGACGGCAAGCGTGAACTCGTCCACGTTGATGGTGAGGGAAGCCTTGCCGCTCGAGTCGAAGAGGCGGTCCTTGTCGCCGCGCACCTGTTTCGCCGTGGCAGGGCCGATGAGCTCTACGATCGCGGGGATGTCGCCGGTCTCCATGCGGCCGACGACGGGATATTCGAAGCGAAACCCGAGCTCCGCGAGCAGACGCTTCAGGCCCGCGGGCATGCTGGCCGCGTTCTCGACGGACTCTTCGCGGCCGTCTGCGACCAGGTCCAGCCACTCGCCGAACGAGTGGCAGAAGAGCTTCATCGCCCCATCCGTGTATTCTACAACTGCCAGTTCGGCGCGCTTCGGGTCCGCCTTGGCGCCGCCCTTGTCGAAGCAGAACAGCGTGTCGCGCGACTCGCAGAACGGCATGTACCGCACCGCCTCGTTGCCGAGGCGACTCACCAGCTCCGAGCTCCTGCCCGCGATCTCCATCGCAGTGAGAAGGATCTCCGGCTCGCCGATGCGAGAGCGTTCGCGGAGCATGGTCACGTAGCTCGGCGGCAGCGACCTGCCTTTGCCAAGCAGGCTGGCCTGCGCGTCGATCTCGAGCTCCGTCGCGGGCGGTCCCAGCCTGTCCACCTTGCCCGATTTGGTGAGCACGCTCTCGATGCGCTCGAGCGCGGCGGTTACCAGTCGAGAGGGCTCCACGCTCGCACGGGGCTTCACCTTCGTGCGCAACGTCCGACGCTTAGCGAGGGGCTTTTTCATCGAGCGGGTTAGACCGTGTAGCGTACAGCCAACTGGCCTGTCCCGGACAGAATTTTGGCTATGCGTCGACCTTCAGAATGGCCAGGAAGGCTTGCTGCGGGATCTCCACGTTGCCGACTTGCTTCATGCGCTTCTTGCCCTCCTTCTGCTTCTCGAGCAGCTTTCGCTTTCGAGAGATGTCGCCGCCGTAGCACTTGGCGGTGACGTCCTTGCGGAGGGCGCGGACGGTCTCGCGCGCGATGATCTTGCCACCGATGGCGGCCTGGATAGCGACCTCGTACTGCTGCTGCGGAACGAACTCCTTCAGCTTCTCGGCCAGGGCGCGGCCGCGTGCGTAGGCGCGGTCCTTGTGGACGATGATGCTCAGCGCGTCCAGCGGGTCGCCGTTGACCAGCATGTCGACCTTCGCCAGGTTCCCGGCCTTGTAGCCCGAGAACTCGTAGTCCATCGACGCATAGCCGCGCGAGACGCTCTTCAGCTTGTCGTGGAAGTCGAACAGCACCTCGCCGAAGGGGAGCTCGTACGAGATGATCACGCGGTCCGTGCTGGCGTACTGCATGCCGGTCTGGAGGCCGCGCTTGTCCTGGCAGAGCGCGATCACCGCGCCGACGTACTCGGCCGGCACGTGGATGCTCATCTTCACGAAGGGCTCTTCGATGCGATCGACGAGCTGCGGCGGAGGGAGCTTCGCCGGGTTGTCGACGATGACCATCTCCTGCGCAGTGGTCCACACATGGTAGACGACGCTCGGTGCGGTGGTGATGAGGTCCAGGTTGAACTCGCGCTCGAGCCGCTCCTGGATGATCTCCATGTGGAGCAGGCCGAGGAAGCCGCAGCGATAGCCAAACCCAAGCGCCTCGCTCGAGTCGGGCTCGAACGAGAACGCGGCGTCGTTCATGTGCAGCTTCTCGAGCGCGTCGCGCAGGGCGGGGTAGTCCGAGCTGTCCGTGGGGAAGATGCCCGCGAAGACCGTGGGCTTCACTTCCTTGTAGCCAGGCAGCGCCTGCGTGGCCCGCCTGGACTCGAGCGTGTGCGTGACGGTGTCGCCCACGTTCGTGTCGTGGACGCTCTTCACGTTCGCCGCGACGAACCCGACCTCGCCGGGGCCGATCTCGTCGAGGGCGACGGGGAAGGGCTGAAAGCTTCCGAGCTCGATGACCTCGTAGTCGGTCTTCGTGGCCATGAAGCGGATCTTGTCGCCGCGCTTGATGGTGCCGTCGAAGACGCGGACCATGACCATCGCGCCGCGGTAGCTGTCGTACCAGCTGTCGAAGATGAGCGCGCGCAGCGGCCCATCCGGGTTCCCGTGAGGCGCGGGGATCTTCTCGACGATCTGCTGAAGGATGTCCGGCACGCCCACGCCGGTCTTGCCGCTGCAGGAGATCGCCGTGGAGCAGTCGAGGCCGATGGCCTGCTCGATCTGCTCCTTCGTCTTGTCCACGTCGGAGGAGGGGAGGTCCACCTTGTTCAGGACCGGGATGACCTCGAGCCCCGTGTCGATCGCGAGGTACACGTTCGCGAGCGTCTGTGCCTCCACACCCTGCGTGGAGTCGACGACAAGGACCGCGCCTTCGCACGCGGAGAGCGAACGCGACACCTCGTAGTTGAAGTCCACGTGCCCCGGCGTGTCGATCAGGTTCAGCTGATAGATCTCGCCGTCCTTCGCCTGGTACTTGAGCCGGACGTTCTGCGCCTTGATGGTGATCCCGCGCTCGCGCTCGATGTCCATCTTGTCCAGGAACTGAGCCTTCTGCTCGCGCTCCGTGACGGCGCCGGTGATGTCGAGGATGCGGTCGGCCAGCGTGGATTTCCCGTGGTCGATGTGGGCGATGATGCTGAAATTCCGGATCCGACTCTGCGGCGTAGACATGACGAGGTGCGGTTCATAGCACCTGCCGCGCGAATATCCGAGCGCTGTTCGTGGTACGATTTGCTGGATGATCGGCACGAGTCGCACGAGCCCGAGCGGCTGGCTTTTCTCGCGCAACGCAGATCTATCCATCCTGACGCTGCCGTTCCTCCTCGCGCTGATCACGTTCGCCTTGGAGCGCGCCCACGGCACGGGACGCACGGTGGAACGCGACTACGCGCTCTACCTGTCGCAGTTCCTTCTCGGCAACACCACGCACGTGATCCTCACGTTCCTTGCGTTCGGCGTCCGGCGCGACCTTCTCTCGCCAGTGCCGGGACAGAAGGGGATCCTGGTGATGGGGTCGACGGGCGCGTTCGCTGCATCGTTCGCGCTCTTCTGGGTCACGTCGGTGGTATTCCCGCACTGGGCGGAGCTCGGCATCACGATCGGCTTCATCTTCGCGCAGCACCACCGCCTCTCGCAGATCAAGGGCATCTGGGCGCTGTACTCGCTGCGCGCAAAGCAGCCGCCATCACCAGGCGAGCGCGTCGTACAAAACAACTTCGTCGCGATCATGCTGCTCATGCTCGTCATGCGATTGCTCTTGTTTCCGCGCGCGAGCGACGTGAGCTCGGCCCAGCTCACGCCCGTCCCCGGCTTTGCGCCGCTGCTCGGGTACTGGGGCGTCTACGTCATGCTCGCCGTCTTCGCAGCGGGCGCCGTGTTCGCGCTACGCCAGATCTTCCGCGCGAAGCCGTCGCGTGCGAAGGCGCTCTATCTGTGCGCGCACGTCGCTGCGCTCGCACTCACGCTGTACATCCCGATCTGGGGCCTCGTGGTGACGTCGGGTATCCACGGCCTCGAGTATTATTTCCTGACCGCCGAGATGCTCGAGACACGTGACGGCGATGAGCGGAAGATCACGCGCACGCTCGCGTGGACCCTGATGGTCCTCTCCATGACACCGCTCCTTCTCGTCGGCTCGCTCCAGGCCCCGTTTGCGCGCGGGCTCGTGAACCAGACCGGGCTCGTGCATGTGGGGCTCATCACGCTCAACGCCGTGGTGATGGCGCATTACTTCGCCGACGCGTTTCTCTATCGGCTGCGGCTGCCGGCGGTGCGCAAGGTCGTCCTGCGACGCCTCGGCTTCTGAGCAGCTTCTGAGCACGTCATCCCACAAAAGCAAAACGCCGCAGGCGGTGTGCCTGCAGCGTTTTGTCGTTCTCGGCAACGCGGCGTCAAGGACCGCCGCGATTCGATCTCACTCTTCCGGATCCGTCGTGTCGATCGTGGTCACCGTGATCGCGCGGCCGGACAGCGTGTCGCCACCGGTGATGAACGCCGACGTGCGACCGTCGCCGTTGAGGTCTCCGTAGGCCGCCACTTCCCAGGAAGTGGCGACCCACTTGGGGGTGTTCGCGCCCGCCGGACGACCGTCGGCCTTGCCACCGCCGGCGCCGGGATTGTACTCGTACTGGTAGAATTGCGGCTGGTTGATCTCGAAGCGCAGACATGCGAAGCCGGTCGGCGCGACGACGTTGCCGTCCTTCGCGTAGTCGTTGCCGGCGCCGTTGTCGGCGACGTACTTCACGCCCTTGACGCTGGCGATCTTCGCCGGCACGGCAGCGGTGACAGCGGCGCACAGCGAGTGCAGCGACGTGGTGCTGCTCTTGCCGGGGCCGATGAGCTCTGCCGGGGTCGTTTCCTGCTCGTACGCAGCGACCGCGCCTTGGTTCAACATACCGAGCGAGTTCGATGCCTCGGCGGACTTGGCGTTGGAGAGGTAGCGACGAACGCCGAAGACGGCGAGCACTGCGAGGATGCCGACGATCGCGACGACGATCATCAGCTCGATCAGCGTGAAGCCACGCCTTACTTTTCTCTTCGGTATCATTTGTACATTGCTCCTTTACACTCCAACCAATGGGCGAAAACGCACGGGACGCTCGCCGGAACCCTTGGACCGTGCACACGCAGGGTCCGTGCCAGGCAATCGAAGCGAGCGTCCTGCGCTTGTCTCCAGGAAATCCGTGGCGGAACGTGACGCGCACACTGTCGCATCTATCGAAGCCTCGGACGAAGTTTGTCACTGACCCCGCCGTGAATTGTCAGCGCACCTTGAAGCACACGGAGTGTTCGCGCGCGACATGTGGCCTGGAAAGGTCGCCCTCCTTGGTGGGGCATGGCGCATGGGCACCCACGAATCGCCGTCGCATCGCAGGAAATTGGTACCTGGGTAGAACACGTCTGCTTTACTCAACGTGGATGACGCTGGTGGTACGTGTCGTGCGTCAGTGCCCGCTCACACGCAGGCCTCAGGGGAACAGATTCAAAATGCGGACTTCGCGCAACTCCGGTTTCACCCTTGTCGAGCTCATGATCGTCGTCGCGATCGTTGGCATCCTCGCGGTCGTCGCGCTGTTCGGCTACCGAGCCATCATCGCCTCTTCGAAGGGGGCGGAGCCTCGACAGGTCCTCGGCTCGATCCGACTCGCGCAGGAAGCATACAAAGCAGAGACCGGTTCGTATGCGGACATCGGCGATGGCAGCACGCTGTGCCCGTCGACCGGAGTCACCGGCAAGAAGTGGGGCTGGGATCCCGCCTGCGCAGGGTCGACCACGAACAAGTGGAGCATGCTCACGGTGAACCCGGATGGGCCCGTCATGTTCGGCTATGCGACCGAGGCTGGCGTGTTCGGCGGCACCTTCACGGACTCTCCGCAGGTGTCGGGCATCAAGATCGTCGCGAATGCGCCGGCGGGCACAGTCGGCGCTGGCTACTGGGCGTACTCTGAAGGCGATCCCGGCGCGGGCCTCATCAAGCTGCTCACGTCGTCGCTGTCGAAAGAGATCATCGTCCAGGAGCCCTGACTTCAGGCTCCTGGCTTCAGGAGACTTCAGGAGAGACTTCAGGAGACTTCCCGAGCCCGAGCCTCAGCGCTGCTTTGCGGCCTTCGGTTCGTCGTCGGTCACGTTGTTGCCGTTGTTGCCGTTGTTGACGGGCGCTGCGGCCTGAAGCGAGGCCGTGCTCGGCCGCTCGCGTGTTTTGGTGGAGCCGGCGAGTGCAGACACGTCGAGGGCGGAGTCCACGAGCGGCAGCTGGCCAGGCAGCAGGTGCGCGTAGTGGCGAAGGACCAGATCGATGCCCTCGCGGATGTAGACTGCCACGGGCACCTTGGTACGATCGTGCAGGAGCTTCAGCTTGTCGGCCTGCTCCGGCGTCACGTAGATGGTGGTGGAGATCTTCTTGCGCATTTTGGGAGGTCGATGGGGTCGGAATAGGGCCGACCATGGATATACACTACTTGACCATACGTGACGGTCAAGCCGTACCCGTATTGGACCCATCGATATTGTCAATCTCTTGATATTATTGAGTTAAGCTGAAATCCTCCCTAATCTTTCAACAAGTTTCCCCAAGGCGAGCCCTAAGGCTTTGTTTTGGCTCGGAGTATCCCTGGGGGGATTGGAGCAACCGTCCACAAGATCGGTTGGATGGGCTCGGGAGGCTTGCCTCTGACGCACCAGGCTGTCTATTGTGCGGCCGAGGCTTTTGTACCCAACGGGGTACGGGCGCGTTCACGTACAGGGGCATGCATGCGACGGATGATTTGGGCGAGCGTGGCCGCGGGGCTTCTGACCGCAGGCGTTCTGGCAGGGTTCGGCTGCGGCGGCGAGAAGGCCGCTGCGGGGGCGAGCACTGCCGCAAATGCAAGTGGGCCAAGCCAGGTTCGCTCGGAGTCGATCGACCACGAGTCCTGCAACGAAGGCGGCAAGCGCATCGAGAGCCTCGACACGAACGGCGACGGCAAGCCCGACATCCGGCGCGTCTACGATGGCAACGTCGAGATCTGCCGCGTGTCCGACATGAACCACGACGGCAAGCCCGACATGTTCGAGTACTTCGACAAGACGGGGCAGATTCGCCGCCGCGAGGTCGACTTCGACGACAACGCCGTCGCCAACCTGATCGAGCACTACGAGAACGGCAAGCTGGTGAGCCGTGAGCTCGATACGACGAACCAAGGTCGCCTGGACACGTGGGACACATTCGACCCGGCGACAGGGAAGATCGTGAAGCGCGAGCGCGACTCGACCAACGACGGACGCATCGACCAGTGGTGGACGTACGAGGGTGACAAGGTCACCATCGCGTTGGACCGCAACGGCGATGGCCTTCCGGATCCGGAGTCCACTGTCGTCATGGGCGACAACGGAAAGGAAGGTGGCGCGCCGATGCCTCTGGCCGCCGGCGCCGCCGATGGTGGGTTTCCGCCTCCTCCTCCACCTCCACCCCCCCCGCCCGTTGCAGACGTGACCACAGGCCCGGCCGACGCGGGCGCGTCGGCTGACGCAGGCGCGAAGCCGAAGAAAGGCAAGAAATGAAGCGCTCTCTCGCATCATTCATCGCATGGTCGATCGTCCCCGTTGGCCTCGGTCTGGTCGTCGCGTGCGGCGGCGGCAACAAGGAGCGCGCGCCCATCGGCACCGGCACCACCGCGGTTACACCCGGCGGGTCACACGATCCGAGCAAGTGGCCGGCAGACGATCGCTCACGCTGCGACTGGCGAGGCAAGCCGGAGCTCGAGATCGCGGAGACCGCAGGACCGGGCGCGCTGAAGCCGAACGTACGCCGCGTCTATCGCATGGAGGGCGAGGGCGACTCCCGCCACAAGACGCTCGTCTGTCGTGAGATCGACACCAACCTGGACGGCATCAAGGACGTCATCCGTACGTTCAACGCCAAGGGCGAAGCCGTCAAGGAAGAGTCGGATCGCGACTACGACGGCAAGAGCGACGTGTGGCTCACGTTCGTCGATGGACGCATCGCGGAGGAGGACCTCGACACCAACCACGACGGCAACCCCGACGTGTGGAAGTTCTATCTCGACGGTCAGCTGAATCGCATCCGCCGCGACCGCAACTTCGACGGCAAGGCCGACGTCTGGGAGATCTACACGAAGGGTCACCTCGAGCGCGTCGGTGTGGACGACACGTTCGACGGTCACGTCGATCGCTGGGACCGCGACGAGGCCATGAAGTACGCGCAGGAGCAGGACGAGAAGAAGGCCCTCGCTGCGATGGATGCGGGCGTCGCGGCTGCCCCTGTCGATGCCGGCGCACCGGCCGACGCAGGCGCGAAGAAGCCCAAGAAGTAGCCAGCGGCATAGCTTTGCCCAACCGAGAAAACCCGTGAAGAGCGAACGCCTCCAGAAGATCCTCGCGCGGGCGGGCATCGCCTCACGCAGGCACGCCGAAGAGATGATCACGAGCGGGCGCGTCCGCGTGAACGGGCACGTCGTGTCCGAGCTCGGCGCCAAGGCAGACCCCGCGAACGATCGCATCGAGGTGGACGGCACGCGGCTCGTCGCCGAAAACCTTGTATATTACATCTTTCACAAACCCCGCGGCGTGGTGTCCACGCTGTCGGACCCCGAGGGCCGGCCGTCCGTGAAGGAGGCGCTCGCGCGCTTCCCGAACATCAAGGCGCGCGTCTTCCCGGTGGGCCGGCTCGACTTCGCCACCTCCGGCGCGCTGCTCATCACGAACGATGGGGAGTTCATGAACGGGCTGCTGCACCCGCGTACGGACGTGCCCAAGATGTACATCGTGAAGGTCAGCGGCCGCATGCTGGACGTGGACCTGGAGAACTGGCGCAAAGGCATCTCGCTCTCCGATGGCAAGACAAAGCCCGCCGACGTGAAGTTCGACCGCTTCGAGGACGACAAGACGTGGTTCTACATCACGCTCACGGAAGGGCGGAACCAGCAGATCCGCCGCATGGGTGAGGCCACGGGCTACCCGGTGATGCGGCTCTCTCGCATATCGTTCGCGGGAATCACGACCGAGGGACTCGCGCCTGGCTCGCTGCGCGCCGTCACGCGCGAGGAGCTCCAGGATCTCCGCAAGCGGTACGGCGTTCCGAGGAAGCTGCCCGTGGGCACCGAGGATCTGAAACAGCTCGGAAACGCGCGCGTGAATACGGGACGAAGCCCCCGAACTACTCGCCCGAAAGGCAGCGCACGTGGCAAGACTGCGCCCATGCAGCACGGTGATCGAACGGAAGGCGCGCGGTACGGCGGTGGAAGCCCTGGCCGTCGCAGCTACGAGGTGAAGGACGACTGGGGCGGGGGTGCCGGCCGCGGAGGCGCAGGCCCGACCGTCCAGGCCGACGCGCGATCGATCGGACGCGGGCGGAGCTCCGGCCAGGCCAGCGGCCCGACCCGAGGGAGCGGGGCAGGGAGCGGGGGCGCCCGTCCCGACGTTGGTGGTGGCCGCTACGGTCGCACGCGCACGACCGGCACTGCTGGCGGCATCGGCGCAACGGAAGACACGAGTCGCGTCAAGGGCCGCGGCCGTTCGCGCTGAGTGACCAGTCACTCCCGAACATGCCGCCCGTGACGAGGTTGCCGGCGCCGAGGATCAGCTGACCTCGCGATGGCGCGACGGCGTGATCGTAGACCGCGTAGTCGGGGAGAATGTCCGGTAGCGACATCGCGCGCATGGTCCCGAGCGGAGTCACGGCCTCGATCACCGCGACGTAGGTCTCCGGGTTCCGTGGATTCGGGCGGATGAACGCCGCTCCGATCTCCGCTCCGCGGAACGCGTTGCCAGCGACGGTGATCGCGTCTCCCGCGACCTTGATCGGAAACGCGTCCTCCAGCTCACGGACGAGCGAGTTCTCCTTCGCGTTTCCCACGAGAAAAAGCGGCCGATCCTGATCGATGCGCTCGCCGCGATCGCGGAACTCGCGGTCGCTCATGACGGGGTAGCGCATCGACACGTAGTTCTTTCCGCGCGCGTGGTAGCGGGCCACGGTCTCGTTGGCGACGGCGCCCTCGGGATCGGATGCACCATAGACGAAGAGCACGGGCTCGCGGAACACGTCGCGGAACGGGCCGGTCACGTGGCCGTGCTTGGTCGGCGGCCCTGGCTCGAGCGGCCCCTTCGCCCATGCGCCGTCCACGCGATGAAGCGCGAGCGGCTCCTCGGGCCCGAACGCGAGCACCGCACCGTCGACCGTGATGCGGATGGCAGCGGGCGGCGCTCCATCGGGAGGCGGATCGCGATCGAAATGCAGCGCGCGCAGGTTGGTCGTCTTCACCACGACGTCGGCGTGGGTGCGACGAGCGTCGATGGTGGCCCACGCGCCGTACGCGGCGAGCGCGTCGACGTGAACGAAGCCCACGTCGCCGGTGCGGGAGCTGGTGGTCTTCATCACAACGTGGTCGCGATCGAAGCGGCGGCGCTTTCCGACGAGCCACTTGCCGAGCTTCAGATCTTCGTAGCTCTGCTGCCAGACGTTGTGCCCCAGATCCGGGTGCTCGTGCACCACGGAGTAGTGAAGCGCCTCGTATCGATCGATCAGGACCTGGCTGTTCTCCACCGGCAGATCGCGCTGCCCATGAACGATGTAGAGCGGGAGGTTGCGGCCGTTCTCCGCCCAGAGCGCGTTTGAACGCTCCTCCGCCACGAACTGCTCCCACGGTCGCCGCGTGACGGGTCCGATGTCGCGGCGGATGAAGTAGCTGTGATAGCCGCACAGCGGCGCGGCCGCCGCGAAGAGGTCGGGATGCCGAAGGGGGATCGCCGCCGCGCCCATCCCGCCCATCGACGGACCGGTGATGGTGATCGCGGAATCGTCGATGGTGTAGTGCCGTCTGGCCCACGCGAGCGCGGCGAGCACGTCATCCTCACCTTGCTCCCGGTACATCGTGTTGCCGTGCCCGTTGGGCGCGATCACGATGGCGCCGAGCGCGGGCAGCGGCGTGTCGTGACGCTCCTCCCAGCTCTGATCCTTTCCGGTCTCGTCCTTTCCGAAGAACCAGCGCAGCATCGCCATCGGATAGCCATCCAGGCCGTGCAGCGCGATCACGAGCGGGAGCTTTCGCTTTGGGTCGTAGCCGGGTGGCACGTAGACCGCTAGCTCTTGAGGCGTTCCATCCGAGGTCGACAGGTAGGCGCGGCGGTGCGGTCCCACGCGCTCCTTCCATGGGTCGGTGCCGGCAAGGACCGCGGAGAGCACACGCGACAGGTCCGCGGCCTCGGCGCCCTGCGCGGGGTAGTCCGTGTCGCCGTCGTTCGTGAAGCGCTCGAGCCGCTCCGCCAGCATGCGGAGCGTGGGGCGCAGGTCCGGATCCTCGTTCTCCCGTGGCGATTTCGAGAGCTCGGCGCGCGCGCGAGCCACTGCGCGAACGACGCCTTCGGGCGCCGCGACGGGGAGGCTCAGCGTTCGGGAGCCCACGACGAGTGAGAGCCGTGCGCCAGGGGGAACGTCGGCCGGCGCTACTGGCGGCAGGCTCACCTCGTAGTCTCTCGCGATGCCGTTCTGCGCACGCGCCTCGCCACATGGCAGCGTGAAGACGGTGCCGCCCGGGCTCACGAGCGTGGCACGAACCGGCAGCGCCAGATCGCGGGGAAAACCAGCCGGAAACTGCACGACGATCCGCGGGGAGAGGCCCTGCGGTCCGAGCCCGCGATCGAACTGCACGCTGGTCAGCGCGAGCAGGTCCGAGTCGGTCACTGCGTCGCGAGGCACCACCAGCGCCACGGCCCCAGTCGCGCGAAGGTCGCTGCCCGTGAGGCGGACCTTCACCGTCCACGCCCCGGACCGCTGATGGAGTCGCAGCGTCACCTCGTGCCGGCCCCGCGTGAGATGCAGCGGCAACATATCGTCGTCCTCGCGGAGCGGACGGGCCACGTCGCGTTCGTAGATGCGGGCGCCGTCGGCGAGCACGCTCACGCCGTCGTCGGTGCCGAGCATGAGCACGTAGTCGGCCTCGACCGTCACGTCGAGCGTGAGCCGCGCGAACATCACCGCGTCGGTGCGGGTCTTGCCGCGTGCCACGTCCACCACGCCCATCCGGTTCATCGCGGACGTCCACGTGCCGGAAGCCAGCGGCGCGACCGGAGCGCTCTGCGCATGGAAGGGACCCTGCAGCATAAGGATGCCGAGCTCGCCGTGCTCACCAGGCGCGATCGCGATCTCCGACGGATCGCCCGCGGCCGCGGCCGATCGTGGAGAGAGCGTGAGCGCCAGAAGGCACGTAAGGAGCGCAGTCTTGCGCAGGCGAGTGGACTGCATCAGCGCCTCCCCGGCTGAACAGCGCATGGAGCCGTCAGTCCGTGAGGCCCTGGGCGAGGGTGCGCGTGTCGTCCTTGAAGAGGATCTCGATCTTCTTCGTGTCGATGATGCGGGTGACGATGCCATCACCGAACTTCGAGTGACGGATGAGCTCTCCCTCGGTGAACATCGCGGACACGCGGTAGGGCTTGAACTCCCCGACGGTGTGTCCCGACACGGCCTTCTCCCAGCTGCGCTCGCGATCGAGCGCGGCCTGTATCGCCTTCGTGGGACCGCGCGCGGAGGCAGGGCCAGCTCCGCCGGTCACGCGACGTGTCCCGGACGATGCGCTGCCGCCGGCAGCAGGCTTGTCGCCGGGCGCATGGCCGCGGAAATTGTGGTGGGAGCTACAAGTGGAGCACTCGACCCGGACGGGCTTCGTGGCCACCATCGCGATGATGCGGTGATTGAGCACCAGCTTGCATTTGGTGCACCACGCATCGACTTCTCCCCCCGCATGAAGAGCCTTTGCCATCGTTCGCCGAGGCTACCACAAGAAGCGCGCGCTAGTCGGCCTTGTCAGCCTTGTCGGCCTTGTCATCGCCGGCGCCGCCGCCACCACCACGCCCGCCGCGCCGGCGTCGCTCTTCGCGTTCGGCACGCTCGCGACGTACCGTGACGTTGGTCTTCACCTCGGGCCGACCGGGCTTTCCGCCTTCACCTTCGCTGGCGCCGGCGGATTGTTCGCCAGAATCCTTGTCGGTGCGCTCGTTCTTCTCGCCGTCGTTCGGGCGAAAGCGGATCGTGGTGTTGATCTCGAACTGCACGGTGGTGAGGATCTTCTGCATCTCACCGGCGAAGTTCGTGTGCTCGAGGAAATCGCGCATCTCGTGAGCGACCACGCGGAAGAGGCCGTTCTTCGTCTCGTCGACCTGCGAGAAGATGTAGTGCGCGATCTCTTTCGGGAGCTTCAGGTCCGTCATGAAGCTCTTGAGATCGGCGGGCGCCTCGAGCGTCTTCTCGACAGCCTTCTCCATGCCGCGCTTCAAGATGCCGGGGATCACGCTCTCGAGTCGGCTCTTTTTCGGGTCACCGGACTCATCGCTCATGAGACGAGCCTACGCCACGCGGAGAATGCGGTCGACGCCAAGCGCCGCCGAACGGAGGCTTTCCTTGCGGGCGCGTCCGCCGCGCGCGCAGATGAGGACCTCCTGGGACCCGAGCAAGAGCGTCTCGACATCGACGGTCCCACGCAGCGCGGCGATGCGAGAGGACACGGAGTCCTCGCCATTGCCTTGCTCCTTCGACGCGAGGAACGGCGCATACGCGGCCAGCTCTTCGCACACCGCCCACGAGCCCGCGCCCGCCACCACCAGTCCAGAAGCATCCGCTACGACGATCGCATCGAGGTCGCCTTCGCTCCGTGCGTGGGACAGCTGGTAGTGCAGCGCCACCAGCGGATCATGGCTTCGACGGCGGCGGCGCTCCTGAGAGTCGGCTTTCTCGTTCATGTAGGACATTGTGGGATACATCCTCGTCGGGGGCCAATTTTCGGCTCACCGACCGCGCCGCTCGATGGCGCGCCCATGCGAATGTGCCGAAGCCGAGCACGAGCGCAAGCGCCCCACCCACGGGAACGAGGCCGATGAACCAGTCGAGCAGCAGCGACGGCGCCTGTTCGAGGACCTTGTCGCGGTCGAGCGCGAGCCACTCACCCGTTCGAATGAAGCGCGCGATCTCGATCTCGGCGAGCACCACGAATGGCAGCGTGACGACGTTGCACACGCGGGATCCAAGCCAGCAGAACAGCCTGTTCTTCCGGAAGAGCGTGGCAGCGCCGAGCGCGACGAGCCCGTGGAAGCCGAGCGCCGGCGAGCAGCCGATGAAGACGCCGATGCCAACCGCCCAGCCGATCTCCCCGGGCGACGCGCGCTCGTCCCTGGCGGCTCGGTAGAGGCGCTTCACGAAGTCCCAGCTGCGACGAAGAAAGCTCACGCTTTTCTTCGACGATACAGCCTGACACCCTACATTCAAACCAGTGGAGCTCGCCGCGGCGAAAGAAGCATTCCTCGGGTACCTGCGGACCGAGCGCCGCTCACCGAGAAACACGCTTGTCTCGTACGAGCATGACCTCGCGCTGCTGATCGCGTTCCTGGCCGAGAAGAAGCAGACGACGCTCGATGCAGTGAACGTGTTCGGGCTGCGTGCGTTCCTCGCGGAGCGCAGCAAGAAGCTCGCGGCGGCGTCGATGGGGCGGCAGATCGCGGTGGTCCGCACGTTCTTCCGCTTCTGCAGGCGCAAGGGCTTCCTCGCGCGGAATCCGGCGGAGAGCCTCGCGTCCCCGAAGGTCCCGAAGCGACTCCCGCTGTTCCTCTCGGCTGACGCCGCGAAGGAGGTCGTGCAGGCGCCTTCCGCGGACGATCCGGCCGGCCTCCGCGACCGCGCCATCCTCGAGGTGCTCTACGGAGGCGGGCTCCGCGTGAGCGAGCTGTGTGGACTCGACATGGACTCGCTCGACCCGCATCGCATGGAGGTGCGCGTGATCGGCAAGGGCAACAAGGAGCGCGTGGTGCCGCTGGGACGCGCCGCGCTCGCCGCCCTCGGCGAATACATCGGCGCGCGGCCCGCTCTCGAGCGCACGCCGCCGCCGAAAGGCTCGGAGCGCGCGCTGTTCCTCTCCACCCGTGGCAATCGTATGAACGTCCGCGGCGTGGAGCTGCTCGTGTCCAGGTATGGAGCGCTGGGCGCCGGCCGTTCCGATCTGCATCCGCACGCGCTTCGCCACACCTGCGCCACGCACATGCTCGACGGCGGCGCCGATCTTCGCTCGATCCAGGAGATGCTCGGGCACTCGTCGCTCTCCACCACGGAGCGCTACACCCACGTCTCGATGGAGCACCTGTTCGCCGTCTACGACAAAGCCCATCCGCTCGCAGGTCACCCCCCGAAGCGCGGAAAAGACGGCGCATAACACTCGCTCGGCTCGAGCGCCGCTCGGGTCGTGGTAGAGGATCCGCGAAGACATGAGAGGGCCTCTACGCTTCGTATTCGCGCTGACGGGCGCGAGCGCTGGCGCGACGCTGGTGGCTGTGGTCGAGGGCCGAGCGCTCTACGCCGACACCGACGCGCCCCGCGAGCTGCTCATGGACCTGGTCGGCGTCGGTGCGCCGATCGCCGTGCTCGCCGCGCTCGTCGCGTTCGCCCTCTCCATGTTCTTCGAGCCCGCGCGCACGAAGGCGCCCACGGAGTATGCGGCAGATCTGCGAGCGCTTCCGGTGCTGCTCCGGTCCCGTCTTGCCGCGCTGCTTCCGCTCCTTTGCCTGTGCGGTCTGGGCGCGCTCGTCGCGTCGGCGCACATCGCGCGAGATCTCCTGTCCGACGGCGCTCCGCGGGCGGCGGGCGCTGCGCTCGCGCTGTCGGTGCTTGGGGTCTTTGCCGGGTCTATCGTGCTCGCGCTCGCGCTCAGCTCTCCGCTCCGCAAGCTCCTTGCACATGCGGGCGGCAAGGCACCGGTGCTAATCGATCCGGTCTTCACGCTCTCGGTCGGGTTGTTCGTGGCAGCGCTGCTCTTCGCGCTTGGTGTGGGCCTGGGAGACGCGAGCGGCACGGGCCCCACGCCGCTCTCGATCCTCGGCGTGCTCGCGCGCAAGGAGCTCGACCTGTCGCCCCTCACGCACGTGCTCGCGGTCTTGTCGTTCGCGTACCTCGGCCTCGTGCTGGACGGGCGCGTGCGGCGGCGACGTGTTCTGCTCCTGCTCGGGCTCTCGGTCGCGTGTCTCGGGCCGCCGTTGCTCGCCGCGCGCGCCGCGCATGCGCTCAACCTCCACGAGAAAGTGACGCGCGAGATAGAGCGCCGCGCGCCTGCCGGCCGCATCGGGCTCCGCATTCTTCGCAAGCTCACGGACCGAGACAAGGACGGTCGCAGCGCGCTCTTCGGCGGGCTCGACTGCGACGACCGGGATCCGCGCCGCTCACCGGACCTCTTCGACAAGCCGGGCAACGACCTCGACGAGGACTGCTCCGGCGCTGACACGCCTCTCGCGGTCAAGGTGATACCGAAGGTCATCGAACCCGAGCTCCCGGCGAAGCACTACAACGTGCTCCTCATCACGATCGACACGCTCCGCGCAGACGTCGGCTTCCTGGGCTACCCCAAGCCGGTGACGCCGAACCTGGATCGCCTGGCGGAGAAGTCCACGGTGTTCGAGCACGCGTACGCCATGGCGTCGTACACGGGGAAGAGCATCGGCCCGATGCTCATCGGCAAGTACCCGAGCGAGACCTCGCGCGACGGCAGCCACTTCAATGCCTACGACAAGAACAACGTCTTCGTGACCAAGCGCCTGCAGGACGCCGGCATCCATACCTTCGGCTGCTCGGGGCACTGGTACTGGAAGCCGTGGAGCGGCGTCACGCAGGGAATGGACCTCTTCGATCTGTCGCCCATTCCTCTTGGGATGACGGACAACGACAACTCCATCAGCGGGGACCGCGTGAGCGACGCCGCCATCAGGATGCTGAAGGACGAAGGGCACTCCGGAAAGCCGTTCTTCATGTGGATCCACTACTTCGATCCACACGCGCAGTACGTGGTTCACCAGGGCGCGCCCACCTTCCTTCCGGAGAAGCCCGGCCCTGCGGACTACGCACGCGGCGCGTACGACGGCGAGGTGTGGTTCACGGACCAGCAGGTGGGGCGCGTCGTCGATTATGTGCAGAGTGCACCCTTCGCGAAGGACACGGCCATCATCGTGACGGCGGACCACGGTGAGGGGCTGGGCGAGCACAACATGAGCTGGCACGGCGCGGAGCTGTGGGAGATGCTCGTCCACGTGCCGCTGCTCGTCTACGTGCCGGACGCGCCACCGCGCCGCATCGCAGAGCAGCGGAGCCACATCGATCTCGCGCCTACGATCATGGACCTCGAGGCCGTTGCGAAGCCCGCTGGCGGTGAGCTGGACGGGGTGAGCTTGCTCGCCGACGTGCGCCTCGCCAAGGGCGCGATGCCGAAGGAGCGGGACGTGTACATGGACATGCCCGCGGGGCCCTGGAACCTGCACCGACGCGCGCTGATCACCGGCAAGAGCCCTGGCATGAAGCTCGTTCACCTGGGCGGGCCTCAGTACCAGCTGTTCGATCTCGCGGCAGACCCGGCGGAGAAGAACGATCTCTCCGGGGACAAGGAGCGCGTGAGAGAGCTGTCCGACAGGATGATGGAGCTCCGCTCCCACCTCACCGAGATCGACGTCAAGCCCGATACCCCGTGACGCTCACGGGCTCGTGACGTGCGCTAGCAGCGCCGCAGCGTCGGCGAAGAGGAGGTCGGGCTCTGCGGCGCGCAGCGCGTCAGCGGGGCCGAAGATCTCCATCGCGAGGCCGATCGTCAGGGCACCCGCGGCGCGGCCCGCCAGCACGTCCTGCGGCGAGTCACCGACCAGCACGGCGTGCTTCGGCGCGACGCCGAGGTTGTTGCAGCATGCACGCATTCCGGCGGGGTCGGGCTTCAGCGGTCCATCGCCGCCGGCATAGACCACCGCGAACCGTGACGTGATCCCGAGACGCTCGAGCACTTGCACCGTGATCGCGCGCGGCTTGTTCGTGCACACGCCCAGCTGCGCGCGCGGGGCGAGCGCGGCAAGCACCTCGCTCATTCCAGGCACCAGCCACGTCGCGTCCGCCGGGTGCAGCTCGTAGAACGAATTGTACGCGGCAAGCGGCGCATCCACCTCGGCCGAGCGCGGCTCCATCCCGAACGCGCGCGCGATCAGCAAGCGGGCACCATCGCCGACCAGGCGCGCGATCGCGTCGTGAGTGAGCGGCGCACGCCCGAACGCGGCGAGCGCGTGGTTGCAGGCGCGCGTGATGTCGACGCTGGAGTCGACGAGCGTCCCATCGAGGTCGAACACGAAGAGGAGAGGCAGGTCCACGTGGCTACGATAGACCCGAGATCAGCCCTCGCGATCGAAGATCACGCTGCGCGCAGCGCCGGACGAGAGACGTGTCCGCTGGACGGCGCCCGCTGCGACTGCGGCACGGGCTCTGCCCGCATCGGATCGACGCGCACGGACAGGCTCGCCTCGGCGAGGGCCTCGCGACCGACCGGCGTGTTCGCGAGGAGCATGCGGAGGCGGGTCCGCGCGCGGTGCAGGCGCGAACGCACGGCGCTCTCTGTCAGATCGAGCTTGTCGGCGATCTCCTGGAGCCCGAGCTCCATGTGGTAGTGCAGCGACACGACGTCGCGGTATTCGTCGGGAAGGGATGCGAGCGCGTCACGCACCCGCTCGTCGCGCTCCTGGTTCGCTGCGGCAGTCTCGCCATCCGGCGCAGCATCATCGAGCGCAGGCAACGCAGTGATCTCATCCCAGTCGAGCGTGTCGGTCACGCGGCGCCGCTGACGACGCTGCGACCTCATGAGCATGAGCGCCTCGTTGGCGGTCACGCGAAAGAGCCACGTGGAGAAGCTCGACTCTGCGCGGAACGTATCCAGCCTGCGGACCACAGTCATGAGTGTGGTCTGCAAGAGGTCGCGCCGATCCTCGTCCGTGACGGGATAGCGGAGGAGCTGACGCTCGACATGAGGTCGGACCATGCTGACGAGCAGCCCCTGAGCACTCTTGTCCCCAGCGGTCGCGCGGTTCACCAGGTCCCGGTCGATGACGTATGCCATGCGGGGAGCTACTGCGAGCACCGTGCCGACAGCGAAGGTGGCGAATCCCAGCTCCAAATCGCGCGCCAAACCGTTCCTGCAAGCGCGCGACGACCCGTTGACAACCCTGTCACCGAACCGACAGTTGAAGGGGGCTCCGACGATGAAGCGACATGCCCACCTTTCATGACCCCCCCCATGACCCGGGGCCGGTGGCGACCACGATCGCCGGAAGATCGTCCGAGTGGTCCGCAATCCTAGTTCGCGCCGATGACTAGCGATACGCTCCAACACTGAACGATGTCGCGAAAACGCGCAGCGCCCGGCAACCTGAAAGCTGGTGACATCATCGGTGGGAAGTACCGCGTCGAGCGGCTTCTTGGCGAGGGTGGCATGGGCATGGTCGTCGCGGCGCACCACATCGTGCTCGACCAGCCGGTCGCCGTGAAGCTTCTGTACAACAACGATGATGAAGAGGCGGTGTCGCGCCTCATCATGGAAGCGAAGAGCGCGGCGCGCATTCCTGGTGACCATGTGTCACGCGTGCTCGACATTGATCGCGGTCCCGACGGGGTGCCGTTCATCGTGATGGAGCTCCTCGAGGGCGTCGATCTCTACCAGGTGCTGAGCTCGCAAGGACCGCTGCCGCGGTGGCTCGTGGTCGACTACATGCTGCAGGCGTTGATGGGCCTCGCGGGTGCCCACGCACGCGGCATCGTCCACCGCGACCTGAAGCCATCCAACCTGTTTCTCTCGCGCCGTTCGGACGGCTCCGAGATCATCAAGGTCCTCGACTTCGGCGTGTCGAAGTCCATCGTCGCGTCGGAAGACGAGCAGCGGCTGACCGGCGCGAAGGCCATGCTCGGATCGCCGCCGTACATGTCGCCCGAGCAGGTGCGAAGCCCGAAGACCGTCGACATGCGCGCGGACATCTGGGCGATGGGCATCGTGATGTACGAGCTCTTGACGGCGCGGCTTCCGTTCCGCGGGCAAGAGGTGCAGGAGACGTTCGCGATGATCCTCGAGCGTGAACCGCCACGCCTGCGTGACATCGCGCCGGAGGTGCCGGCCGGGCTCGAGGACGCGATCAAGAAGTGTCTCACGAAGAACCGCGACGAGCGCTACCAGAGCGTCCATGAGCTCGCGACTGCGCTCGTGGCTTTCGGCTCCGGAACCTGGACGCATGCGGCAGAGGAGGTCCGCCGGACGTTGACGCGGCCGCTGCCCGAGGACGGCAACGCGTCACGCTCCAAGCCAGGAGCGCTGGTCAGCGTTCGCGAGTCCGACGTCCAGCCCACCGCGAGCACCGTCGTGGGCAAGCGCAAGTTCGCGGTGGCGAACGAGGGCAGCAGGACACCGTTCTGGATCGCGGGTGGCATCGGCGTGGCGATGGCCATCGCGCTCGTCGTCGTCATCAACAAGAAGCGACACGACGCCGACGTTGCCGTTGACGACACCGCGACCTCGCCCACGCAGGGCGCCGTACCGATGCAGGCGGTACCGCTCGCGCCGCTCGCACCGACTGGCATGGAGCCAGTGCCCAATTCGCTGGGGCCGCTCGTGCAGACCGGACAGGCGCCGGGCTCGGTGACCCCGCTTGTGCAGACGGGGCAGACGCCCGTCGGCGTGGTCGACCTCGATGGAGACGCGGGGCCGCGTGGTGTCCCGAACGTTGCCGTCGCTGCTCGCCCCGCGCTGGCTGCACCTCAGCAGGCGCCGCAGAGCGCACCTCAGGCCGCGCCCGTCCGCAAGGTCAAGGGCGGAGGAGCGTCGCCGCCAAAGGCGAATCCGCCAGGCGGAGCGCCACCGCGCG
>JANXLV010000031.1 GCA_025355005.1 Myxococcales bacterium | reverse complement strand
ATCAGCGTCAACGACAACGTCATCGATGCGACGATCGGCGCGGGCGCCAAGTTGGGCGACGTTGCGACGATCAGCCTGTCACCGCTCACGCGCTACGTGAAGGTCATCAACAAGACGCGCACCGTGAGCGCCGACTCGCAGCCGTCGCTCGACGTGGACGACAAGGTCGAGGCCGATGGCAGCGTGACGGTGACCGTGACCGGTGGCGTCCCCATGGCCAAGCCCGCCGTGCTCTATGCCTATCCCGTGCCCGTGCCGTCGCGCTTCGCGACCATCGTGTTCACGGATGCGCTCCGCGCCAACGGCATTGCCGCGAGTGAAGCGCCGATGAAGGACAAGGCACCGGACTTTGCGAAGCTGGCCGCGAGCTACACCGACGCCAACGCGGTAGCCGAGCACATCTCGGCGCCCGCGACGGAGATGGTGAAGGTCATCCTCAAGGTGAGCCAGAACATGCACGCGTCGGCAATGCCGATGCTGCTCGGCGCGCTCTACGGCAAGGCGAAGAAGCAGAACGGCTTCGACATCGAGCGCGAGTGGCTGCAGAAGGAAGGGCTCGACACGCGCGGCGCGCAGCAGGGCGACGGCGCCGGCGGCGATGCGCACTACACGCCGGAGTTCATGGTGGCGTATTTGCGGATGATGTCGAAGCGCGCGGACTTCGCCGCGTTTCACGCCGCGCTGCCGATCCTGGGCAAGGACGGCACGCTCGCGCCGATCCAGAAGGACAGTCCGGCCGCGGGCCACGTGCATGCGAAGACGGGCACGTTTGTGGTCGGCGATCCGCTCAACAAGGGGCTGCTCGTGTCGGCCAAGGGGCTCGCGGGGTACACGACGACCGCGAGCGGGCGGCATCTCATTCTCGCGGTGTACGTGAATCGTGTGCTGGTGAGTACGGCGCCGGACGAGGTGACGCGGGTGGTGGGGCAGGCGTTGGGGGAGGTGGCGGCGGCGGCATATTTGACGCCGTAGTTTCTCGGCACGAAGCAACCCTCGGAGCGACCGCGAATGCCCAAACTGGTCCAGAATGTAGGGCAGGACCGCGTCATCGATGCGCTCCTACCGGCCCTCGGTACCAATGCCGACGTCTCGCTGGCCACCTCGAGGCTATCCCTCTTCGGCTTCGAGGCGATCGCGAGCTCGCTCGAAGCATGCGCTGGAAGTCGCGTGATCGTGCCTCGTGATGCCACGACACTCGGCCTGCTGGGAAGCGAGTGGGACCGACCCGCGCGAAACCGTCTTCAGGCGCACGCCATCGCGCGCCGCCTTCGTGCATGGTTACTGGAGCGCGCCGAGGTTCGCACCGCTGCCGGACCCGTACCCGCGGGTGTGATGATCGGTCGAGCGGCTTCCGGAGAGGTTGCTGCACTCAGTGGAACCCTGTCGTTGACCTCCGACGGACTTGGCATCACCCCCAGCTCGGAGCTGTCGCTCATTCAGGCTTCGGGCAGCGCCGAGGAGAGCGCGGTTCTCGTACGCTGGTTCGATCAACAGTGGGCGGCGCTGGCCAGAAGCGCTGGCGTGCCGACGTCCCTGCTCGACGAGCTGAACTCGCTCGCCGATGCTCGGGACCCACATTCCGTCTACGCGGCCATTCTCTACGCCGTGTTTGGAGCAGAAGCAGCGACACAGGATGAGGACAGCATTTTGCGCAGCGGCACTGGCATTCGCGACAGTGCGGTCTGGCGAAAGCTCTACCGCTTCCAGCGCGATGGCGTCCTGGGCGTTATCCGCACGATGGAGAAGTTTGGCGGGTGCATTCTGGCGGACAGCGTTGGGCTCGGCAAGACCTTCGAGGCGTTGGCCGTCATCAAGCACCACGAACTTCGAAACGATCGTGTGCTGGTGCTGTGTCCCAAGCGCTTGCGGGACAACTGGGTGCTCTACAAGGCGAACGACACCCGCAACATCTTGGCGTCAGACCGCCTCAACTACGACGTGCTCAATCACACGGATCTGTCGCGCGAGGAAGGCCTGTCGGGCGACATGAACCTCGAGCACGTGAATTGGGGCAACTACGACCTCGTCGTCATCGACGAGTCGCACAACTTCCGCAACAAGAAGACGCCCAAGGCGGAGGGGGAGACGCGGTATGACCGTCTGATGCGGCGGATCATCAAGGCGGGAGTCAAGACCCGGGTGCTCATGCTGTCGGCTACCCCGGTGAACAACCGGCTCGCTGATCTGCGTAACCAGATCGCGTTTGCGACCGAAGGCCGCGACGATGCCCTGCGCTCCGAAGGCATTGACAGCATCAACGAGACGACGCGTCTCGCGCAGCAGCAGTTCAATGCATGGCAGAAGCTTGCGGAGCGCGATCGAACTGCGTCACGCCTCGTCGAGATGTTCGGCTTCGACTACTTCACCTTGCTTGACCGCCTGACCATCGCCCGCTCCCGCAAGCACATTGAGCGATACTACGGCACCGCCGAGACGGGACGCTTTCCCGATCGCCTTTCGCCTCTCAATATCCGTAAGGGTACCGACCTCAAGGGTGAGTTCCCACCCATCGAGCGCATCAACCTCGAGATTCGCAAGCTCACGCTAGCCGCATATCAGCCGCTCACGTACGTCCTGCCTCATCGCCAGCAGGCATACGACGAGCGTTACAGCGTGACGGTCAAGGAGGGCAAGGGGCAGTGGCGGCAGCAGGATCGGGAGCAGAGCCTGGTGCAACTCATGCGTGTCAATCTCCTCAAGCGCATGGAGAGCTCGGTGTCCTCATTCGCCCTGTCGGTTGGGCGACAGCTCGAGACTGTTGAGGCCATCATCGCGAAGGTCGACGGCGGCGATGAGGCGCTCGAGGCCTACGACGATCCGGATGTCTCCCACCTCGATCTCGACGATCCGATGATGGAGAGCCTCGTGGTTGGCCGCAGGGTGAAGGTGCACTTGGGCGACATGGACCGCCGCCGCTGGCGCCAGGACTTGGTCGAGGACCGCGATCGCCTCCGCCGGCTGCACGACGATGCAGCGCGGGTAGAGCCAGTCCGGGACGAGAAGCTGCAGGCTCTGCGTGAGTTCATCGCGCAGAAGGTTCAGACGCCCTTCAATCCGAACAACCGCAAGGTGCTCGTCTTCTCGGCGTTCGCCGATACCGCGCGCTACCTGTACGAGCAGCTCGCCCCCTGGATTCTCGAGACCCACGGTTTGCACTCCGCACTCGTCACGGGCGCTGATGGCAACCGGACTACCTCACACCGTATCCGACGCGACCTGGGCAGCATCCTCGGCGCCTTCGCGCCGCGGGCGCGGGAGCGCCCAGTATCGCTCGGCGACGAGGGGGATCTCGAGTTCATCTTCGCCACGGATTGCATCTCCGAAGGCCAGAATCTGCAGGACTGCGACTGTGTGGTGAATTACGACATTCACTGGAACCCCGTCCGGATCATCCAGCGCTTCGGGCGCGTGGATCGGCTGGGTTCGGCCAACCAGCGCATCCAGCTCGTGAATTTCTGGCCCAACGTCGAGCTCGAGGTCTACATCCAGCTGGAGCAGCGAGTCAGCGGCCGCATGACGCTGCTCGACATCTCGGCCACCGGTGAGGAGAACCTCATTCAGGCGCAGTCGGGTGACGAGATGAACGATCTGGCCTATCGCCGCACCCAACTGCTCAAGCTGCAGGATCAGGTGATCGACCTGGATGACCTCTCGGCGGGGCTGTCCATCTCCGATCTCACCCTCAGCGATTTTCGCGTCGATCTCGCACGGCAGGCGGCCCTCCGACCCGGTTCCGTCGAGCGCACCGCGCTGGGTGCCTTCGCCGTCACCCGCACCCACGAGGCCGACATCCCGCCCGGGGCGATCTTCTGCCTCCGAGCCGTTGGCTCGGCGGCCGAGAGAGCGCGCGCGGAGGGCTACCCGCTCGCCCCGCACTACCTCGTTCAGGTGAGCCAAGAGGGCACCGTCGTTCTCGGGC
Organism: Myxococcales bacterium; assembly: GCA_025355005.1. Taxonomy (GTDB): domain Bacteria; phylum Myxococcota_A; class Polyangia; order Polyangiales; family Polyangiaceae; genus JANXLV01. The sequence continues at coordinate 5,438 of JANXLV010000031.1, read as the reverse complement.
ATCTGCAAGCGAAGCGCATTCTCGATCGCCTGCGGCGCACCTGCGCCGGGCAGGATTCGCCAGATCGCGTCGCCGTGGAACGCTTCGAGTCCCTGACCGCTCATGGGGTCAATATGTCGGAACCGTGTGACTGGCTGACTACGGCCATCTCCAGCATTTCCGGGGTTCAAGACGCGCGGGTTATCGCGAGCCTCTTCGCGCCTGGTGGCACGGCTGCCGGCCTTGAGGGTGTCAGTTCAAGCGAGTTCGAAGTTGTCGCCTTCATTTCAGTAATTGAGGGGTGAAATAGTGTAAGCCGTTGATATACAATATCTTGCGATGTTCTGCCTTCCACTTGTATCCTGAACTGGAGTCTTGGCATAAATTCGCTTTACACAATAAACTGAACTGTACTGCTTGTTTAAGTTCACAATACTGGATAAGTTGAACGTGAAGCAGACTGGGAGTTCAGCTTGCCGGGCACCTATCTCGACACATTCTGGCAGCATGACCCCACCGCGAATGCCCCCCCGCGGTATCGCCGGGCGTGCCGCTACCACCCGTTCGTTCCGCTGCCGCTCGCTGAACTCGCCGTCAGTCTGGACGCTGCGACATCGGGGGCGGTCTCGGATGCCGAAGCGGCGATGGCCAAGCTGAACGCGCAGGCGTACCCGGCGCTCGCGCCGCTCGCACGATTGCTGCTTCGAACGGAATCCATCGCCTCCTCGAAGGTCGAGGGCCTGCAGCTGGGGGCCCGGGAGCTGGCGCGCGCCGAGGCCAAGGCAGAGGGCGGACGCAAGATCGGTGAGACGGCGTCCGAGATCTTGCGCAACATTGACGCCATGGAGTTGGCGATTGATCGAGCCGCGACGGCGTCGACATTCGGGATCGAACAGATCCGCGATGTGCACGCGCGCTTGATGTCCGCGACCGCGACCCGCCATATCGCCGGTACAATCCGAACGGAGCAGAACTGGATCGGGGGCAACAACTACAACCCGTGCGGCGCTGATTTCGTCCCCCCACCACCGGAGCGGGTGGACGCGCTCCTCCACGACGTGTGCCATACCATTGATGACACGGTGCTTCCGCCCGTCGTACAGGCCGCGCTGATCCATGCCCAGTTCGAGACCGTTCACCCGTTTGCCGACGGCAACGGGCGCACGGGGCGAGCCCTCATCCATGTCGTCTTTCGCCGACGCGGCATCACGCCATCGTACGTGCCCCCCGTCTCCGTGATCCTGGCCGCCAACCGCGATCGCTACATCCAGGGGCTGACCGGCTTTCGCGGCGACGACATCAGCGCGTGGATCCGTCAGTTTGCGGATGCCTGCACCGCTGCAGCGCAGCTCGCGCAATCATACATCACCGCGGTACGTGAACTCACCGAGACATGGCGAGAGCGCTTGGCGACCCATCCGGATGCGCCGCGCCAGGGGGCGGCCGCTTGGGCTCTGATCGGCGTCCTACCAGCCCATCCGACCATCACCGGTCCCGTCGCCATCGCTGCCACCGGCCGCGCTCGTGCGTCGGTGTACTCAGCCATTGCCCAGTTGGAGGAAGCCGGCATCCTTGCCAAGCTCGCAGGGAATACGCGCAACCAGGTGTGGGAATCTGTCGAGCTCCTCGACCTGCTCGAAGGCCTCGACGCGGGACGGCTCCCACCTCACGAGGCTGAGCTGGCATGAATGCCGACGAGATCGCGGCGCTCCTCGCCGTGCCGGCGGCCAGCCGAGTGGATCGCCGAGTACCGAAGACGCTTCTATCAGAGTCAGGCGCGGCCACGGCGGCCGATCGCCGACTGGTGAGCAGCGCAATCGAGTCGTTGAGCTGGGTGGCAGCGCTCAAGCCGACCAACTGCGGGATCGCAGCCTATCGCGACGACGTACGCGAGTACGCCGAACTCCAGGTGCTGCGCCTGGAGTTGCGCGGCGGGCCAGTGCGTGAGCGATTGCGCACCGTCGTGCATCGTGCCATACCCTACCCCATCCTCCTCTTCAGCATCCACGATGCAGTGATCACGGTGTCAGCGGCGCCCATCCGGTGGTCTCAGGGTACGTCAGGCAAGACCGTGCTGTCGGATCCGGTAGATTCAGCACAGCTGCCAGTGACCGGGTTGCACGACCAGGCGTGGACCGGACTCTATCCAGAGTTTGCCCTGACAGCCCAGCCGACCCGTGATCTGGCGACGCTGTATGATGGGTGGCGCGAGCTGATCCTCGCGCTCCGCATTGCGGCGCGCACCGGCCGATTCGCCCGCGTTCATGATCCAGACCGGATCTCCGATCGCCGGCTATCGCTCGCGAGCTGCGCAACTATTGAACGAGAAATCGCGCAGCTGCGCGCCACGGCACGCCGCTCCCGGCAGATGAGCCGCCAGGTGGAACTCACGGCACAGCTCCGCCGGCTGGAAATGGCATTGAGCACCACGATCGCCCGCCTCTAGCAGCGACGATCCCTCACAGGAACTACGCGATGAAGAAGATCACTGCCTCAGACCCGGAAGCCCGCTCGGCCGACCCTGTGGCCGGAAACCTGGAAGAGCTCAAGCGGCTCTTTCCAGAAGCGCTCACCGAAGGGAAGGTCGACTTCGCCGTGCTACGCCAGCTACTGGGGGACGCGGTGGACGAAGCGCCGGAGAAGTACGGCCTGAACTGGCATGGCAAGAAAGCAGCGCGGGCGCTCGCGCTGCAGCCAAGCACGGGAACCCTACTGCCGTGTCCCGAAGAGAGCGTGGAGTGGGACACCACGTAGAACGTGTTCATCGAGGGGGACAATCTCGAAGTGCTCAAGCTGCTCCAAAAGGCATACGCGGGAACGGCCAAGATGATCTACATCGATCCGCCGTACAACACCGGCCATGACTTCGTCTATCCCGACGACTATCGCGACAGTATCGCACAGTATCTCGCAATTACAGGGCAAAGCGCTTCGGGGCTCAGAACATCATCTAACGACGAGGCTGGAGGCCGATTTTGTCTTTGACAAGCTGAAATGAGACTTCCATCATACGTGCTTAACGCACGAGGATCCCATGAGGAAGTCACGCGATCGGAAGGGTACGGCCAGTCTCACGCCCGCAGACACGCGGCGGCGCTGGACGGCGGCGGAGAAGGCCCAGCTCGTGCGGCAGCATCTGCGCGACGGGGTGGCCGTGGCCGCCTTGGCCGAGCAGAGCGGCGCCGCGCCGAGTCTGATTCATAGCTGGATCAAGCTCGCCCTGGAACGACTCGATCTCACGGTGGATGACCGTCGTACGGCGGCGGCGGACACGAGCCTCGCGCGCATGACGGCGCGCAAGGACGCGAAGATCCGCCGCTTGGAAGAGGTCGTCGTCGAACTCGCGACCGAGGTCCTGACGCTAAAAAACGGGCGTGGGGCGAGCTGAGCGGTGCGCAGGTCTCGCCCCCGATCACGGTGGACGTCGTGACGACGGTTCAGCGCCTGAAGGCGCGGGCCGGGTTTCCGGTCACGCAGAGCTTGGCCGTCTTGCACCTGCCGCGTGCCACGTACTTCCGTTGGGCGCTCGCGGGGGGCAAGCCGCCCCGCCCGCCCGCGGTGGTGCCGCACGCGCACTGGATCACGCCCGCCGAGCGCGCGGCGGTGATCGCGGGAGCCCGCGCGCATCCGGAGCTCGGGGCCACGCGCTTGGCCTATCAGCTCGCGGACGCCGGGATCGTCGCGATCTCGCCCAGCAGCACGTACACGATTCTCAAAGCGGCCGGCCTCGCGGGGCGCTGGCAGCCTGCCAAGGCCGCGCACCGCGCGGGCTTCGTCCAACCGATGCGTCCCCACGAGCAGTGGCACATGGACATCACCTACCTCAATATTCTGGGGACCCAGTACTTCCTGATTGGCGTCTTGGACGGCTACTCGCGGGCGATGCTGCACCATGAGATCCGATGCACCATGACGACCACCGACGTGGAGATCGTGCTCGAGCGGGCGCGCGCGGCGCTACCGGTGGGGACGCCGCCGCCGCGTCTGATCACGGACAACGGCGGCCAGTTCGTGTCTGCCCAATTCACGCAGTACGTGCGCGGCGTCGGCGTGGCGCACAGCCGGACGCGGCCCGGGCACCCGCAGTCGAACGGCAAGTTCGAACGCTGGAACCAGACCGCGAAAGTCGAGTGCGTGCGGCGCATGGCCCTCGGCGGCCGCGCCGATCCGGACGCGCTCGGCGAAGCGCAGCAGGTGCTGGGCCGCTACGTGCACCACTACAATACGGCGCGCCCGCACAGCGCCTTGCACTATCTGACGCCCGCCGACTACCTGCGCGGACCGGCCCATGTCGCCGCGCGCTTGGCGGCCCGCGCCACCACCTACCGGACCGCGGCGCTGGCGCGCCGCGCCTACTGGACCGCCCACCGTCTCACCGCGTCAACGACTCCGTTGATGCGTCACCCGGAAAGTCTCATTTCGGCCTGAGCAACACAGTCGAGCTTCGCTCCTCGCATAGCGATGGACCGACTGATCGCACCTTTTCTGCCCGATCGCATCGAGTTAATTGACGGCCCTACTCTGCTGAGACGCCTTGGCGCGAAGTCGTAATCATCGGCTGTTGTCGCTCGGTTGCCTAACGCCGGTTGCAACTGACGGAGCCGCTGGGGTAGATGGCGCGGCCCTGCGGGCCGCACCATTATATGAGATGGCTCCGCAGCTGAACCTTGTTCGTTAGGTAGCCACAACCAACCGCCGCGTGCCCGCGCACGCTCGCCCATGCGTCTGCTTCCCTTCGAGCGCTTTTCCATCGACACGACGCTCGCGCTGGCGGCAGCCTCGGAGCGGCTCTCGCAACGTGTCGCGGAAGCGGCGTTCCCCCCGGCCAAGACCGGCCACCAGCCATTCGTCGGGTGGGTGCGACCACCGCACTTCAGGATTCAGCGTGCACCCGATGGACGCCGCAACAGCTTCGTTCCCGTCGTGCGCGGCCAGATAGTCGTCTCCACCACCGGGAGCCGTCTGGAGGGCACCATGGAGCTTCACCGTGCCGTCTTTCTCCTGATGATCGCGTGGGTCGGCTTCATGTCTTTCGCTCTTGGAGGGCTCGCGATTGAAGCGGTCCAAGCCCAACCGCGCTGGAGCATGCTTCTGCAAGTCAGCGGTGCCCTTGCGGGTGCTACCCTGCTCTGCCTCATCACTTTTCGCCACGAAGTTGCGCGGGCCGACGATCTCCTGCGAAGCTTGCTGGTCAGCTGACCGCACCCGGCACCATTGGAGTCCACTCGATCGGCGGACGCCCTCGTTTCGCTCCAACCTCCTCGATCGACATTCGTGCTCTCAGCGTCTACACCGAGCAGACCGTCTGCGCCCGGCTATCTGAGGTCAAGTGTGAAGTGCAACAATGAGCGTCACGCGGCATAGAGTTCCTCCGGGGTGTGCCAGTTGTACCGTTTGCGTGGTCGGCGGTTGAGCTTTGCTGCGATGCGGTCGCAGTCGGCCTGCGTGACATGCTCCAT
>JANXLV010000018.1 GCA_025355005.1 Myxococcales bacterium | reverse complement strand
CACCGCTGCCTGCACCGCGCACATGCTCGGAAAGACTTCACCAAGCTTGCTCGCGGCCTGACATACGAACGAGCCGACGCGCCGCGTGGGTGGGCGCGCGGAGCCACGCTCGGGGCCGCGCGACCCGTGAACGGTTACATTCACTATGGGGTGGACCCAGCAGAGGTCCGCCTGATCGCCGAACAGCGGGGGGGCGGGCAAGTCGAGCTCACGGGTCAAACGAGCCCGGAAGTGAGATCGCTGATCGGGTCGCGCTCCGTCCGCCTTGTTCAGGCCGCGGAACCCTCATATCGTATTGCTGAAGGAGAGCCGACGCACGTGGTGCTTGATTCGTCCTCGAACCGCATTCGTGGCGCTTTGTCAGCGAGCGCTGGGCAGATGCACCTCTACGCGCCGTCCGCCGTCAATTTCAACGGCGCCGCGCGTAACGCCAATGCCGCTGCGCGGACCCCAACGACATCCGACGCACCCAGTCTGATCAACGGAGCGCTTACGTTGGCTGGGACCCAGCGGGCCGTCTTCGCGGTGAGCGACGGACTTCTCTGGCGTGCGGATCTTGAGACACTCCCGAACGATCCGTCGTGGACCTCGCGGCCGATCTTTCCTGCGCCAGGGCGGGTGCGTGCGCTCACGTCGGTTTTGCAGGCCGGCGGAGGCATCCTGCTCTACGCGCTGGAGGATGTTGGCCGCTCGTCAGTCCGCCTGATCGAGATTGCACCATATGGTGCGTCGAGGGTCGTGCGTCAATGGCGCTCCGATGGCCGTTACAAGAGCTACGGCTTGGCCACTTCCGTAAGCGGAGACGGCCTCCTCTTCTGGGCCACGGGCAAAGAGGAGCACGTGTTCGTGTCTCTACAGATCGCTGCGGGTTCGGTGACGCGGTCTCGCTCCGTCGCGGGGCACGCGAACGTGTCCGTACCGCCGCGCGCAGAGAGAGAGGGCATTGTCTGGGGCGAGACCGACCGAGCTACTGGAGAGTTGGTCTCTCGTCTCACGGTCTACGCAAACCCCCATCGCGGGCACGACGATGACGACGACGGCGATGACGATCACCGGTGCGATCGCGAGCACGTCCACGAGCTACGATGAATACACGACGGTTTGCGGTTCCAATGCTTGCGGCAGGCCTCCTCGGTGGGAGCGTCGCCGCCGCGTCGTGCGGAGACAGCTCGCACGAATGCTCTGGAACCGCATGCCAAGACGCACCCACGGGAGTCATTGCTGACGACGCAGCGGCGATGGCGGACGCCGGTCAAACGCCTGAAGAGGCAGACGTCAGTCCGGTTGCCGGCTTTGAGCACTTTGTGGATGGGTGGAAGCTTGCTTCGTGGGCCCCAGGCTGCGGCCTCTACGAGCCAGCGACGCCCGCGGGTTGGGCGTCCATCCCGCCCATCACGTGGGTCCCATGTCTCTCGGCCCGTCCCGGCTGCCAACAGGTGCAGCTCACCAAGGCGTACGCTGGCAAGTCACCGCTGTCTACGCTGCATTCGGTTTCCGTCGTTGCTGGTCGTGTCGTGTTCGGTCTAGGTCGGGGATACGCGGCCGACTACGACGAAGAGCTTCTGTGGGATTCCAGCAGCGGCATCGTCGGCGCTTGGCGAACGAACGGGGCCGCCTCGTCACTGTGTGCGGGGGCGATCGACAATCTGCAAGGCGGTGTCGCCTCGTTCTCGATTCCGCTGCTCAAAGATCCCTCCAGCAACGTGGACACGGTGCAGAGCTGGCATCAGATAGTCGGTTCTCCTGGCTCCATGATGGGACGCGGTAACGCCGACTACACCATGGATGGCAACGCGATCGGGCAGCAAGCTGGTCTCCAGGCCGCGCTGTACACGCCAATCACGACGAGCAACTCGCTCATGACGTTCTACTACCCACAGGGGAACCTTCTGTTCGTGCGAGACCGAGCCGCCCCGAGTAGCTTCGTACGCGTGGAGCAGGCAGATGGGGGTGTCTTGCGTCTTGGCGAACCCACATGGCTTGTTGGCGACACGGTGATCTTCGACGCTTACACCTCTCCGGCCACGATCGGGGCGTGGAGCACGAGCGCGAAGTACCGCACTATTGTCACGCCAGCACCTGGTGCACAGTCGCATAGCGCGAGCACCGATGGTACGTGGGTCGTCTGGGAAGATTCCTACGACGCGGACTTCAAGGGCGGCCAATACACTGCGGCCACGCTGTACGTGGCGCCCTTCCCGAAGGGCACTGACCCGCTGGTGCCCACGTCGCTCGGCAGCGTGCCATGCACCTCGGTGTACTGCGACGTCACCGTGTCCGACGGCTACGTCTTCGCCGGGGACGGACTGGGGAACGCGACGATCGTGCAGATTTCAGACAACTCGCGATGGCAGTTCTCACCGATGCCCTCCGCCGCGACCAAGGATCGCTTCGGCGGCCACGGAATCATGTGGAACGGCGAACTTTGGATCGCAAGCGAGCTCTCCGGAATCGAACGCATTCAGCTCTCGGCATTGCCGAAGAACTAGGACAGCGTGTCGCTGTCATGGCGCTCCTCGATCGCTATGCTCATGATGCTCGCGGCTGCCTGCACGGCGTGCATCGATCCGTCGATCGCGCAGACGCCGCGAACCCTGCCGCCAGGTGAGCACACGTGGAACGCGAGCGGAGGGGTGCTTGCGGGCATCCCGACAGTCGCGATCGGAGCTCGCCTCGGACTCACCGATCACCTGGACGCAGGCCTTCGAATCGGCCCCGGGCCGATTCAGATCGATGGCAAATACAATTTCCTGAGGTCCAAGTACTTTGACCTCTCTGGAGACGCGGCGTTCCTCTTCAGCCCCACCTTCTATGCCAGTTCCGCTGACGGACGGGAGAGCAGGCCGCCCGCGCCCTACTTCTTCGTGCCGAGCGGTCTCCTCATCGCGGGCGTGAATCTGGGCTCCGTCCTTACGCTCGTGCCCTTCGGTGGCGTTGTGATGGTGAACGAGTTCGAGGGCATCAGCGACGGCGTCTGGTGGCTTGGGCGTGCCGGCCTGGGAGTGAACCTGGCCTTCCCGGACGCGAACATGTCGCTCCAGCCGGAGGGGAGCGTGGCCGGCGGCCTGGGCGGTGACACCAGAGGCCTAGGCTACTCCGGAAGCATCAGCGCGATCTGGGGACGGGGACCGCGGTGACGACCAGCGTGTGCGCTCCGCCACGGTGCGGCGACCGCGTCAAAAACGTCGGCGAATGAGCCGTCGGACGGTCCGTAGATCCTGTCACCGCTGTACGCACGATCGACCGCGCCGAATCCGGTCGGTTCTGGCGCGGGGCGTGTCGGCAGGTAGTCGCGTTGTTCAGGGCCTCGGCACCGGCACACCGGCACTCCAGGGCGCGGCGATGGCGCGGCGATGAGGGAGGGGAGCGCAGCGTGATCGCCGTGTCAGTACTGGGCGCCCTCGCGGAGGCGGATCCGCCAGGTTCCGCTTGCCATGCGCGACACGGTCATGACGTCGTCGAGCGTGAGGTGAAGCTTCTGCGTCCCTGGACGTCCCTGAACATCGACCTGCCGTTCGACGATCGCGACGTTCTCCTGCGGTCGCACCTCGGCGAGTGTGACGGGCCCGACCGACGTGGCACCCTGGCCGGTGCACACGACCTGCACATTTCCACGGTCTCCCTGCGGGATCCCTTCCAGAAGAATGATCGTGCGCCTGATCGCGGGGGTCATGAACATGGAATGTTGCTCCGGTTGGCGGCGTCCCGAAGTCTGTTGAATTTCGGTGGCGGCCATCATGCGATTACGCCGCCCTCGCAGCGCGGTCAATGGTCTTCGGCGCGAGCATGACATCGTGAGCGCGGAGGGCTGCGACCAGGAGGTGCATGCCCTTGTG
>JANXLV010000015.1 GCA_025355005.1 Myxococcales bacterium | reverse complement strand
GCAGCGACGGAGCCCTGCGGCTTCATGCCGTGCGCGGGCGTCTGCGGCGTGAACGGCTTCGGCGCCGCATCGCGCGGGAGCTCTGCGCCACAACCCAGACAGAACTTGTAGTGGTCTTGGTTGTCCTTCGAGCACTTGGGGCAGGTGATCACGCGTTCCTCCGAACCGATTCCAGGGAGAGCCTAGGGGTATCAAGAGAGCCGAAAACCGGTCAAGGATTAGGGCCACAAACCTACTGGGAGCGCCAGTATAGACATGTCGGCGCCAAGGTGGGCCTGGAATTGGACCGACCCCGACGTGGGGCCCAACTGAGCCCCTAGATCGTCTATGTTCGGCCTCGCGAGGGAGTGGCCCTTGCGCGATTTTGGCGTTTCTGGAGGATCTCATGGTCGAGGCAACGTTTCCCCCCATCAACGTCCCGGGCTCCGGGCAGCTCTATGCGCGTTTCGTGACCTCCATGGGCACGATGGTGGCCCGGCTCGAGGAGCATCGCGCTCCAGACACCGTGAAGAATTTCGTCGGGCTCGCGACGGGAACGCAGACCTACAAGGACCCGCGCTCCGGTCAGGAGAAGCAGGGCGTCCCCTACTACGACGGCACCATCTTTCACCGCGTCATCCCGGACTTCATGATCCAGGGCGGTGACCCGCTCGGTCAGGGCACCGGCGGCCCAGGCTACAAATTCAAGGACGAGTTCCACCCCGAGCTCAGGCACATCGGGGTCGGGATCCTCTCGATGGCGAACTCGGGTCCCTCCTCCAACGGCTCCCAGTTCTTCGTCTGCGAGAAGGCCACCCCGTGGCTCGACAACAAGCACTCCGTCTTCGGTCAGGTGATCGTCAACGCCGAGCTGATCCCCAAGATCACGCACTCCGCGACGGGCCCGCGAGACAAGCCGATGACGGACATCGTCCTGCAGCGGCTAGAAATCTTCCGAAGCGACACCGTCCCGAACGGCTGACCCGGTCGAGGTCTAGGTCGAGGTCTAGGTCGAGGTCGTCGTCGTCGTCGTCGTCGTCGCCTCGGCCTCTTCGGCCTTGTTCGCTTCTGCGAAGGTCTGAGCCAGATCTGTGTACTTTACAACCAGTTTCTCGCGGCGCAGGTGGAGCGCCTGCACGAGCTTTGCTCGCAGCAGCGGCGAGAGGGAGCGGGCGCGGCCGATGGAGAGGAGGGCTGCGTCCACATCGTGGATCTCGCCCAGGCGCTTCTGCATCTTGGCCGCCGGCTCGGCCAGCGTCGCGATGTCCGGTGGCAGCGCGGTCGCCATCAGCTCGCACGCGTAGCGGAGCTCCTTGTACGCGATGCGAAGGTCGTGCAGGCCGACGTCATCCGTCGTTGGCGTGTTGCGGAGCGCGTCTACACCGAGCATCGCGCGCGCCACGGTCTTCCGTGCGAACTTGTGGAGATCCTTCTCGTGCTTCGGATCGAGGGGCAGCAGCGTGATCGCCGAGAGGAGTGAACGCGCCCGCTTCACCTTCGGGCTTCGCACCAGGGTGAGCACGTTGCGGCGCAGCGCTCGCTCGCGTGCGTGGCGCTTCGCGATGAATGACAGCATCTCGTCGCCGTCCAGGCCGAGCGTCCCGAGCAGCTCCAGGAACACCTCCTCGTCACGGAGCGCGCCGGTCGCGCGATGCATCTCCGTGAAGCCGGCCCGCACGGCGTCCGCGTGGAAGCGACCGTAGAGAGAGCGCGCCGCCTTGAGCAGCGTGCGGAGCTTGCGAACCTCGACGCGGAAGTCGTGGAGCGCCTCTTCGTCCTCGCTCGCGTTCGCGAGCATGCGCGGTACTGTCTCTCCAAGGGTATGGTCGAGCGCGGTCAGCGTGCGCGCGAAGAACACGCTCGCCCTGGGCGCACGGGTCGGCAGGGACTGGGTCGGTGACATCTTCACGGCTTTCCCTCCGTCTTCGGCGCAGCGATGGACGACGTGGTGGGTGATGTGACGACCACCACCGGCTTGTGCCCGGTCAGCTTTCCGATCACGCGCCTGGTCGCAAGCCGCGCGGCTTCCGTGCTGCGCTCGCGGTTCGTCGGCGGAGACACCGCACGAACGGCGTCCTCGATCTCACGCGTCAGCTCCGGACGTGCCCGCACGAGCTCCGGCTCCATCATCACGCCGCGCGCCTGGATCTCCGGCGCTCCCACGAGCGCGCCGTTGCCATCGAGCGGCAGCGACAGCACCGCAATGCCATCGTGCGCGAGCGCCTTGCGCTCACCCAGCACGGAAGGCGCGACCTCGCGCTTGTCCCACGTGAAGATCTTCCCGACACGGAAGTTCGCGTCGCGCGAGAGCTCCGCCTGAGGCGAGAGGTGCGCGCTCTGTCCGTTCTCGAGGATCTGCACCCGTGAAACTCCCGCCTCGCGCGCAAGGTCCGCGTGCGCATGAAGGTGGTGCAGCGCGCCGTGCACCGGGATGAAGGACGCGGGCGCGACAAGGTCCAGCATGCGACGCTGCTCGTCGCGACACGCATGGCCGCTCACGTGGATCTCCGGGTCGCGCGAGGGAAAGCGCACGTGCGCGCCTTTTCGCAGGAAATCGCCGATGATCCGCTGCACCTCCAGCTCGTGGCCGGGGATCACGCGCGAGGACAGGATGACCGTGTCGCCCTCGCCGAGCGACAGGCCTAGAACCTCGTCGCGAGAGAGCTTCGCGAGCCCGGCGTTCTGCTCCCCTTGGCTCCCCGTCGCGAGCGCGAGGATCTGGTGCCGCGCTAGCTCCTGGATGCGCTCCTCCGGCCAGAGCAGCTCCGCGGGGAAGCCGAGCAGCCCCAGCCGCCGCGCGACCTTGAGGTGCCGTTCCATGCTTCGACCCACGAGCACCAGCCGCCGACCCGTCTCGCGCGCGATGCGACCAAGCGCGTCGAGCCGCTCCACGTTGGACGCGAACAGGGTGACGACGACCGCGGCCTTGGCCTCGTGGATGATCGCGGAGAGCGCGGTCGCCACCGTGCGCTCACTGCCGGAGCTGCCTTCGCGATCGGCGTTCGTGGAGTCCGAAAGCATGAGCGAGATCCCCGCGCGCGAGAGCTCTGCGATGCGCGCCGTGTCCACGGCGGCAGACGGGTCCGCGTCGTCGTCGAACTTGAAATCGCCCGTGTGGAAGATGATGCCCGCCTCGGTCTCGATGGCGAGCGCCGTTGCCTCGGCCGTGGAGTGCGCGACGCGGATCGCCTCGACGGTGAACGGGCCGACCTTGAATGGCGCGCGCGTGGAGACGTCGATGAGGTCCGCATGGAACAGCACCTCGTGCTCGCGTGAGCGGTCCGACAGGAGCGAAAGAGCGTATCTCGGCCCATAGACCGGCACGTCGAAGCGCCGCAGGAAATACGGGACGGCGCCTATGTGATCCTCGTGGCCGTGCGTGATCACCACGCCGCGCACCTCGAAGTCCATGAGCGCGGTGAAGTCGGGATGGACCACGTCCGCTCCGAACGCGCGATCCGCGAACGATACGCCGCAGTCCACCAGGATCGCGTCCCGACCCTGAACGATCGCCATGGCGTTCATCCCGATCTCGCCCAGCCCCCCGAACGGCATCACGCGAACGCCGCTCGTGGCGGCTGCTCGCGGTGCCTGGGGCGTGGCCTCAGGGCTGGCAGGGTGCGAACGGCCGGACATGTCGGCTGATTATCATGGTCTTCACTCCTTGCCACGCTGGCGGAGGTCCCTTAAAGGATGGATGCATGCCCCAGCCCAAGAAAGACGCTGCCGACTCCGTTCGGTTCGTCATCGTCGCGGGCAAGGGGGGCGTGGGCAAGACCACGGTCTCCGCGGCGCAGGCGCTCGCCTATGCGCACAAGGGCAAGCGCGTGCTCATCGTGATGTGCAACGCAAAGGAGCGCATCTCGGCGATGTTCGGGTCGGAGCCGGTGGGCTCGACCGTGTCGCTCGTGGCGGAGAACGTGTGGGCGGTGAACATCGACCCGAACGTCGCGCTCGAGGAGTACGGGATGATGACGCTCAAGTCCCGCTCGCTCTACAAGCTGCTCTTCGACAACAACTACACGCGGTCCTTCTTCCGCGCCGTGCCGGGCATGCAAGAGTGGACCATGCTGGGCAAGGCCTGGTGGCACACCACCGAGGAGCGCGCGGACGGCCTCCCCAAGTACGACGTCGTCATCCTGGACGCGCCCGCGACCGGGCACGGCCTGGACATGCTCCGCGTTCCCAAGGTCATCCTGGATGTGGTGCCGCCGGGACTCCTGCGTCGCGACGCCGAGCGCGCGTGGAAGCTGTTCCAGGATCCGAAGACGTGCAACGTGATCATCGTCACGCTGCCGGAGGAGCTCCCCGTCACCGAGAGCATCGAGCTGTGCACCGCGCTCGAGCGCGAGCTACTCCTGCCCATCGGGAAGATAGTTGTAAATTGCATGCTTCCGCCGCTGTTCTCGAAGGCGGAGCGGGCCGTGCTGGAGGGTGAGCGCGGCGGTGCGGACGCGGACCTGGGCGCGAAGCCCGCGGCCGCCCTCGCTGCTGGCAAGGACCGCGCGATCCGCGAGCGCGTGCAGGCAGAAGCGCTGCATCGCCTGTCCGAAGGGATCAAGGTGAAGACGTGTTTCTTGCCGCAGCTCTTCGGCGACGCAGCCACGCCAGGCGCCGTGCGCGATCTCGCCAAGCGCCTCTGATGCCGTGGATGCGGGGCTAGCGCGAAGATTGCGTGAGCGCCTGAATGTCAGCCACCAGCTCCGAGAAGCTCACCGCGTCGAGCTTGCCGAGCGCGATGGGCCGGTCGTCGTCCAGCGCGTGAACGATGATGGCCTCCGTTGCCGCGTCCGGTGCGTCGCGCAGGTACGCGATCTCCACGCCCTTCGAGAGCGGAAGCTCTGCGCGCAGCGGCCCACCGCTCGCGTCCTGTACCGTCTTCAGGAACGTGCCCACCATGCTCGCGTCCCTTCGCTCCCAGCCGCGTGATTCGAGCACGCCGATGAACTTCTTCGGCGCGACAACGATGCCCGCGGTTCGCGTGAGGCTCTTCGCAGCGCTCTCCGCCTTTGCGATCGTGTGCACTTCTCGCCCCACCTGCGGGAACGGCTGGAGCAGCTCGTAGTCGGCGAAGAGCTTGGCCCACGTGGTGGTCACGCTCGGCGTCCGCGCTGGATGCGCGAGCCGCACGCTGGCCCCGTCCTCCAGCGTGAACGAGCGATCGTGCTCGTCCGACAGCGAGCCGTCCTCGGTCACGCGGAAGCAGCGCGCCGCGCCCTTCTTCGGTGACGCCTCCCACACCAGCCTTCGCGACAGATGCGTGAGCAGCGGGTGCCCGGCGATGCGCTCCCGGAAATCCTGGGCCGACCAGCTGCGACCTTCGACCATCGCGTGCTCGAATCGCCGCAGCTGTCGTTGCGTGATCGCCGCGAGGTCGTTCTTCAGCTCTACGAAGCGCTCGCGCGCGGCCTTTGCGGCGCTCGCGTCGTCCGTCTTCTGCGGTCGCGGCAGTGATCCCGCGGCCGCGGAGGCTCCCGCCTTCGACTTCTCGCGCACGACCGGCGCAAGGTTCTCGTCCAGCGTCACCACGAACGCGCGCGCGCCGAACGAGAGCTGCAAGGTGCCCTTCGGGTCCAGGCCCACGTCCGGAACCGTGCGGTCTGCCAGTTCGTCCTTCGTGAGCCCGCGCGCGGCCGCCGCGTCCGCGACAAGCTGCGATGCGGCCTTCTTCAGCACGTCGTAGCGCGTGGTGTCCGCCACGTGCGCGAGCGCCATGAGCGCTGCGTCGGACCCGATCGCCGCGAGCCCCGCGCACAACCGCGCCGCCTTCGCCGCGTTCTTGCGTGACCATTCACGCGTGAGGGCCACGACCCTCCGCGTAGCGCTCTCCGACGGATAGTGCGCGCACGCGAACATCATCCACTCGTGCCGGCCCGGAAGGTCGCCGAGCACCCACTGCTCGAGGAGCTCCTCCGCCAGACGTCCGAGAGATGCCGCGTCGCACGCCTTCCGCACCACCAGGGCGCCCGCGTAGGGAACGTCATTCGGTGTAATCTGCAACAATTCGACCAGGGCGGCGCGCGCGTCGTCTCCGATGGATTGCCCCGAGCGAAGCGTCACGTCGGAGAGCTCGGCCAGGCGAAGGAACGGCGGTGGCTTCGGCGGAGCCACGTCGAGCGCGAGCGGGTCGCGGCCGAGCAGTGCGCCCACGAGCCGCGCGGCGTCCTTGCCGTACGCCTTTGCGGCCTTCTCGACCTCCCCGCGGTGTCCGTTCTGCGAGAGCTGTCGGAGCGCGGCGTCCGCATCGCGCTGCGCCTCGCCGTCCTTTCCGAGCGCGTTCGGGACGAGGCCCTGCGCTGCGGCCCCGGGGTTCCGCGCAAGCCACGCGAGAGCAGCACTGCGCGCCCGCTTTCTGCTCGCGGCCTTCGCGACGTCGGGAGCGATGCGCGGCGACACGAAGCTCATCACCGCGTTGAGGAAGTCGTGCTCGCCGTCGTACGACAGCCACCGCAGCCAGTCGCGCGTGGTGAACCCGGGAAGCACCTTCACGCCGTGTCGCGCCACCCACTGGAGCTCCGTCTGCGAGAGGCCGCACTCGCCTTCGTTCCACGCCTTGATCGCGAGGTCGTTCGGGACGCGACGGTACTCCCACGCTGTGTTCGAGCCCTTCACGCGCTCGTGCTCGTAGTCGGCGCGTCCCCACTCCTTTTTTGCTCGCTCCTTCTTCCAGCGTTCTAGCTCCGGCTTCGTCATGTCGCGGAAGACGTTGCTCCCGTTCGATGCCTCGAACTCGCGGACGGGCTTCGTGAGCGCCACGCTCTCCTTGCCGACGCTCATGGTGAGGAGAAGCACCTCGCGTGCGGCTCTCGCCTTGCCCGACGGCGCGCGCCACGGGCGATCGCGAAGGATGGGCGGCACCTCGGAGGCCTTCGCCATCTTCTTCGCCTTCTCTGCGGGCCTGTTGCCGAGCACGCGCTCCATCGATGGCGTCCGCTTTGCGCCAGCCTTCTCGGACAGCGCAGCGCCCAGCTCCGGCGCGTCGCGGAAGAACCCGAGCACGAGCGGCGCCATCACGGGGTGGCTCACGTGCGCCGCAAGCACAGCGGCGACCGCAGGCGAACGCCAGCACGCGATGGCCTCCGCGATCATGCGCGGCGGGGTCTTCGCCAGCGGCCCGTACTTGGGCTTCACGAGGAGCGTCGGCAGCTCCGCGGCGAGGATCGGCAGCAGGTCCTTCTCGGGCATCACGTGCACCATGTCGAGCGCGTACGGCGCGAGGTTCACGCGCTCACCCCACGCATCGACGTACGCACGAAGCGCTTCGATGCTCGTGATCGCGGAAAGCAGGATTTGCGGACGGACGTCGGCGTTCGGGGCCGCGCTCCTTGCTTGTACGCTCGCGAGAAGCTCCTCGTTGGCCCACGGCTGATCGGGGAACGTGTATGCGATCTCCGTTCGTCGCGCGAGATCGAGCTCGATCCGGAGCTTGCGTGCGACCTCCACGGCGGCGTCGTAGTCGGGCTTTTGCGCGGCGCAGAGCGCATCACGAAGCGGGCGCCAGCGCTCACCCCACGAGACGACGTGGTCGGTGTTCGTCACCACGTACACCGCGTTGGTGTACCCGTTCATTGCCGCCAGCTCGAAGTCGGTGCAGCGCAGGGCCACGCGCACTGCGTCGGGAAGGCCGCGGGCAACGACCACCGCGTCGAGGAGCGTCGAGTCGGAGTCTGCGCGCCGGAGCATCGCCTCCGCGGCACCTATGACGTCGACGCTCGCGCGGCGCACGGCATCGAGCGACGGCTCCATGAGCAGCTCGTGCGCTCCCTTCCGCACGGAACGCAGCGCGGGCTCCGTCTTCGCGGCCAGGCCCGCGGCGAAGATGCGCGCGTGGGTGTTGTCGCCACCGAACCGGGTCTTCACGGAATACTGCGTCTGGATCCGCTTGAACTGGCGGTTCACTCCCGCCTCCGTGGGCGCCACGGCGGTGCCGGGCAACGATCGCCGCGAGCGAAGGTTCTTCCGGAGTGACTCGGGGACGGTCAGCGTCGTTTTGCCCATGGGTGCGCCGATCGTAAACCGATAAGCTCTCGTCGTGGCCAAGCAGAACCCCGACAAATCCGGAAACGTTGGTGCGGAGACGGCGCAGCGCCCGCCCGCGGAAGTCACGTACCTCGCGGAGCTCGACGCGCTTCGTGCAGCGGACAGCGGGCCGCGTCCGCCTGGGTGGGCGATGTCGCCGCGCGCCGTTCGCACGTTCATCCTGGGCGACGCTCAGAAGAAGGTGCGCCGCAAGTTCGTGGGCAATCCGTCGCTGGTGGATCGCGCGATGGTGGCGCTGGCAACGAACCGCGGGCTCATGCTCGTGGGCGAGCCCGGCACCGCGAAGTCCCTCCTCTCCGAGCTCCTGTGCGCGGCGATCTCCGGGAAATCCACGCTCACCATCCAGGGCAGCGCCGGCACCACGGACGATCAGATCAAGTACTCGTGGAACTACGCGCTGCTCCTTGCAGAGGGACCCACGCCGCGCGCCATGGTCCCCGCGCCGCTCTTCACGGGCATGGCGGAAGGGAAGCTCGTTCGCTTCGAGGAGATCACGCGCTGCCCGCTCGAGGTGCAGGACTCGCTCCTTGCGGCGCTCTCCGATCGCGTGCTCGCGGTGCCGGAGATGAAGGGCGCGGACGGAATGCTCTTCGCGAAGGACGGCTTCAACGTGATCGCCACCGCGAACACGCGCGACCTTGGCGTGAACGAGATGAGCGCCGCTCTCAAGCGTCGCTTCAACTTCGAGACAGTGTTTCCAATCGGGGATTTCCAGGTCGAAATGGATCTCGTGCGCGAGGAGACCAGGCGCTTGCTCACCCGCTCCGGTGTGCCCGAGCTGCCGAGCGAGGACGTGCTGGAGCTACTGGTCACGACCTTCCGCGAGCTGCGCGCAGGGCAGACCACGGACGGACAGGCGATGGATCGACTCACCACAGCGATGTCCACCGCGGAGGCCGTCAGCGTTGCGCACGCGGTCGGCGTGGCGGGCTATTTTCTGGGTGGCGCTCCGGCGACTCCTGCTGACCTCGTCGATTGCCTCGTGGGCGCGGCGGTGAAGGGAGACCCGGAGGACGCGGCGCGCCTGCGTCGCTACTTCGAGCAGCGCGTGGCCAAGGGCAAGGGCGCGCACTGGAAGGCATTCTACGAGGCACGCCACCGCATCCCGGGTTGATCGATCTTCGATGGGCACCAACGTTCAGATCGTCGGCGTGCGGCACCACAGCCCCGCATGCGCGCGGCTCGTGCAGGAGACCATCCTGCGTCTCCGGCCGCGCTTCGTCCTGGTCGAAGGGCCGAGCGACATGAACGAACGCATGGACGAGCTGCTCATGCCGCACGTCATGCCCATCGCGCTCTTCTCGTATCGTCAGACCACCGAGGGCGCGTCGCGATGGACGTGGACGCCGTTCTGCGAGTTCTCGCCGGAGCTCGTCGCACTGCAGGCCGCGGCCAAGGTCGGCGCGAAGTCGATCTTCATGGACCTCCCCGCCTGGGACGACGTCTTCGCGGGCCTGGAGGATCGATTCGGCCGCGTGCGCCCGAGCGATCGCCTGCGCGAAGTGACGGACTCGCTCGGC
>JANXLV010000013.1 GCA_025355005.1 Myxococcales bacterium | reverse complement strand
CGCGCAAGTGCATGCCGCCCGCAAGCATGGTGCGACCGCGTTGGAGAGCCTCAGGCGTTAGAGCGGGGTTGCACGGGCGACCGATGCGCTCGCCACGAGCGCGAGCGCGCTCTTGCCCAGCAACGATGAGAGCACCGTGCGGAGTCACGGTTGCCCCCGTCGCGCGGCGAGCGCGCGGGCGAGCTCGCGGACCGTGCGCCAGTCCTTCGCGTTCGTGGCCTCGCAGAGGGCGAAAGAGAGCGCGCTTTCGACGGAAATCGGGGCGTCCTCGACGCCCTCGACGCACCTCAAGCTAGTGCGTCTGCCAATTCCGCCACCTTCGCGTGGGGAGCGCGTAGATAGCGAACGGGGGTCCGTCGCGTCAAGGAAAAGAACGAAAGGCCGGGAATTTCAGCCCGTTTCAGCCCATTTCATTTCGCGGTTCAGCGGCGACTCACCTGCAGCAGAACGGTGAGGGCCTCGACGAGCTCCTTCACCTCGAACGGCTTGCGGACCACGCGCACGTCGCCGCGCAGCTCCGGTACGCCGTCCACGTTGCCGGTGATGAGCACCAGCGGCAGACCGGCGTCCACGAGCCGCGAGAGGAGCAGCGTGGGATCCGCTCCGAGCGGTGAGAGGTCCACCACCGCGCAGTCGTAAGCCGTCGGCGCCGTGGCCAGGGCGGCGAGGGCCTTCTCGACCTCGGCGGTCTTGCGGGCGACGGAGATCTCGGCGCCCTTCGCCGTGAGCGCGGTCTCCACGAGCTCGATCACGTCGTCGTCGTCCTCGACGAGGAGGATCTGACGGGCGGCAAGGATCGCCGAGCCGGAGAACGACATCGGCGCCTTCGGGACGCGGTCCGTGCGCGGCCACTCCATGCGGAAGCACGCGCCCTTCTCGCCGGCGGGTGTCTGCATGAGCGAGAGATCGCCGCCGGCCCCTTGCGCGAGCGAACGCGCATACCGAAGGCCGACGCCAGCGCCGCCAGAGCGCGTGGTCTCGCCGCTCCAGATGTCCTCGACGCGCGATTGTGGAATCCCGTCGCCCTCGTCCTGCACCAGCACGATGACCGCGTGCGGCTCTGCGTGCGCCGTCACCGAAATGATCGTCCCGTCAGGCGTGAACGCGAGCGCGTTCAGGCACAGGTTCGTGAGCACCTGACCGAAGTCGGCGACGCGCGGCACGGTGCCTTTGGGCAGCGTGCGCTTCTCGAACACGACGCGGCGCTTCTGCCCGAGCGCGCTGAGGCTCTCGAGCACGTCGTTGATGCCACCGTCCGCTGAGCCCTCGGCCGCGGCGGTCTCCGCGCCGATCGCGCGCCGGGCAATGCTCCGTGCGATGCGCGCCTGCCGTTCGATCACCGCGAGCGCGTGCTCCCGCTGCTCTTCCGGAATGTTCTTGGCGCGCGCCTCGGAAATCCAGCCGAGGAGCACCGTCAGCGCATTCGACGCGTCGTGCAGAGCTCCGCTCACGTCATGATGCGGATTCGGTTTGGGGTCGTCGCCCACGGAACGGACGTTACGCCACCTCGCCCGGTTTTTATATGGCATTCGCGGGATGCGATGGCCGGCCCGACTGGTGAGCCGCCGCGTCAAGCGCGCGCACCGTGCGCATCGCCCGCTCCACCACGGGACGGAGATCACGCTCCGCGGGATGAAAATCGCGCCGCACGTAGTCACGGATGCCGCGCCCGAAGACGCGCGTCATGATGCTCTTCTGCGGCAGGATCGCCTCCTTCGTGGCATCCAGGGTGCCGGCGCGCGCAGCCTCGGCCTGACGCTTCTTCTTCTCGCGGCCGATGCGCATCTCGCGCAGGAGGCCGGCCGGATCGCCGTCTTGCGCGAGGAGATAGAGCGCGCCCATCACCCAGAAGCTGCCGAGCATCGAGCTCGCCATCGCGAGACCTGCGATCCGCAGGGCATAGCTGGGGTCCACCTTCGCGAGCACGTCGAACGCGACCGAGCGGTGCTCGATCTCCTCCACGGCGTGCCACAAGAGGAGCTCCCTCATCACTGGATGCGCGTGGTCCATCACCCCGTCGGTGAGGCCAGCCTCCGCGAGGATAGCGGTGAAGTGCTCGCATGCGGCCGTGGCGGCGAGGCTCAGCTTGTGCGGGACGACCTTCTCGATCGCGCCGAATGCGACCGCCTCGTACGCGCGAAGGAACGTATCGATGTCGTAGCCCTGCGCGCGCAGCACCTCGAACGCGCGCTCGTGCGCGGCGGCGTGGCGGCCCTCCTGCTGGGAGAACGCCCGAACATCGGAGAGCAGCTGCGCGTCTGCGACGGGATCGAGCCTGTCGAGATAGCGCCGCACGCTCCGGACGAAGAATCGTTCGCCCGCGGGGAAAAGCAGGTTCGCGCCGTTGGCAACACTGGAAGCGATGCGACTGCCGAGCAACCAACGTCGAGGCACGCCCGTGAAGTCGAACTTTGGGCTGCGGACCCGGATGTCGTTCGTAGCGGCGGAGGCTCGCTCGTTGCCTGTAGCGGCGGAGGGCCGCTCATTACTTGTAGCGGCCATCAGAAGAGAGCATGAACTCTATTGACTGAAAGTCAACAGTGCGACATGGTGTGATGATGGGCTCTTGCCTCGCCTGAGCTCTTGCCGGAGAGAAGGGTTGGGCCGCACAATGACCTCGCGATCGGGTGACCACGCTGCGCGCATGACCAAGAAGGAAACCACTCCCCGCAGCAAGTCGAAGACGAAGGCTGCGCCGCCTGCGTCCGAGCGCGCGCCCACATCGAAGCGTGTTCGCTTCGACGTGGAGGAGAGACGCGCGCAGCTGATCGCGCTCGGCATCCAGCGCTTCGCGCGGCATCCATACGACGACGTGTCGATCGACGAGATCGCGGACGCCGCCGGCATCTCGAAGGGGTTGCTCTATCACTACTTCCCCACGAAGCGCGCGTTCTACGTCGCGGCGCTCACCGAGTCGTCCGCGGATCTGTTGAAGCGCACGGAGCCTGATCCCACGCTGCCGCCGCTGGAGCGCGCGATCGCTGGCCTCACGCGCTACATCGACTACGTTGACGAGCACGCCGCGTCGTTCTCCGCGCTGATGCGCGGTGGCATCGGCTCCGATCGTGAGGTCGCGAGCATCGTCGACACCACGCGCGAGGCGTTCGTCACCCGCATCCTCGAGAACGCAGTGACCGCGATCGGCCTCGAGGGCGCTTCGCTCGACCGTCTTCGCGCGGTGCTGCGCGGCTGGATCGGCTGCACCGAGGCGCTGAGCCTCGACTACCTCGAACGCAAGGTGCTGAGCCGCGACGAGGTGCGAAACGCGCTCGTGAAGCTGCTCATCTCGCACATCGACGTGTTCCGCCAGCTCCAGGCGGAAGCGGGCCTCAGCACCTGACGATCCGCACCTAGCGATCCCCACCTAGCCATCCCCCCCCTAGCGATCCCGCGCCGAGCGATGCCTCGCCGAGTGATCCCCGATCTGCGTCGAGATCTATGTTCGGGGTCGTGGCGAATATTTTTGCCCCCCGAGCTGAGGCGAGGGGTCGACTGGCGTGGAAGGCCGTCTTTGCGGCGGCTCCAAAATCTTTCGTCCTTCCATCCGTCCTGTGATCATCCCCGCTCCGGCTACTGGAGCGGAGAGCGGCGCCGTGGATGTGCGTTTCCATCCTCCAAAAGTAAAAGACGCGTCTCAAACTTGTTGCCGGTCAGGGCGTAAGGTGAGAGTGTCAAAAACTGGGGGAGTTGTTGCCCCACAAAAGACATGGTCCCGGTTCTACAGGAGGCTCGGCAAATGAAGACGGTTCTTTCGGTTGTGATGGTTGGTGTGCTTGCGATGGTGAGCGGTTGCGCTGCAGGCACCGAAGGCCCTGGCGACACCAACCTTTCGACCGATCAAGGTGGCACCGTCGCGCAGGATCCCAACGGCGACCAGATCCCTGCCGCCACTGTCGACACGCCGGTCCAGGGCAAGGTCGACGACCGTGCTCACACGAACGCGTTCGATCCGGGCGTCCAGGTGGTTCCGAACCGCCCCAGCCACCACCCCTCGTCTCCTGACCCGGGACCGCAGGGTCCTGGCGGTCCCGTCGCGCGGTAGTCCCTCAGTCCTCCGCCCTCAGTCCTCAGCCCTCAGTCCTCCGCCCTCAGTCCTCCGATAGCGTGGCGGCGTCGCCTTCACACTGGGCGACGGAGAGCGCGCGGCGCGCGGCCTCCACGGTGATGTCACGCGCCTCCACGATCATCTGAGCGACCTTCGCCACCAGGTCGCCCGCAGCGCCGGCAGCAACTGCGACGGAGCGCGCGTGAAGGGCCATGTGCCCACGCTGGATGCCGTCCGTTGCGAGAGCGCGGACGGCCGCGAGATTGGACGCGAGCCCGAGCGCCGCGGCGATCGATGCGAGCTCCGCGGACGATGGTGAGCCGAGCATGCTGAGCGAGAGACGCGCCGCAGGGTGCACTCGTAGCGTGCCCCCCACGGTGCCCAGCGCGAGCGGCAGCTCGATGCGGCCGAGCAGCATTCCCCGCTGCTCGGGATCGCGGCGCCACGTCGCCAGCGGACTGTATGTGCCGCTGCGCGCCGCATACGCGTGAGCGCCCGCCTCCACTGCGCGCCAGTCGTTGCCGGTCGCGATCACGACGGCGTCCACGCCGTTCATGATCCCCTTGTTGTGCGTCGCGGCGCGATACGGATCGACCTCCGCGAAGCGGGACGCGTTGACGATGCCGTCGATCACTTGCTCGCCATCCATGTCGTCGGTCGCAAGACACTCCGCCGGCACGCGACAGGTCACGCGCACGCAGCGGCGATCGCAGAGATTGGAGAGGATGCGCAGGCCCACCTTCGCGGACGCGAGCTCCGCGAGGCGATCCGCGATCGCTTCGGCGATGCCGTTGATCAGGTTGGCGCCCATGGCGTCCTTGCAGTCCACGAGGACGTGGACCACGAGCATCTTGTCCTCGGGTGTACCGATGATGCGAACCTCGATGTCGCGCGCGCCACCGCCGCGGCTGACCAGCCCAGGGGCCGCCTTGTCTGCCTGCGCGAGGATCTCCTTGCGCGCGGCGAGGATGCGCGCGCGCGCCGTCGCCTGGTCCTTCACGTCATACAGCTGGATCTGGCTGATCATCAGCGACGCGTCCACGTCTGCGCGGAAGCCACCGCCAGCGCGCACCATCTTGGCGGCGTTCGATGCAGCGGCGACGACGCTGGGCTCCTCGACGACCATCGGCACGACGTAGTCCTTGCCGTTCACGCGCACGTTGAGCGCGACGCCATAGGGCAGCGCGTACGTGCCGAGGACGTTCTCGACGAACTTGTCGGCGGTCTCCGCGTCCAGTCCGCCGCCCTCGAGCGCGGCCTCGATCTCTCGCGGATCGGCGCCCGTGGCCTCGCACACGAGCGAGCGACGCTCGTTGACGGTGACCTTGTAGAAGCCGGGAAGCCTGGAGGTGCGTGCCATAGTTTTTGAATCCTTCAATCGATGCTGCGAAGACCGAGCGCGTCGCGCTCGAACACGAACGGAGACAAGCCGAGCTCGCGCGCGCGATCGCGCAGAGCCGGCGAAGAGCCCCTCTGACCCATGTACAGCGCGATGTCGCCGCCGCCCGCGCCCGAGCCCGTGAACACGCCCGCGGTGGCCTGCGCGAGGCCGTCGAGCTCCATGAACGAAGGAAGCACGATGGGCGCGTCCGCTTCCCGGCCAAGCGCCGACAGCCCGAAGACCTGAGCGCGGACCGCGCCCAAAAATCCCGCCACGTCGCCCGATGCGATGGCAGCGCGGGCGGTCACGGCCTCTCGCGACAACTCTGCCATGAGCTGTGCGAAGCGCGACGGCTCGCGCGCGGCGAGCGCATCCACACGCGCCCGCATGTCCTTGGTGCTCGCGCTGCGGCCGGAGAAGAATGCCTCCACCACGAGCTTCTCGGGATACGCGAGCGGCTCGATCTTCGCGACGCCGTGGGTGAGCGTGTACGCGAGGAGCCCGCCTTGGACGCTCGCCGCGACGTCCACGCCGCTGCCGCCCGACTGAGCGCTGGCGTGGGCCTTTCGTGCCGCCGCGAAGATGTCCGCGCGCACCTCTGGTGCTCGCAGGTCGTCGTGACGAAGACGCGCGAGCGCGCCCAGCGCGGCCACGAGCCCTGCTGCGCTTGCGCCGAGCCCGAGCTTCTTGTCGCCCTCGAACAGCGCGGTCACGGATACGTGCGGTATGCAGCCATTCGGCTCCGCGTCTCCCGCGAGCGCGGCGCGCAGCTCGTCGCTGACGTGCTCCGCATCTCTGCGCGTGTCGGCCACGGCGCCGCGCGACACGGCGAGCACCACGGCCGGCGCGCCGTGAAGCACGGCATACGCCCCGGAGAGCAGCATCTTTCCTGGCGCGAAGGCTTTCAAGTCAGGCCTCCCCCTCGGCGACGACCCGCGCGCCGTCCCCGGGCTCCGCCGAGATCACGCGCAGGACTCCGGGTGTGGCCGTGAGCGCTGCGAGAGCGGCCTCGTTGCTGTCCGGCAACACCAGCACCTTCACGTGCGGCCCCGCGTCCATCGTGGCGTACGCGTACACCCCGCTCGCGCGCAGCGTCCGCACGGTCTCGAGCACACGAAGCGTCTCGGGCTTCAGGTAGATCACGCCCGCGGGCAGGCCTGTCGCGTGCATCGCAAGCGCGTTCTCTTCCACGAGCTCACCAAGCCGCAGCGTGTTCTTCTCGAGCAGGGCGCCGCGCATTTCCTTGAACGACCGCGCCGCGAACTCGACCCACGCCGCGTAGAACGGGCTGCGCTCCGCGACGCGCTTCATGCCGTCGCCAGAGGACACGGATTTCTGCTCCTCCGTGGTCACGCAGACGAGGACACCGAGCGGCAGGTGGTCCTTCGGCGCGATCTGCGCGGCGCGCGCGGTGGCTCCGTCCGGAACCAGCTCCGCAAAGCCCGAGAAGAAGCTTCGCGCGGACGACGCCGAGGTGCGGCGCGCGAGATCAGCGACGCGTGACTGCTCCCACGACAGACCTGCCGCCGTGACGGCCGCGAGCGTGAGCGCGCAGAAGCCCGACGCGCTCGAAGCAAGGCCGCTCGCGGTCGGAAAATCATTCTCGGAGGACACCTCCGCGAATTGCGGAGAAACTACATCCTTCCGGACCTCGTCGAGCACGAAGGCGACGCGCCTTTGCGCGGGTCCCGACAGCACGCGTCCGCCGAGCGTGACCTTGTCCTCGCGGAGGTTCGGGTCGAACGTCACGCGCGTGCGCGTGGACAGACCAGACAGCGTGATCGAGAGGCTCGGCGTGGCAGGCACGTTGCCCTCCCCCGCCCGCTTGCCCCAGTACTTCGCGAGCGCGATGTTCGGGTGAGCCACGACCTCGGCAAATCGCTTGCTGCTCTTCTGGGGGCCGCTCATGGCGAGGACTCCCCGTAGGTGTACGCGGAGGGTTCCTGGCCGACGGTGGTGACGAACCCGGAGAAGCCATCGTTCCTCCATGCGGAGACGATGCGCGAGGCCGTGTCGGTCGTGGGTGCGAGCGCGACGACGCTGCCGCCACCGCCGGCGCCCGTGAGCTTTGCGCCGAGGGCGCCGTGCTCGCGGGCGGACCCGCACATGCGCTCGATGTCCTCGCTGGACACGAACAGGCCGGCGAGGAGCATCTGGTTCAGATCCAGGAGCTTGCCGAGGGCCGCCAGATCGCCCGCGGTGATCGCATGACGTGCGTTCTCCACGAGGACGCGGATGCCTTCGAACGCGCGCTCGGTGGTGTCACGCTTCTGCTCGACCTGGCGTGCGACGACCTCGACCATGGTCTTCGTGCTCGACGCGATGCCGGTGTTGCCGATGGCGAGGATGAGCGGCGACTTCAGCGACACGCGCTCCATGGGCTTGCCGCGACGGAAGTAGACGCAGCCACCGCTTGCGGAGACCGCTGCGTCGATGCCGGAGGGGTTGCCGTGGAACACGCGCTCCCACGCCATCACGCGGCTCGCGATCTCGTCGGCGCTCGCGCGGGGCTCGAGGGCGCGTGCGACGGCCACGCCGATGGCCGCGGAGCATCCGAGACCACCGCCCGGCGGAAGGTCTGCCTCCGCCACGACGCTCACGTTTGCAGTGACGGTTCCGCCCTGCGCGCGTTGCCTCGAGCGGGTCTCCTCGAGGATGTTGCGAAACGCACGGCCGAGAGGAGCCTCGTTTGCGCGGTCCTCCTCGGTGGCGGGCATAGTCTCGTGGACGGTGATGTCCCAGCCTCGCACGTAGAGCGTGGACTCTGCGGCAGGCGACGACTCTGCCCACGCGCCCGTGTCGATGCCGACGGCGATCGCAGGCACGCCGTACACGACCGCGTGCTCGCCGTTGAGGATCACCTTGCCGAGGGCGCGGTGGCGGCTCATGACGCGCGCTCCGTGAGCGCGACGATGGCGCCGGAGAGGAGCTGCGCTGTCTGCACCGGCAGCTCGAGTGACGGCAGCGCGGCGCGGGCTTCTGCCGAGAGCTCCTGCGCGCGCGCGATGCTCGCTGCCTTCGCGCCCGAGCCCTCGATCGCGCGTGCCAGCGCCGCGAGCTTCTCGTCGGAGGCGTCGCGCACGCCGAACGTGCCAGGCATTGCCTCGCGAACGCGCGCGTCATCCATGGCCTTCAGAAACAGCCACGTCAGCTTGCCCTCGCGCAGATCACCGTACGCCGGCTTCCCGGTGTCGTCCTTCCTGCCGAATGAGGACAGCAGATCGTCCGTGAGCTGGAAGGCCACGCCAACGGCATCGGCGAAGCGCGCGAGAAGCGAAACGCGCTCTGAGCTCGCGCCAGCGAGGATCGCGCCCAGCGCGAGGGGGCCGCGGACCGTGTATGCGCCCGTCTTGAGCCGATAGACGGTCTCGATGGGTGAGAGATCGGCCGGCGACGTCGCGGGCCGCGCGCCCAGCGCCTCGAGCGGCGCCACGTCGAGCATCTGCCCGAGGACCACGTCGCGTTGCATGTCGCCGAAGCACGCGACGGCCGCCGCCATGTTCGACGGCTCCGCGCCCGCGAGGGCCTTCTGCGCGAGCGCGCACGCGTAGTCGCCGGCAAGGATCGACCAGGCATCCGCCTGCTTCGCTCCATAACCTTCGCGCATCATGGCAGGTACGCTCTTGCCGCCCCTTCGGATCTCATCGCCGTCCATCCAGTCGTCGTGGATGAGGAGGTACACCTGGAGCAGCTCGAGCGCGACCAGCGCCGGAACGCATCCGGCCCAGTCTTTTCCGCCGTATCCGAGGTATGCAGCGGCTGAGAGCCCAGCGCGGAAGCGCTTGCCGCCGCGGAGCGCGAGCGCCTTCACGGAGCCGATCGCATGCGCGAGGTCCGCGCGGATTCCACCCACGAACGCGAGCTCCGTCTCCAGCAGCTCACCGAGCGCGCGATCCACGACCACCTTGGTGTGTGCCAGGTGGGCCTCGAAGGCAACGCGGTCGTGTCGGTCGTCGGACATGGCAGCTGGAGGGGCTTCCGGGATTTCGAGCTTTCGGCGGCCGTGCTAAGTGCTCGCCTTAGTACAGGCATTACGCATTCGCGCGACGGTCGGTTAGCACGCTTTCGTCGAACGGCCCGGGGCTGGCCCCGAACGGCCTTTATGTAGGGATAGGCGGTTCGGCTGTCAACGATGGTTTATGGATATTTTGCGAAACATTCCAGACACTTTCAATTTTCTTTGAAGACTCTATGACTTCCCGATGACCGACAACCCAGCCGAGCTTCCCCAGCGCAAAGCCGATCACCTCGCGCTCTGCGCCACCGACGACGTGGCCTTCAAGGCGAAGGGGCCGCTGTTCGCGGACGTGCGGCTCATTCACGAGGCGCTGCCGGATCTCGCCGTGGAGGACGTGTCGCTTTCGTGCACGATCCTGGGCAAGCCGCTCCGCGCGCCCATCCTGATCGCGGCGATGACGGGTGGGACCGAGCGCGCTGCGAAGGTGAACCGTGAGCTCGCGGAGATCGCCGAGCAGCGGGGCTACGCGTTCGGCGTCGGAAGCCAGCGCGCGATGCACGTGCGCAAGGAGTCCGCCTCGACCTATCGCGTCCGTGACGTCGCGCCCACGACCCTGGTGCTCGGCAACGTCGGGGTCGTGCAAGCGCGCTCCATGAGCACCGAGGAGGTACACGCGCTCGCGCACGAGATCGGCGCCGACGCGATGTGCATTCACCTGAATCCGGCGATGGAGCTGGTGCAGCCTGGCGGTGACCGTGATTTCCGCGGCGGCCTCGCGACCATCGAGCGCCTCGTTGCGGAGCTCGATCGACCGATCATCGCAAAGGAGACGGGCTGCGGCATCTCGCGTGCGACTGGCGTGCGCCTCGCTGGCGTTGGCGTCCGGCACGTGGACGTGTCCGGCGCGGGCGGGACATCGTGGGTCGGGGTCGAGACGTAGCGCGCGGAGGCCGCAGGAGACGCGCCCGCGCGAGCGCTTGGCGAGCTCTACTGGGACTGGGGGATCCCCACGGCCGCGAGCGTTGGCATGCTCGCGCCGCTGGGCTTCGACACGCTGATCGCCACGGGTGGCGTCGCGAACGGGCTCGACATCGCGAAGGCGATCACGCTTGGCGCAAGCCTGGTGGGCGTCGCGCGCGCTGCGCTGATGGCGCTCGAGTCGGGCGGTCGCGCTGGCGCCCTTGGCTTCTTCGACGGACTGGAGCGTGAGCTCACGACTGCGATGCTGCTCACGGGCTGCAAGGATCTCACCGCGCTACGGGCCGTGCCGAAGGTCATCGCCGGTGAGCTCTCGCTATGGCTGCGAGCCTGAAGATGCCGCGCGCGAACGTCCTTCACGTCTCGGCCCTCCTCTGCCTCTCGCTGTGCGCCGCGTGCAAGAAGACCGCGGAGCTCACGCAACAAGACGCAGCCGTGGCCGCTGCGGATGACGGCGGCGATGAAGCCGGCAGTGTGGCGGATGACGGCGGGCAAAAGTCCGGAAAGGGGCGGCGCAACCTGAGCATCGAGCATGGAACGACCGCGCTGCGGCCCAAGCTTTTGGTCTGCTACACGACCGCGCTCGCGACGCATCCAGACGAGAAAGGCGGGACCGAGCTCTCGCTCGCGATCGCTGCTGACGGTCACGTGAAGGAGGCGAAGGTGTCAGGCTCCACGCTCTCGAACGACACGCTCGACTGCCTGCGGCATACCGCGGAGACGTTCGGATTCGACCCGCTCGACAAGGACGCGATGATCATGGTGCCGCTCTACTACGCGCCCCGCCCCGACGGCGGCGGGCCCGGCACGTCTGCGGCGGATCCGCTCGATGGTGGCGCACGGCGCAGGCTGCGTGATGGCGGTCCGCGCTGAAGTCGTGTAGAAAAGAGTGATCTTGTCGGAGAAGAACGCCCTGGTCGTCGAAGACTCGCCGATGATGCGCCAGCTCATCGTGTTCGCGCTCACCCGCATTCCGAAGATGCGCGTCACGGAAGCGGACGACGGCGTCGACGGGCTGCGCAAGCTCGCAACCGGCAAGTTCGACATCATCCTGACCGATATCAACATGCCGATCATGGATGGCCTGAAGCTGGTTCGCCGCGTGCGGCTGGACCCGACCCACAAGGACGTGCCCATCGTCGTCATCACGACGGAGGCGTCCGAAGAGGATCGCGGACGTGCCATGGCGCTGGGCGCCAACGCCTACATCACCAAGCCGATCGTGGCGCAGGTGGTGATCGCGAAGGTGCGTGAGCTCCTGAAGATGCCCGAAACGCCCTGAGTTCTTGGCACCCCTGATGCCGACACACGTCAAGATCTGCGGCGTGACGACCGTCGCCGACGCAGAGATGTGCGTGGCGAGCGGGGCCTCCTCGATCGGCCTGAACTTCGTCCCCGAGAGCCCACGCCGCATCACCGAAGACGTCGCCACTCAGATCGTGAGTGCGCTGCGAGGCACGAACGTCCTCGTGGTCGGAGTGGTCGCAAATCTCTCGGGGCCCGACATGCTCGCGCTCCGAACGCGCGTGGGCCTCGGCTGCCTCCAGCTCCACGGCGACGAGCCCCCCGAAGCGCTAACGCTCCTCCTACCCCACGCCTACAAAGCAATCCGAGTAGCCACCATCGAAGACATCGCGCGCTCGAGAACCTTCCCCGGCGATCACATCCTCGTAGACGCCTTCGTCCCAGGCACCCTCGGAGGCACGGGAAAACAAGTCGATTTCAGGCTAGTCGCCCCACTAGCCCAAGAGCGAAAGCTCTCCCTCGCAGGAGGCCTCAACCCCGACAACATCCAAGCAGCCATCGCCGCCGTCCACCCGTTCTGCATAGACGTAGCCAGTGGAGTCGAGTCCGCGCCGGGAAAAAAGGATCCGGTACTCGTCCGCGCCCTGATCGCCGCGCTAAGGGCAGCCGACGGTGCCAGCTAACCCAAACCCCGCCCCCGGAAAAAAAGATCCCATCCTCGTCCGAGCCCTGATCGCCGCGCTAAGGGCAGCCGACGGTGCCAGCAAACAAGAACCCTAACTCTGATGCAGGTTTGTGCGGCGGATGATCTCTTCGGTGAGATCGCCCTCGGGCAGATTTTCCAGCAGGGCATCCGCGGGGCACTGGCCCTTGGCGAGCAGCGTCTTGATGCGTGCAAGATGCACGCGTTCGTCGTTGCCCTTGGTGGACTTGAACGCGCGTCGCTCGAGGCCGCCCTCGGCGATCTCCAGCAGGCGCTGCGCGAGCGGCAGAAGCGTCTTGCCGCGGAACGGCGCTGACAGCCCCTTGTCCCAGACGTGCTGGCGGCTCGCCTCCACCTCGTCGTGGGTGAAGTCGGCGGTCATGGCCTCAGCCTCTGCGAGCGCCTTCTCGTCGTAGTAGATCCCGAGGTAGAGCGCCGGAAGCGCGCACGCCGTGGCCCCGCCTTGCGAGTCCGCGCCACGCACCTCGATCGTCTTCTTGAGGCGGACCTCCGGGAAGAGCGTGTTCAGGTGCGTGAGCCAGTCGCTCATCAGCGGCTTGTGACCCTGGAAGCCGTCGGTGAAGAAGCTTCGGAATGTCTGCCCGGTGTTCACGAGCATCTCGTCGCCGCGCTTGAACATGAACATGGGCGCCGACAGCGCCCACTCGATGTAGTCGCGGTAGGTCGCCTTCTCGTTCCAGCAGGCGGGCACGAGGCCGGAGCGATCCGGATCCATGTTGACCCACACCTTGGCGCGGAAGCTCTTACCGCCGAAGGGCTTGCCCTCGTAGAACGGGCTGTTCGCGAACATGGCTGTGGTGACGGCGGAGAGGCGGAGCCCGACGCGGAGCTTCCGCATCGCGTCCTTCTCGTCGATGTAGTCGTAGTTGCCCTGCACCGTGGACGTGCGAAGCATCATGTCGAGCGCGAGCGACCCTCGCGTCGGGAGGTATTCACGCATGATGCCGTACCGCTGCTTCGGCACGAGCGTGTAGTCTGCACGCTTCGAGAACGGGTGGAACCCGAGGCCTAGCCACTTGATGCCGAGGCGCTCCGACACGGGCCGGATCTCGGAGAGGTGATTGCGGAACTCCGTGCAGATCTCGTGCGACTGGAGCATGGGCGCGCCAGAGAGCTCGAACTGGCTGCCCGGCTCCAGCGTGATGGATGCACCCTTGCGGAGCAGCGCGAGAACGGGGCCGTCCTTGACCTCGGACTCGGGCACCCAGCCATACCCGTCCTCGAGGGACTTCATCACCGTGCGGACGCTGGCGGGTCCCTCGTACGGCAGCACCGCGCCGCCCGGAAGCACGCCGAACTTCTCCATCTCGGCGCCGCAACGGAACTCCGTCACCGGCTTCTCGGAAGAAGTGAAGGGAACGAGGAGGTCCTCGTAGCGGCTGACGGTGATGTCGTTCTCGACGTGGACTGCCATGGCGAATCGGGGCGTTCTAGCGCGCTTCCGATGCTTCACCAAGAAGCAAAGAAACGCGGCCCCGATTGGATGCTCGCACGCGATCCGGCGTTGCCAGGAGAGCGCACCTGCCCTCCTCTTTCTTCTCCTCTCTCTTCTTCTCCTCTCTCTTCTTTCTCCTCAGGCGCGGCGCGGGATCGGGGCGCGGGCGGTCTTCTTGCGATCGAAGATGCGGACGCGACGCATGAACAGATCGATCAGGTAGAGCAGGGCCGCTGCGCCGACGAAGCGAGACCAGAGATCCTGGTAGTCGCGCACGGACTCACCCTGCGGGTCGAAGACGAGCTTCGGGTCCGGGTCCGTGCGCGCGTTCGTGGCGGCCGCGAGGCGCGACAAGGTCACGAGGTCGGGAGCAAGCGCGAGGTACTCACGCGGATACGGGTTCGTGACGTGGCCGAAGCTCTCTGCGATCTGCGCGGTGCGTCCCTGCCCCTTGCCGTCCTCGATCGTCTTCTCGAGCGATGCGTGCAGCAAGAACGAGCCGTAGCGCTCCAGCGGGAAATCCGCCTCGTAGCGGCCCGGCGCGGTCTGGCGCATCGGAATGTTTCGCGTCTCGCCGTTCGGCTGCGGCCCCTTCACGGTGAGCTTTCCGTCGAGGCCGTTCTGGAAGTGATCATCTCCACCGATCGCGTCGATGCTGGCCTTCACGTGGCCGGTCGCGGGGTCGATCTCCGCGCGCATGTCGAGCTGCTGACGCCGCTTCTGGCGCATGTGCTCGCGCACGAGCTGTCCCCAGAACTGACCGTATCCCGGCCAGCGCAGCCACTCGACAGCCCAGAGGTTCTTCACATCCGACGTCCACGCGAGCGACCAGCCAAGACCCACGTGCCATCGCGCGAGGATGGGCTCCGCGA
Source organism: Myxococcales bacterium (assembly GCA_025355005.1). Classification (GTDB taxonomy): domain Bacteria; phylum Myxococcota_A; class Polyangia; order Polyangiales; family Polyangiaceae; genus JANXLV01. Next base: position 2,764 of record JANXLV010000013.1, on the reverse strand, counting down.
GCTCGCTCGTGAGGAGCTCTTGCGCGGGCGCGGGCTTCATCTTCGTGGCCACGTAGCCGTGCAGGAACGGCGCGGAGGAGAGGTCCACGCCGCGCATGAAGTCGGCGGTCGTGACGACCTTGGGCTGGAAGTACTCCTCGACGGCGGCGGAGCGGCTCACCATCTCGGTCTCGCGCGTGAAGACCTTGGGCAGGCTCTGCGGATCGAGCACCTTGTAGAAGCGGCCGCCGCCCAGGTCGCTGACCATGCGAAGCAGGCCCTCGTCGACGCCGCTTCCGAGCCCGACGCTGGAGATCGTGATCCCCTCGGCGGCCATGGCCTGCACGAGGTCACGGATGCCCTGCACCGGCGCCTGACCGTCCGTGAGCAGGATGACGTGCTTGCGTTTGGCGCGCGTCGCGGAGAGCGTCTGGTAGCTCGCGTCCAGGGCGCTGAAGATCTCCGTGCCACCACCGGCCTGGATGCGCGCGATGTCGGTCTGGATGCGCGCACGGTGCTTCGCCGGGGTCATCCGCACCACGCGCGTGGGCTGCGAGTCGAACGCGATCACCTCGAGCAGATCGTCACCGGACAGCGTGTCAGCCGTGGCCTTCGCCGCCGCCTTCGCCATCTCGATCGGCAGACCGCTCATCGAGCCGGAGCGATCGATCACGAGGACCATGGCGACCTGCGGCTCGTCGCGGCGCTTCTCCGCATCCATTCTGACCGGCAAAATGCGCTCGATCGTGGTGTGGTACCACCCGCCAAGGCCGTAGCCGCTCTCACCGCCCGCGAACAGGAAGCCGCCGCCAAGGTCGCGCACGTAGCTCTCGATCGCGTCCTGCTGCGTGAGCGAGACGGACTCTGCGGGCGCGTCGGAGAGGATGAGGAAGTCGTAGCGCTCGAGCTCGCGGATGCTGGTGGGCAGCTCGCGCGGGGAGCGCACGTCCACGTCGAACTCCTGCGCAGAGAGCGCGCTGGACAGGTAGGTCGCGCGCGCGACGTTGCCCTCCACGTACAGCACGGTGGGGCGGCCAGGCACCGCGACAGTGACGGCGAAGCGGTTGTTCTCCTTGAAGCGGTCCTCGGGGATGTCGGACAGGTCGAGCGCGTACGTGACCTCGCCGGCGACGCGCACGACGCTCTTGAACGTCACGTCGTTCTCGCCGGCCTTGAGCTCGACGTTGCGCACGCCGTCCAGGCCGTTGATCGCCTCGCCCTGCTTCAGGATCGCCTTCACCGTCTGCGGACGGCTGGAGAAGATCTGCGCATGCAGATTGAACGGCTCGCCCACGCGGACCTTGTCCGGCACGCGCAGCTCGCGCAGGGCGACCTCACCCGGGACGGGGCGGTGGTACGCGACCGTGTAGACCCTGACGTTGAAGTCCTTCGCGCGGTTCGCCTCCGCGAGCACGTCACCGTCGGTCTGGACGCCGTCCGTGATGACCACGGCGCGCCGCAAATATCCCTTCGGATAGAGTCCGTAGGCGAGCTGCAACGCGCTCGCGATGTCGGTGCCCGCGCCGAGACCCGAGCGCGGCTTACCGTCCTTCGGTGCTTCACCGGGCTTGTCGGCCTGAGGGAGCGGCTCGTGCCTCTCCAGCACGGGGGCCTTCTTGCCGTCGTCGGGCAGCGGCACCACGCGGGGCCGTCGCGCGAACGTGATCACCTTGATGACCGCGTCCTCGGGCTTTGCGTCAATGCCCTTCTGGATCTCCGCGCGCGCGTCGACGAGCGCGGCGTCTGGCACGGACTCCGACACGTCCACGATGTAGACCGTGGCGACCTTGCTCATGGTCGTGGTGCGCGCAAGCTTTGACAGGCCGAGCGCGAGCAGCACCACGAACCCCACGCGCAGCGCGACGGAGAGGATGCGCTGGATGAGCGGCAGGTCCGCGAGGCTGCGCCCGATCATCCAAAGGAAGTACGGAGCGAGGAGCGCGATGCCGAGCAGCTTGGGCGAGCGCAGCTCGTAGATCTCACCCTTGTAGTTGTAGGAGAACTTGTCCGGCGGCGCCTGCCAGACACGTGTAATATACAACCATACCATCACGCCCGCGACGGTGAGCAGGAACGTGCCCCACGCGAGCTTCTTCCATCGGTCCCTGGTGAAGAAGGCGAACAGGCCCATCAGACGGTGAGCCTCCGGTGGTAGGTCGCCCACTCGATGACGGTGAGGATCAGCGCGGCGATCAACAGATAGATCCACACCTCGCGTCGGACGCCGACATGAAAGCCCTCCACCTTGCCGGCCTCTTGTCCGTCGATCGTGGGCAGCTTCTCTGCTGGCTCGATCGCGCTCTCTTCACTGCTCAGGAGGTTCGCCGCGAACGACGTCGTGTTGCCTGCTGTCGTCGGGTCATTCGGCTTGACCGGAGCGGCAGGTGCGCCGCCCTGGTCTCCGGCGAGATCGTAGAAGCCCGCGCGCTGGCCCAAGAACACGGCGCGCCCTTCGTGCACGGGGACAGCCTCTTTGCTGCCTCCGGGGAGGCTCAGCGTCGCCTGCGACGCGCTCCCCGAGACAGGGATGCGCCACACGTCGCCCGTGCGGAAGCTCGAGAGGTACGACGCGTCTTCATCGGTGAACCAGTCGAGCGTGTTGAGCAAGAGCACAGGCCACGCGACGCGCAGCGGCAGATCGCTCTCGCGCACGTCGAAGCCCATCGCGACGAACTTGAAGCCGCCGCGCGTCCCCGCGACCAAGATCGGTCCGTCGACCGAAGCGCCGACGACCTTGTCTTGCGGATCGGGCTTGAGTTTGTGACCTCTCGCGATGTTGACCTGA
>JANXLV010000325.1 GCA_025355005.1 Myxococcales bacterium | reverse complement strand
CTGGAGCGTATGCACGGCCGCGTCGCGCACGTCGTAGAGGCGGCGGTGCTTCCGGTGAACGCGCGCGTCCGACAGCAGCGCGTACGTGAGCCACGGGAAGACCGCCGTCACGTCGCAGTGCACATACATGGACCCGTATTGGACGCTCTCCGCGGAGACCTTGCCCCACGTGTGGCCTTCGCCCGCCGGACACGACGAGAGCGCCCCGTTGTCGACCGGGTCCACGCAGAACTGCACGTCGATGTCGAAGCCGTGCGTGGGCACGCCGAGGATCTGATCGAGCAGCGGCTCGCCCTGCAGCGTGTAGTTCTTCGGCACGCCTCCACCGAGGATCCAGATCGCCATGCGCTTCTTCAAGGTGCCGAAGCAGTGGTGCTGCATCGCGCCCATCTCGAAGACGTCGTCGTTCACGTCGATCTCGAGCTTGAAGTCGTCCCCGTACATCCGTTTCAGCTTCACGATGTTGAGGAAGATGGACCCGTCCTGAACCGCGCCGACGAAGATCGGCACGCCGTACTTGTATGCTGTGGAGAGCAGCGACGGGCTCTGTACGCCCAGCGCCTTCTCCATCTCGTAGATGTGCTTGCCGAGCAAGTAGTGGAGCTCCGGCGTGGTCATCTTGTGCTGGAACTCTGGCAGTAGGAGCAGCGCCGAGAACAGCTTGTCGGTCTCGAGCAGCGTCTCTTCCCAGAAGCCCAGGTCGTAGATGCGGATGATGCGCGCGAGGCGATACTGGAGATCGCCCGCGACGGGATCGATCTCGCGGATGCGATGCCCGATGATGCGGTGCGCGTCGTGATAGAGGTTCGCGCCCGTCGTCGTGATGCAGTCCACGAGCCCACGCTCGATGAGCGGGATGAGCGACGACTGGTGGAGGCCCGCCGGAGTCATCGCGCCCGAGAACGTGAGGAACGTGCACGTGTCCTCCTTGCTGGAGGCGCGCATCAGCTCGTAGGCAGTCCGCACCTGCCGACCCACATATGCGGGGAACGCGGTCATGAGGATGTCGTGCGGGCGCTCCTTCCCGGTGATGCCGATCGGGTGAACATCGCGTGCGCGCTCGAAATCCTTGCGGAGTCCTGGCTTCTTGGTGCTGCCGGCGGAGCCTTCTTCGGTGGACATGGGGTCCCCCTTTTTGCTTTCGCGCGGCCCCGCGTCAAGCTGTCTTGTACACAATGCCTCCGTCCACCCTCGAAGAGCTCATGGATCTGCCCCTGGAGCGGCAAAGTCCGGCCCTTGGCGCCGCGCTCGTTTCCCGTGATGCCTATCCGGAGCTCGACGTCGGAGGCCTCGTGGAGCGCTTCGAGGAGCTCGCCGAGCCCATGGTGGAGGCCCACCTCGGGCGGCTGGACATCGTTACACAGGCCGAGCTCCTGTGTGCGCACGTCTATGGCGCGCTGGGCTTCCGCGGCAACGCGAAGGACTACTACGACCCGAAGAACAGCCTGCTGCCGGACGTGCTCGAGCGCAGGGTAGGCATCCCCATCACGCTCGCCGTCGTCTTCATCGAGATCGCGCGGCGCGCGGGTGTGGTTGCGCGCGGTGTGTCGTTCCCGGGCCATTTTCTCGTGCGGATCGACGACGTCGAGCGCTCGCCCGACCACATGGTCATCATCGACCCGTTCGAGGGCCGCCCGATCGGTCGCGCGCGCATCGACGAGCTCCTCCGCCGCGCGCTTGGGCAGAAGGCGGAGCTCTCCTCGGAGCACCTCACGCCTTGCGACACGAAGAACCTCCTGGTGCGCATGCTCACCAACTTGAAAAGCGTGTATCTTACACGCGGTGACATCGCCCGCGCGCACCTCGCGGTCGATCGCGTCGTGTCGCTCTTGCCGCTGTCCACCGCTGCGCTCGCGGAGCGCGCGACCCTGGCGCTCAGGCTGGGCGCGGTCGAGTCCGCGCGCTCGGATTTCTCGCGCGCGCTCTCGCTCGAGCCATCGCCGGTCCGTGCGAAGGAGCTGGAGCGGCAGCTGGGAAAGCTCACGAACAAGCGGCCCATGCTGAACTGAGTGTGCTACTCGGGCCTCGCCCTCCATGCCGCCACGCGCACTCAGGCCCGTTGCCCCGACGCTCGTCGTCACGCTCTCGATCGCGCTCGGCGCGACGACTGCGCGCGCAGATGCGCCACCCGCTGCGAAGCCGACCGACAAGATCGAGGTGCCACCGTCGCTCGAGCCCAAGGCGCCCGTGCAGATGCCGGACGAGCCGGGCGACGATCCGACGAAGCCAGGCCGCTCCGCCCTTCGCTGGCAGAACCAGCTCGGCGAAGGGCGACTCGAGGGCGCCGTGCTCTTCTCCACGCCGCGCAACGGCGGAGGCACGAGCACGACAGGTTGGGAGGCCGGCTACGCGGCAGGCTCCACACCGCAGCTCAAATGGTTTCGCATCGGCGGCGTGTACGGCTTGCACGCGAAGATGTGGGACGACAAGAGCTTCAGCGTGAGCCCGTACTATGAGCTCACCGGCGGCTTTCGCCTCGGTCCCGCGGAGCTCTTCGCGTTCACCGGGATGTCGTGGATCAACGTCGGCGTGTCGCATACGAAGTTCGCGCTCGGACTGGTCTCGCCCCGCGCGGGCATCGCGCTCGGCACGCGCATCGGACCAAACTTTGCCGTCGATGCGTTCGTCGCCGCCGAGTACAACTGGGGCGTACTCGGCTTCGACGACTTCCGCACGCAGATGGTCGGCCTTCGCGTGACGGTGCTCTCGCCGCCCTGAAGAAGCGTCTCGATCACGCGTCTCGATCACAAAAAGAAGGAAGGCGACCGGGGAGTCCCAGCCGCCTTCGCTCACCGCGCCTATGATGGCGCGCGTCCGAGTCACGCTGTCGTGATCAGATCGTCTTGCCCGAGGGGGGCGCGGGAGCAGCACCGGGAGCAGCCGGAGCAGCGGGGGTAGCCGGCGCACCGGGAGCCGCGGGGGCCGCGGGAGCCGCGCCGGGAGCGCCAGGAGCAGCGGGAGCCGCGGGAGCTGCAGGCGCTGCGCCACCGCCACCGCCGTCGTGCACGACGGAGCAGTGCGTGGTGTAGAGCCCGAGGATCGTGAAGATGTCGGTGTCGACAACGCTGATCTGCTTGATGTCCGCGCCAGCAGCGCCAGCGGCAGCTGCGCTACCGAAGGCGTACTGACCGAGGAGGCCCGTCGCGCAGATCTTGTTGCTCTTGGCGCTGATGGGGTTCTCGGTGGCATTGTCATGAGCCTGAACGGCCATGAACAGGCTGCCATTGACCGGAGACTTGCGGGGGTAGCCGCAACCATTCAGCACAATCAATGCGCCAACCGATGCGAGCGCGCCAAGACCGATGGCGAGCTTGCTCATCTCACTCACCCTTCACGACGGTGCAGTGCTTTGCGTAGAGGCCGAGGACGCCGAACATGTCGGTGTCGACGACGCCGATCTTCGTGATGCCGCCAGCCTGGGCTGCCGTCGTCGCCGACGCATCGCCGATGGCGATGATGCCGAGGATCGACATCGCGCAGGACTCACCGCGCTTCGTGCCGATGGGGTTGGAGGTCGCGTTGCTGTGGCCCTGGACGCCGGTGTAGAGACCGCCGTTGACCGGAGACTGGCTGAGGCCAGCGCAGCCCGTGAGCACGACGATGGCCGCGACGGCCGCGGTAGCGGTGGTAAGGCAAACAAGTTTCTTCATCATTTTCATCACTCCTTGAACGTTGAACTCAAAATCGAAAACCAAACTCTAGAAATTTCAGCGACCGTGCACCTCGGTGCAGCCCTGCGAGTAGAGTCCTAGGATGTTCGTCTCGTGGAACTCCACCGAATGAATCTCGGTGATCTGCGCAGCCTTCTTCGCGCCGTTGAGGCTCGCATCCCCGAATGCGACGACCCCGAGGATGCCAGTTGCGCAGGCCTCGCCGCCGCGGTCACCCGCCTTGCCAGGTCCAGTGACCTCGGCGCGGGACATGGAGTGAGGGACCTGCGTGCCCGTGTAGAGCGACCCGTGCGGGTAGCCGCCGATGAGGCCGCCGCAACCCGTCAGAACGAGGAGCGAACAACCAAGAGCGAGCGAGAGCAGTTCCTTCTTCATAGGTCGTGATTCCGACTGGGCGATGCAACTCAATTGCTGGGAGCTACCGAACCGGAGCCTTGCGTCAGGCCAGCGTCATCGTCGGTGAACATCTGCTGCCTCGGTCTCGGCGTATCGAGCGTGAGCCCCACGATGAGGCCGCGGCTCAAGTAGCTAGCGCCAAACCAGCGCCATAGGTATTCGGAATACCCGAGGATGTCTACCCGAAACTTCGCCAGCTTCAGGGCCGCTCCAGCCGCTACCCGCGGGGAAAAAAGGCTGGCGTTGTAGCTTCCGCGAAACACGTCGAGCTCGATGAGATGAACGCCGATGCGGACCTCCGGCTCGAGCGGACCGAGCGCGACGCCGCCGCCGATCTCGTGGAGGACCGAGAGCGCATAGCTCTTGGTGTCGAACATGCGCACGTCGATGTACCGGTAGCCCGCGAGGAAGAACGGATACTTCGCCGTGGTGATCGTGCGACCAAGACGCGCCTCGAAGACGCCGTTGCTGAAGGTTGCATCATGCACGCTTCTATAGACCAGCGGCCCGCCCGCGAGCGTGAGCCCGTACGTGGACGACTGCGTGGAGAAGAGCTTCACGCTGCCCGGTGCGAGCTTGGGCGGTGGCTCGCTGCGCACGTCGAGTCCCTCGTCGGCGTGCGCGTGCGGAGCGTTGCAGACGAGCGCGGAGCCGAGCGCGAGGAGCGCCGTTGCCGTGCGAAGTCGCTGTCTCCCCAGCGTGGCCATCAGTCGGGCGCCGGTCCGAACGTGCGGTCCGCAAACGCGCGCACTCCGGCGATGATCTCGGGACCGTGCGGCTCGGGCGCTGGTGACCACGCGTCGAAGAGGTGGCTCGCGTTCACGACGAAGTCCGCGATCTCTTCGCGCAGATGGATCTCGCCCGTGCCCTTCATCGTGAAGATGAAGCCAAGCCGCTGATCGGGATGATGGAAGCGGCGATAGAGCTCACGCTTCGCAGCAAAGTACGCATGCGCGTTCACGCGTGAGGGGAACTGGCCGAGCGCCGCGACGAAGCGGCTGTCGTCCTCGTAGACACCGGCGGGGAACGCCTGATCGCGCCGCACGCCGAGCCATCCCAGCGCCTGATCGAGCGACGGCTGGAAGCGCACGCCGCCTGGCTCGCGAGGCGCGCCGCCACCCGCGCGAAGCGAGAGCTCCACGAGCTCGGTGCAAAAGAGGGCCTGGTGATCCTCCCACCGGAAGTACGCATCGAACGGCGTCTTGTCGGCGAAGCGCGCGCGCGCGAACGCGGCCACCTTTTCACCGTCCACGCCATCCGGCGGATCGAAGATCTCCGCGTAGAGGTTCGGCGAGATGTACTCGAAGAACGGACGGCGATGCACCGCGCCCGTCACGTTGTCGAGCAAGCGCGAGTGCGTCGGCAGCGTAGCGAGCTCACCGGAAGCCTCGTAGACCCACGCCTCACCGTCCTCGAGCGCGACGATCCCCGCGTGCGTGAAGTTGTAGAAACGGTCCGGGATCAACGCGAACGCAAAGCTCGTCGCCTCCGGAGACTCCGTGAGGATGATCTGACCGGACCGGATCGGAAGTCCTGCGTACGAGGGTCGATGCGTCGCATCGCGCTTCACGTCGAGCACGTCGACAGGCCGAGTAAACGTGCCGCACCCCGACAAAACAAGCGCAAATGCGATCGCAAGGAGCGCGCGCCTCACGGAGCCCCCCCGTCGTCAGTCGCGGTCGCCGCGTCCACGCCCGCGTCCTTCGGCTGCTCGAGGAAGCCTCTCGGCGAGGGGGCGTCGCTTCGTGCCCGGAGGTAGTCGTTCTCGTGGGGCTCGGCGTCAGCGAAGGTCGAGCGTACGCCTACCGGAATGCTCACGCACGCCGCGCAGCCTAGAAGGAACGCTGTCAGCACCCACGGACGGGACACGTGCGGTACCTACTCGAAACCCGACCCGATGGAAAGGCCAAGGGCGCTCTCAAAATCCGCTACTGTCCCTCGCCGTGAAACGCCCGCTCACCGTGCTGGGGTCTGCGCTGCTCTTGCTCCTCGTCGCGCCCCGCCCCGCGGCTGCGCAGGTTCGCTGGGATGCGTCGGCGCAGGTGGGCGTCGCGAAGCGCTTCGTCTTCAACCGTCCTCACGGCGGCTCGGATGCAGGCTTCGGCCCTGCAGCGCAGCTCAACGGGCACGTCGCGCTGCTGCCGCTCCTCCGCGTCGGCGGGTATCTGTCCGGAGACATGACCAGCGTGGGTCCCGCCACGAGGCAGATGGTCGGCGGCGGCGCGCGCGTCGTCGGGATCGCGCCGTGGCGAACGACGCATGTGCATGCGTGGCTCTTCGTCGGCTTCGGCTACGAGCTCGTGTTCACGCCCAGCTATCACACGACGCTCTCGCTCGCTCCGGACGACTCGTCGCCCACGCAACCGACCGACGTGCTCGTCACCCAGGCCGGCGGGTCCATGGCCGAGGTCCCGTTCGGCGTGGGGGTCGCGTACGCCCTGCGGCCCCCCTTCGAGCTCGTGGCCGAGCTGGGAGGCCGGGTCGGCTTCGGTTTCTCGGGGAGCGTCTACCAGGACCCGGGCCGCGCGTTCTTCGCCGTCGGGTACCCGGAGAACCGGCTGCTACCGGCAGGAAACGACGCTTTTTCCACGTTTTTAACGGTCGGCGTGGGCTTTGGACGC
>JANXLV010000319.1 GCA_025355005.1 Myxococcales bacterium | reverse complement strand
CGACCTTGACCTCACCCTCGACCTCACCCTCGACCTCAACCCTCCCCCTTCCCCCTTTCCGCGGTCCCTTCGAGTCTCCTTTTGTCCCTGGTCGAAACGTGTACTTTGCAGCTCCTGCCGCGGGCTCTCCCGCGAAGCGGCTCGTGGGTCATCTTCATGGCATCTGCTATCCGCCTTCCTACTCGTGCGGGAAGTGGGCTCGCGCGGCGACGCAGCGTGGCTTTCTCGTGTGTCCGACGGGCAACGCGACGTGTGGTGATGGTGGTCATGGTCCGCCGAGCTGGGAGGCTCTGTCGTGGGACGACCTCGTGCGCGACATGGACCGCGATCTCGAGCAATCGATCGCGCTGGTGTCAGCGCGCTTCCCGAAGGAGATCGATCGCGACGGCGCGATCCTCACTGGCTTCTCGCGCGGGGGCTACGCCGCGCCCGTGCTCGCGCGCATGCACCCGGGGCGGTGGCCCTATCTTGTCCTCATCGAGGCGGCGGCGCCCATCAGCGCGTCATCACTGCGGCGCGATCTCGTGCGTGCGATCGCGCTGATCGCTGGCGAGAACGGCCCGGAGCGCGCGGGCATGCAGAAGCTCGCGGATACGCTCACGGCGGATGGCTTCCCCGTGCGGATGTTCATCATGCCTGGAGTCGGACACTTCTACTCGGACAACGTCGAGCAGCTGATGAGCGACGCGTTCGACTTCGTCACGTCCGTGCAGCGCTAAGCGCTAAAGTTCGGCGAGCGGGACGGCGGTGGAGCTCTTCACGAGCGGCGGCTGGCCCTTGATGCCGAGGACCTCGTACGTCATGACGGGCTTCTCCCGCCCCTTCACCGTGAGCTCGCGAACGGGGCGTGCGTCGATCTCGTTCTTCACGGCCTCGTAGGTGTCCTCGCTGATGAGGATGTCGACGCCGACGTCCTTGGTGGAGGACTCCAGCCGCGAGGCCAGGTTCACCGCGTCTCCGATGACGGTGTATTCCATGCGCGTATCGCTGCCGATGTTGCCGGCGACGACGTCGCCCGTGTGGATGCCGATGCCCGTGCGGATACCCGGCATGCCGCGCTCGTGCAGGCGCTCGTTCAGCTTGCCGAGCGCGACGCGCATGTGGACGGCCGCGCGAACGGCGTGGAGGGGATCCTTCTCGCGCTGCACCGGCGCGCCGAACACCGCCATGATGGCGTCGCCGATGTATTTGTCGACTACGCCGTCCTCTTCCATGATCGCCGTGACCATGTCCGTGAAGTACTCGTTCAGGAGCGCCACCAGCGCGTGCGCCTCCATCTTCTCGCTGATGCTGGTGAAGCTGCGGATGTCGGTGAAGAGGATGGTGACCTTCAGGGTCTCGCCGCCGAGCTGTACCTTGCCGGCCATGAGATGCTCCATCACCGCCTCGGTCATGTACTTGCCGAACGTGGAGCGCAGCTTGTCGCGCTCCTGCAGGCCGTCGACCATCGAATTGAAGCCATCCGCGAGGCTCTCGAGCTCGTCGCCGGTGCTGACGCCCGTGACCTTCACGTACTCGTGCTGCGCGAGCTTTCCGAGGGCGTTGTTCATGCGTGTGAGCGCGCGCGACATGATGCCCGCCATCCGTGTGCCCCACGCCAGGCTGGCGACGGCAGAGAGCAAGATGAGCCCGAACGCGAACGAGAAATTGTGACGCACGATGGCGCGTACGTCGCTCACGTCCAGCGCCGCGACGATCTCGTAGCCATGCGCGCTCGCGGCGTACTCCTTCGGCGCAAATCGCGCGGACGCCCACGTGCTCGCGCCCTGGTCCGTCATGATGGGCGTACCATCCAGGACGGTCGCGCCAGCGGGCGGAAAATGCTCGCTTCGCGTGATCACGTGTGAGTCACCGCGCCGCACCAGCGCAAGCTCCAGTCCGAGCTTGGCGGCGGCATTGCGAAGATATCCTTCGTCCATCGGCAGGCTCAGGACCAGGACACCACCTCCGTCCACCGGCACGGCAATCACGTAGGCAGGAACGTCGAGCTCACCCTTCTTGTTGCAGCCCGTCGGCAGCATGCCGCTAAAGCTCCCCCCGCTCAGCACCGGCACCAGCTCGGGCACCTGGTGGAGGTCGTCGAATGGTTCGTCGCACTCGATCTCGGCAAAGACCTTGCCTCTCGCGCCAGCGAACAGGACATCGATGTCCGGGTAGGCCTCGTGGAATTGCCTGCCCGCCTCCAACGCCATCGCCTGGTCTTGTTTCTGCACCGCGTTCTTCGTGGCGGCTGTGGTGGCCATGAGCTTGGCGACAACAGTCACGTCCTGGAGGTCGTCGTTCAGCTCCACCTGGAACGAGGCGAGCGCGCCCTCCACGCGATCGTCCACTTCGGCCACCAGCTGCTTGTTGGTCTGCCACGCGATGACCGGCACCACCAGCAGCGCGGCAAGCGCAGACAGGAGGACAAGAGACGTGAGCTTGGCGCGGACCGTATGGAGGCGAAACACGGGCCGATGATAGTCCCTCGCAAGGCTTCGCGACATCTGTTACGCCCGTCCAATGAGCGTCATCAAGCTGCCCATCGTCGAGCCCCGGTTCACCATGATGGAGAACAAGGACGCGCGGGAGATCTTCCATTCGTTCTCCCGTGGCCTGTGCCCGACCTGCAAGCGGCCAGTGGACGGCGTGCGCATCATCCGCGACGGCAAGGTCTACCTGCGGAAGCAGTGCGCGTCCCACGGTCAGAGCGAGGCGCTCATCTCTGGCGACGCGGACTGGTTCCTGAAGTCGCTCACGTACATCAAGGAGGGATCGGTCCCCTTGAAGCACTCGACAGAGGTGAAGGAGGGCTGCCCGGACGACTGCGGCCTCTGCCCCGACCACGAGCAGCACTCGTGCCTGCCCATCATCGAGATCACGAACCACTGCAATCTCGAGTGCCCGATCTGCATCGTGCAGAACCGGCACAACTACAACATGACGACCGAGGAGTTCGGGAGGATCCTGGACGGCCTCGTGGAGAAGGAGGGCGTCCTCGAGACGATCAACCTCTCCGGTGGCGAGCCCACGCTGCATCCGCAGTTCATGGAATTCTTGGACATGGCGCGCGCAAAGACGGAGATCTCGCGCGTCAGCATCTCCACGAACGGCCTGAAATGCGCCACGGACTACGCGTTCTGCGAGGAGCTCGCGAAGCGCGACGTGTACGTGTCGCTGCAGCTCGACGCGCTGAGCAACCCGGCCCTCCGCGTGCTTCGCGGCGGCGGTGATCAGCGCGCGGCCAAGGAGCGCGCGCTCGACAACCTGGAGCGCGCGGGCGTGCGCACCACGATCGTGTCCACAGTGGCGAAGGGCGTGAACGACCACCTGATCGGCGAGACCATCAAGCTGCTCTACGAGCGCGACTTCATCCTCTCGCTCACGTTCCAGCCCGCTGCGTACACTGGCTACGGCGGCGAGCACTTCGCGCCGCACAACCCCATGGACGTGATCACGATCCCCGACGTGGTGAACGCCGCGGAGGCGCAGACCGACGGCATGCTGAAGAAGAGCGACTTCTTGCCGCTCCCCTGCTCGCACCCCGGCTGCTTCGGCCTCACGTACCTGTTGAAGACGGACGAGGGCTTCGTCCCGTTCCCGCGCTTCCTCGAGCTGCAGAAGTACCTCGAGATCATCTCCAACCGCGGCACCATCCGCCCCGACGAGGAGTTCGAAGGCGCGATCAAGGGCGCGATCGACGAGATGTGGACCAGCGCCGGACAGGTCCCCGACGCGAAGAAGATCCTCGCGGCGCTGAAGAAGGCGATCTTCCTCATGTACCCCGAGGACAAGGCGCTGGAGCTCGAGGAGCGCCTGCACATCGGCGAGAGCCTCGTGAAGACCGTCTTCATCCACGCGTTCATGGACGTGAACACGTTCGAGGTCGACCGCATCAAGAAGTGCTGCACGCACTACGCCCTGCCCGATGGGCGACTCATGCCTGGCTGCGCGTACAACTTGCTCTACCGCGACAAGGACCCGCGCTACACGGGCGCCGTGGGCGACGCGAAGATCTGGGGCAAGAGCTCCTAGATTCCCAACTGCATGCACTCTGCACGCAAACGCTTCGACGCCAAGTGCGTGATGGTCACGGGCGGCTCACGCGGGCTGGGCGCGGCGATCGTACGCGCGTTCGTGCGCGAGGGCGCGCGCGTGGGCTTCACCTTCGCGAAGGATCAGGCATCTGCGGACGCCCTCACCAAGGAGCTGGGCGACAAGGTCCTCGCGGAGAAGGTGCAGGTCACGGACGAGGACGCGACGGACGCCTTCATGCGCAAGCTCGAGGCCGCGTTCGGACCGCTGGACGTGCTGGTTAACAACGCGGCCATCACGCAGAACCTCCCGCTCGCGCTGCTCGAGGCGGACGACTTCGACAAGATCATGGACGTGAACGTGAAGGGCACCTACCTCACGTCCCGCTGCGCGCTGCGCTCCATGATCCGCCGCAAAAAAGGGCTGATCATGAACATCGGCTCGCTCGCCGGTGAGCGCATGATCGAGGCCCCCATCCACTACTGCGCGAGCAAGGCGGCGATCCGCGGCCTCACGCAGGCGATGGCGAAGGAGGTCTCGCGCCACGGCGTGCGCGTGCTGAACCTCGCGCCGGGTCTCCTCGAAGACGGCCTCGGAAAGAACCTCCCCGAACATCGCCTCGCCGACTACCTGAAGCACAACGCGCTCGGTCGCGTGGGCACCTTCGCGGAGATCGCGGAGGCCTGTATGTTCTTCGCCTCCGAAGACGCAAGCTACACATCCGGAGACACGCTGGTCATCGACGGCGGCGTGTAGGCGCTACCGCTTGACGCCCAGCTCGGCGCGTACGATCGCGGCTCCTGCGGCCATCGCTTTTAGCTTCTCCACGGCGCAGGGCCTCGGGAGCTGCTTCATTCCGCAGTCGGTCGTCAGGGTGATGCGCTCGGGCTCGATGTACTTCATCACCTTGCGTACGCGCTCCGCGACCTGCTCTGGCGCCTCCACCATGAGCGAGCGCACGTCGATCACGCCGACCGCGACGGTCTTGTCCTTCGGAAGATCGCGCAGCACCTCGATGCCCTCCATCTCGCGGCACGCGAAATCCAGGACGAACTGGCCCACATTCGCGTCGAAGTAGTGCGGCAGGATCTTCGGGTAGCCGCCGCCCGTCATCCCCTTCATCGGATTGCCCCAGACGTTGCCGAGGCAGAAGTGCCACGACGTGTCGGCCGTGACGCCATCCAGCGTGGTGTGCACCACGTCCTTCACCCACTTGAAGTCCTTGTCGCCGGACAGGTTCGGGATCCACGCGCCAAGGTCCTCGAGCTGGACATGCTTGCATCCTGCATCCAGTAGCTCGCCTATCTCCGTGCGGAAGATCCCGGCCAGGGCGTTCGCGAGCGCGTAGCGATCCTTGATCGGCCCGCCCTCGAAGTGCGCGAGCGTGGACAGCTGCACCGGGCCCGCGCCCACGCATGCCTTCACGGGCTTGTCGGTGTTGCGCTGCGCGATACGAAAGAGCTCCGCGAGGCGCACGGGGCCGCGCTCGATCGGCCCGCGCACGGCGACACCGCCGGCCTCGTCGAGCGCCCACGTGTCTGCGCCTGCCTTCGAGCGCGCGGGGTGCGGCAGCTTCTCCTTGCCGAAGCCGTGAATGCGCTCGAGCCAGTACCAGAGGAACGAGCCGATCCCCATCGAGTAGTCGTCGAACCACATCTGTCCGTCGGTCACGATGTCGAGCCCCGCGAGCTCCTGATCGCGCAGCACGGTGCGGACCGCGTCCTCGAACGCCTCAGCGTGATGGATCACCTTGTGGGCCTCCAGCACGTCGCGGCCCTCGAGCTGATAGCGGAACCACGCCGGACGTGGGTACGAGCCAACCATGGTGGTGGGGAGGAGCATGCGCGAGAACATACCCCCGATTCCCCTTGCGATCTATTTGCTTCTACTAGGCAAAAACATTTCGCTGGGCCCGCGACGCCATCACCAGGCCCTGGAAGCGGAATTCGCGCGCGCGGTCGTAGGTGCCGGTCGTGTGGAGACAGATCTCGTCGAAGGTCATGGGCCGCACGGAGCGGAAGCCCTCCTCGTAGAGGAGCGGGAGCGGGTAGTCGATGCCGAAGCGGAGCGGCTCACCCAGGCCCTCCACGAACGCACGCGACTCCAGATCCTTCTCGCGCGCCGCGCCCGCGACGATCTTCTTCCGCACGTGGTCGAAGATGACGACGGAGCGCTCGTGCGTGGCGCTCGCGATCCGCCGCAGCGTCGCGCGGACGGCGGCCTCGGTCAGGTACGGCGTGACGCCTTCCCACACGAAGAGCGCGGGCACCTCTGCGCGGAAGCCGGACGCGACCAGGCGGTCCACGAAATCCTCGGTCTCGAAGTCGCACGTGACGTACGACGGAGCGGTGACGGGGTAGCCCGTGAGCGTCTGCAGCCGGGCGTGCTTCTCACGCTGCGTATCGGGGTGGTCGACCTCGAAGAAGCGGAGGCCCTCGCGCGCGAGGCGTGATGCGCGTGTGTCGAACCCGGCGCCGAGCAACACGACCTGCGGGATGTCCGCGGCGCGCACGACGCGCTCGTCGATGAACGCCGTGCGCACTGCGACCCACAGCTCCATGTGCGGGTACACGCCGTCGTACGTGCGTGCGATCTCGTGCCCGAGCTCACCGGCGAGCGCAGCCGCCCAAGGGTCCTTGCAGATTGCATCCTTTTGCGCGGTGGCGCGGGCGCGATACGCGGCCACCATCAGCGCCGTGCGGCTTGATTCGAGCATGGCCGCCGAGCATACACGGCCTCGCCACGGCCGCGCTCCCGTCGAATTTCGCGCGCGATCGCGCGGTGTTTCCGCGCCGTCATCCGTTCCAATGACACGTCGATTTGTACCGGGCCCCTCAGGGTCCCGTCAGACTCGCTGCCCCCGCGTTGCGTGGGCTACTTCACCAACAACTCGAAGGAGTCTCTCTTGAAAAGCGCTCGTACCATCCTCGGCTCGTCTGTTCTTGTCACCGTGCTTCTCGCTGCCGGTTGCCATCTCACGCCACTGCCCGCCACGGACGGCGACGGCGGCGCGGATGCAGCAGTGACAGGAAGCGACGGTGGTGACGGCGGCGTGGATCCGGCGACGTGCGACATGGGCGAACCGAACGACACGCGTGAGCAGTCGACGGCGATCGATCTGGACCATTCCTATGCGGGCTGCGTGTCGGCGAACGACGGCACCGATCTCCTCGACTTCTACGAGCTCACCGCGCCCATGGACGCAGCGGGCGGCTACGTCGAGGTCACCGTGTCCGGCGTGGGCACGCAAGGGCTCGCGGAGCTCATCGTCACTTCGTCCACCGACAACGACGTGCTGTTCGACGCATACACCACAGTCAACGGTGCGAGCGTGAAGGGCTGGCTCACGGTCGCTCCCGGCGCGAAATACCGCGTCCGCGTGAGCCGCTTCGCCGGCGCCGGTCCGCGCTTCGCGTACTCGCTCGATGCGAAGTACACGAAGATCAGCGACACGTTCGAGCCCAACAACGGCAAGGCAGACGCGAAGCCCATCTCGCTGAACATGCCCATCCAGGCGTCGGCCGCGGCGGTCTCTCCGAGCACGGCGCTTGCCGGTGCGGATGCGGAGGACTGGTTCAAGGTGACGCTCGCTGCGGGCAACGCCACCGTGAAGCTCTCCAATTCTCCGTCCGATCACCTCTGCGACGTGGAGCTCATCGACGACAGCGGTCAGCGCGTGGGCGAGAACTACACCACGACGAACGGCGCGAACTGCCAGATCGACGCGACGGCGCTCGTGGGCGGCACCTACTACGTGAACGCCCACACGTTCGCCGGCGTACCGGTCCGCGCCGCGCCCAACGCCGCTCCGCCTGCGCTGATCACTGCACAGTACACGCTCGTCGTCATGCAGTGATACGTCTCGGAGCGTGACAGCGGAGAGCCCAAGGATCGTCGCACTGTTTCGCATGAGCGTGGCAGCGGCGTTCCTCCTGGGCTCGGAGCCGCGACAGTTCGTTTTGCACGCGCACATGCCGACGGCGCTCCTCCACGCACCGCACGGGCTCTCCTTTTTCCTTCCACTCTTGCCTCACCTTGGCGCCGTCGCGAGCATCCTCGTGGCGGCGTTCTTCGTGTCCGCGACGTTCCTGCTCGTGGGGCTCTACACGCGGCTCTCCGCGATCGTGCTGCTCGTGGTGGGCTTCGTGGTGCTCGGTGCGGCGCAGCTCACGGGCGCTGTCCTCCACGACATGCACCTCTTGTGGTTCGTGGCGCTGCTCGCGTGTGCGCGCTCGGGAGACGCGCTCAGCCTGGATGCGTGGTTCCGCGCGCCGAAGGAGCACGCACACTGGCGACGCGCTCTCGGCGCGCATGAGCCCACGACGGAGGCGGCCCTCGTCCTGGTCTTCGCGCGGACGCTGCTCGGGATCATCTATTTTTTCCCTGGATTCCACAAGCTCCAGACGTCTGGACTCGACTGGGCGCTCTCGGACAATCTCGCGAACCAGATGCGCGCGAAGTGGCTCGAGAACGGCGAGCTGCCGTTCTTCCGCATCGATCAGCATCCGCGGCTCCTCGCGATGATGGGCGTAGGCACGCTCGCGTTCGAGCTGTCATTCGTCGTCCTCGTGCACATGGGTCGTCGCGTCCGGATCGCGCTCGGGATGGTCGGCCTCTTGTTCCACCTGGGCATCCACCTCTTCATGTTCATTCCGTTCGCGAGCATCTGGCTCTGCTACACGTGCCTCGCCTCCTCGCGTGCCTCCTCGCGTGCCTCCTCGCGTGTCTCGTTCTCCACGGCGGAGACCCGCGCGGCGCTGCGGCGGCGCGTCCCGCTCCTCGTGGCCGGCGCGCTGCTCGTTACCGCCAACGCGGAGCGCGGCCTTCGCGGCGAGACACAGGCCTTTCCGTTTGCCTGCTATCCCACGTTCGCGGAGCGCGCCGCGGACGTGCTACCGGATCTGCGCGCCGTCGCAGTGGACCCGGGCGGCGGCGAGGTGGTGGTGCCGCTGGGACGCGACGCCCAGGGACGGCGCACGCAGGAGCAATGGGGGCAGACGTGGAGCGTGGCGGGGCTCTACGGTCCGCCGTTCTCCATGCAGCGCTTCGAGAGCTACCTCCGCGCGGAGAACGCGCGACCCGACGTGAGCCGAAGCATGCAACATGCACGCATCATCCGCGTCACGCGCGTGCAGGTTCGCGTGGCGCCTGAGGCGCGTCTAGAACCGCCGACGCAGACGGAGGTGCTCGGCACACTGGACGTGAGCGACGGCCGATTCACCCGCTGAAGAGCCTACGGAAAGGCAGCGATGGGGATGTCGCGGGCGCGGAGCGGCGTCACGACCTTGTCCTGCATCGACTTGTGGGCGAGCGACAGGTATGCGCCGGTCTCCATCCATGCGA
>JANXLV010000310.1 GCA_025355005.1 Myxococcales bacterium | reverse complement strand
GTCCATCGCGCCCCGCGCGCACGCGGCCTGCAACCGGACGTGCCGCCCACCGGCTTGACATAAGCGAAGCCTATGTCAACTCGCCGCCGCCGCCCCGCGCTCACCCGCGGTCCCGCCCACCACTTGTAGAATACATGCTCTTCACGGCGCGCCACGCGCCACCTGCGCAGCGTGGCGCTCGCTCGCTTCAACTCGTTGATGAGCAGACCGATTCCAGCGGCCAGCCCGAGGTGGTAGATCTCGACGCCGATGAAGCGCGCGCAGAAGGACCCTTTCGCGGTAGTCGACCAGCTCGTGGCAGCCTTTCGCAACGTGGATGGATTTGTGCCAAACACGTTCGTGGCGTGGGCCGAGCCGGAAGCCCTGGCTCACAACGGAGAGGCCGACTCCGCCCCGCAGCCAAGCGGCGTGATCGCGCGCTCGTTCCGCTATGAAGCGTGGGGCTGCATCGCGCGCGTGACCGTTCACGGCTCGCCGCGCTCGACGTGGCATCGACGTGTGGCCAGCGGGCTCACGAAGGCGGGCTACGAGCTCCGACTTCGCTTCAGCGACGAGACGGCCTTTCAACGCGCGCTCACGAGCGCCCGAGCGAGAACAGCGGAGCTCGCGTTCCTGCGGACGCTTGGAGAGAAGGGCACGATCGCGCGATGGCCCGTTCGAGCGCTCGAGCCAAAGCGCCACGTGCGCGTTGCGCGGAACTCGTGGGCGCCGACGATCGCCGCGGTCCGGGCCTCCGGTATCGCGTGGACCGATGCCAGCGTTGGCTTCACGCGCTCGGCTCCGCTCTCTACGAAGAACGGGCCAAGCGAGGTCCACCTCCGGGTGTCGGCGCTGGTCCTCGAACTGTCTCCGTCACGCATGGTCCAGGTCTCAGTCACCCTATTCGACCCGAAGCGGAATCGGGCGGAGGTGCCGACGACGCTCATGCATCGCCTGCGGCGAGACCTTCGGCGGGCCGGCTATCGCTTCACCGGAGTGAAGGGCGCCGGGGGCGTGAGAATCGCGGGACGACTGTACGCAGACAAGATGATGTCGAGCGCGACCCAGGCCGCGCGTGAGTGCGCTTGGATCTTCGGTCATCTCGTCGCCGAGGCTCGCGAGGTGCGGGTCCCGGATCGTTGACCGACCCAATCCCGCTTGGGTCGCGGGGACGGAGCACTGAGGTGCAGACCCGCGGCCCGAGCGCCACGGGCGCGCGAAGCTTCAAGGGTGGCCGCAGTCGCTGAAGCAACGTCTGAGGTGCTGTGACTTGAGGGGATGTGCCAACGTCACTTGCATATGTGCGTCGCATTCTGGTCCGCGCAATTCTTCATGCATTTGGACTCGGGCACGTTCTTCCCCATTGGAAAGGTTCCTCCGCCGCCGGCGCGTTCGCAAAGGCATGATTTGCACTTCTTGTCGGGCGCCCAACTGTCCGGACAGCTCTGGACCGTGGGATCGCAAGGCTGTGGCGGCGTGGGAGGATCAGGCGGCGGTGGCTGACACGGAGGGGCCGGCGCCGGGGACTCGCCGAAGGGGTCGATGATGCTGGTGGGATTGTCGTCGACGTACACGTAGAGGTTCGTCCCATCAGCGTCGAAGCGGACGGGATCTTTGCTTGTCCACCGCCCCGTCTCGGGATCGTAGTCGCGCGCGATGGGGGACCGCTGACACATCCGAGTAATGTCACTGGCGAGCATCAGCAGGCCATTCAAAATTGCGAACGTCCGTAGCGAGTCGCTCGGGATCTGAATCAAACTCCACATTGTGATACGCAATGATGACGTCGCTCTGGAACGTGGTCGTCGTGTGGTTGGTCTGCTGCCCGAAGAGCTGAATGCTCTCGGTGCGACGTAGCACGCCATGGTCGAGCCAGAAGACACGTTGCCGCCCGTCGGCTTGAGTTCCCGAAGATGTGACTAGGCAGCTTATGCACTCCGGCAGTCCTCTCGAGACGAGGTCGAGTGGCTTCTTGCTTAGATCAGAACCGCCGAGGACGCTTGGGACGATGGTCGACAGACCAAAGCTCACGCCCCGCAACGCGCCATCGGCCGTCGCCAAGTCTGGTTCTTCAGATATCTTACCTCGTACCCAGGTTTGAGTCTTTCCACCGCGCTGCAGCACGCCTGCGTGTAGATTCCCGGTCTCATCGAACAATAGCAATTTGAAGGCAGCCGTGCGGACGAACGTGGTCTCGAACGTACTGACGGAACTAGTGCGGACCTTTCCGTCCCAATGTCGTACAACGATCGTCCCGCGGTCTCGATAGGAGATGCAGGAGTGATACCGGGTGGCGAGTGACGACAGTTCGGGGAGCGTCGAGTCAGAGTTCCGTTCCTGAGGCGTGTACCAAGACTCGCCAAAAGGTTGGATCTGAGCAGCCGGCGGCGGAGTTCGACAGCATGCCGATGCCATGGCCAACAGGGCCAGTGCCAGCACGCGTAGGGCCAGTGATAACACGCGTGTTCTCATTCGTGGGTCTTACAGATCGGGTCGGTGGGAGCTGCCGGAGCGGTCTCGCAATCGTACAGACACCGTAGCGCAGCACGCGCGCCTTCGTTTTCGCACTCGTCTTGCGCCTTCTTTCCCTCCAGCTTCGCGCACCGCCTGTTGGTATCGCCCTCATCGTGGAAGCAGTTGCATTTGCACTTCTTCACCAGGCTCCCCTCGTTGCGGCATTCGTCGTGAGAAGTTGGCGCCATGCCATCAGGGTCACTTGCATTCACGGGCTGAGACTGCGCGTACGAGTACAGATTCGTGCCGACGAGCAAGCGCAGGGCGTCCTTGCTTGTCCACCGGCCCGTCTCGGGATCGTAGTCGCGCGCGCCGAAGCGCACGAGCGCAAGATCGCGATCGTAGAGTCCACCGGCGAAGCCAAAGGGCTGGAAGCCGGGGCTCGAATCGCTCGTCACGTTGCCCCACGCGTCGTACTCCAGCGACTGCGCGATCGCCCCCGTGCTCACGTCCACGACCAGCCGCACGCTCCCCAGGTGATCCGTGACGATGCGGTACGTGTTTCCGCCCTTCGTCATCGCCTCTGGCACGTTCGACTTCTCTCCATACATGAAGACGGACACGAGGTTGCTCGCGCCATCGAGCTCCGCGATGGGCCGCAACTGCCCGTCATAGAGCCACGCCTGCTCCAGCACGCCATTGCGCTTCTTGCCCACGCGGCGATGCGTGCCATCGACCAGGTAGTCAAGCACCGTGCCACTGGGGAGTGGTCGCAGAGCGAAGCGAGCCGTAGAGATCGTAAACGTACTGCGTATTGCCAGCGATAGACGACTTCAGAGTCAGGTTTCCACCTGCCGTGTACTCGTACGTATTCGCCCCGTAGGAAAGCATCCGATCTTGCGCGTCGTACGTGCCGACGTTCACGCCAGAGACCTGCGTGCGGTTCCCATTCGCATCGAAGCCATACGTCACCGCGCTTACCCCGCGCGTCACCGAGTCCAGGCGCCCAGCAAGATCGTATCCGTATGCGGTCACCACGCTCGGG
>JANXLV010000256.1 GCA_025355005.1 Myxococcales bacterium | reverse complement strand
CGCCGAAGAAGAAGGCCGCACCGAAGAAGAAGGCCGCGCCGAAGAAGAAGGCCGCGCCGAAGAAGAAGGCCGCACCGAAGAAGAAGGCCGCACCGAAGAAGAAGGCCGCGCCGAAGAAGAAGGCCGCGCCGAAGAAGGCCGCGCCGAAGAAGAAGGCCGCGCCGAAGAAGAAGGCCGCGCCGAAGAAGGCCGCGAAAAAGAAGCGCTGACGGCGACGGCGGCACGAGCGTCATCACGAACCTGCTCCGCGCAGGCGAAACCGCCCTCGATCGGCCACCTCTCGATCGGTTCCGTGCGCCAGCGCGCTCGACAGGTGGCCCTCCCCACTCTCGCAAAAAAAGGTACACCTGGCAGGTGTACTGATGACGGTGAATTTGAGCTATTTGCAGCAGCAACTATGCTTTTTCGGGGACGAAGTTCACCCGCGAGGTGTACTTTTGTTTGGGGGAACCGCGGAGGGGGCATGCCGGACCCGGTCTGGCAGCGCGCCCCAAACAAACCTGACATAAGGGTGACATCTTGGCCCGGTAAGGTCACCCGCATGAACGCACTCCACATCGACGCGCCCGCGACAAGAACCTCGACCCCGACCTCGACCTCGACCCCGACCTCGACCTCGACCTCGACCTCGACCCCGACCCCGACCCTTCCCTCCTCGCCTGCCCTCGTCCTCTGCGAGCTTCGGGCGTCCTCGGAGCCCGGGCTGGAGTCTCATTCACCGTTCTGCCTCAAGGTGCATCGGTCGCTTCGGGCGGCGGGGCTCTCCTATTCTTCGCGGCATGGACAGCGGCCGGCGGCGTTCGCGAACATCAATCCTCGCGCGCAGGTTCCTGTGCTGCTGGTCGACGGGCGGCCGATCGCGGACTCGTCGGCGATCCTCGCGTACATCGTCGACGCGCGACCGGGGACGATCTCCGCGACGGCTGAGGAGTGGCTCATCGAGGACTGGGCGGACACGTCGCTCAACGGGTTTCTCGTCGCGTCGCGGTGGGCGGACGAGCGAAACTGGGAGCGCGTGCGCGAGGCCTACTTCGGTGAGGCACCGTGGTTCGCGCGGGCGCTGATCGCCCCCATGCTTCGCCGCAAGGTCGTCTCGGCGCTCGTTGCGCGCGACGTGTGGCGCGGCGGCGCGGAGGCGTGCTGGTCGTCGTTCGCGCGCACGCTGGACCGGCTCGACACCCGCGTGCGACGTCACGAATTCTTCTCGGGACCGCGCCTCTCGGTCGCGGACCTGGGCATCTTCGCGCAGCTTCACGGGCTGCGGAACGCGCTCACGCCGTGGCAACGCGATGAGATCGCTGCGCGCCCCGGTCTCGCTCGGTACCTGGAACGAGTTCACGCGGCGACACATGAAAGTGCCGCCGCGTGATCACTCGCGCCTTCTCAGGGCCTGGTCAGGGCCTGCTCAGGGGAAGGTCACCGGGCAGAGCTGCGCGGAGAGCGCGCCCGACGCCGGGACCGGAACCACGGCCTCGGCCGCGTCGATCGAGAGGAGGTACTGTACGAGCTGGTTCGTATGCGTCGCACGGTCCGCCGGGGAGTCACCGACCAGGAAGTTCGGATCGATGACGGCGTGGTGCTTGGCGAAGCCGTTGGCGAGCGTCGCCTCGAGCGTTGCCGCCTGTCCTGCGTGGAAGTACGGCGCGCCGACGGAGAGCCCGAGGAGCGACGGCACGTTGTACCCGTTCGTGTCTCCCGCGCCACCCTGAGCAACCGCGCCAGCGTTGTTCAGCTCCGCGATGCCCATGAAGCCGTCGTCCAGATTGAACGTATCGACCTTGCGGAGCGAGCACTGGACCGAGTCGTTGGTGCCGACCGTTCCCGTTCGCAGCGTGTGCGTGACGGCGGGGTCGAACTCGGCCGGGAAGATGGCAAGCGCGGGGACTGCGTACGCAGCTGCGCCGAGCGCGTCCGTGTTCGCAGTGGTGGGCGCATAGAACCGCTTCGACACGGTCCACTTGTCATCGCCGCCGTGGCAGCCCTGACAACGGTTGGTCGTGAACTCGACCTTGCCCGCAGCGACCGCGGTGGCGTCGAGGTTCGTGGGACGCTTGGGCGAACGGATCTGCTGCACGTACGCCGTGATCTGGAGCCAGTCGGGACGTGAGCCGGCCGTAGCGAGCCCTTGCGGGTTCGACGGATCGCTCATCGCGAGAGACGAGCCCTCGAGGCCGAAGTTGTTCGTCGCGTTGTTCGGCGCGATGGGCGTGTCGGTGCCGTCCGTGATGGCGCCCTTGCCGCCGGAGACCGTGCGCGTGTTGCCCTCGAAGTCGGCGACCTCGTCGAAGACCGCCGTCCAGTTGAAGACGCGCTGATTCGTGGGGTCCGTCTTGGAGAAGCTTCCGTCGAGGCTGACCGACTGACGCGGGCCACGACCGAACTTCCAGGTGATGTTGTCCGACAGACCGTCCATGTGACACGACTGGCATGCCTGCCAGGCCTGACCGTTGCGCGACCAGCGCGCTACGCCGGTGTTGAAGAGGCGACGTCCCGCAAGGACCTTCGCCTCGGGCGTTCCCGCGGTGGGCGGAGCGGTGGACGAGACCACCAGCGTACCTGCGCCGCCATCCGCCGCGCTGATGCCGGCGAGGTCCTGCGTCTGCAGATCGAGGACCGAGACGTTGCGCGACACGTCGTTCGCGACGAACGCGAACTGCTCGTGACCGCCAGCGCTGTTCGGCGTCACTATTCCGGTCGGGTTCTTGCCCTGATGCGCAGCGTCCAGCACGGCGCCCTTGCCGTTCAGGAGATCGATGAACGGGCGACCCTTGTCCGTGCCCACCGCGGTGATGGCGCCGGTCCCGTCATAGACGGTGCGGAACACCGCGTCCGCCGCGTTGGCGGCGAGATAGCCGACCGTCTTGCCAGGAACGAACGCGAGGTCCGACGGCACGGACGGATAGCGTCGCGTGGCGTCGTCCGCGAACGTGTTCGTGGTGTAAAAAGCCTCGAACTGCTGCATGAGGCTCTTGCTGCCCGCGGGCACCTCGGCCCCCGCGCCGATGTCGACAACGGACACCGCGCCGTGGGTGTCCGCCACCGGATTCAGCGGACCGTTCGGCGACGCGCACACGCTGGTCACGTACGCCATCGTGCCGTTGATGGTCACGGACTGCAGCTGGTTCGGGAAGCATCCCGCGTTCACGTCAACCGCGCTGATGCCCTTGAGCGGCGCGAGCGTGACGAGCGTCACGGACTTGTCCGACAGCTTCACGGAGTAGACGACGCCTTGCTTGGCTGCATCCGCGTTGCTGAAATCGGCCGCGAGCACGTCCTTGCGCTGCGCGTAGTACTCCGTGATGATCATCGTCTCGTCGGTGTCGACCTTGTCGCCGTTGTTCGTGATGGCGATGGAGCGCGGATGTGCGAGCGACGCCCGCGTGGTGACCGCAGCGCCCAGCATGCCGGACTTGGCGAGCGCGTCGTTCAGATCGACCGTGGAGGTCGTCGTCATGCCGGCGGTGTCCACGCCCTGCGCGGTGCCGTCGACCCAGTTGGCGATCCAGGCGGTGGCGCCGGTGGGCGACAGCGCGACGGAGGTGGGCTCGGCGCCCGTGGCAAGGCTGCGGCCCTTTGCGGGCGCGGCGGTGTCGATGCCAGTGAGCTCGACGAGCTTCTGATCCTTGCGCGTGACGACGTAGGCGGTCTTTCCGTTCGGTGCGATGGCGACTTGCCACGGCTCGGCGCCAACCGCGACCTCTCCCTTCTTGGTCAGGGTCGGCGGGCTGGTTCCGTTGAACACGACCGAGAACACGGACACGGTGCCGGCGTCCCGGTTGCACACGACGAGCGTGGAGTCATCCGCGGAGAGCGCGATCGACGAGCCACGCGTCGGGCCGGGGGACACGGTGATCACTGGCGTGCTGCCGTCCTTGGCGCCGCCATCAGCGTTGCCGACGTTGGCGTCGGAGCCGCCGCCTTCGCTCACGCCGCCATCGTTGTTTGCGTTGGTCGAGTCGTCGCCACCGCAGCCCTGAACCCAGGCGGAGAGCCCGCCCACGAGCACCAGACCGAACACCATCCCGTACGATTTCTTCACGCGCAGCTGTCGCATTCCTGATCCCTCCTTGAAGTGCGCGCGTGCACCCCGTCCCGCGCGTGCCTTTACCTTGGCCACTCGAAGGGCTCGAGACCCCTAGATTCTCGCGATATGGGTCATAGGCCGGCCCTATGGCTCCACGTCCGCCTGCAATTCTCGCGGGTTGCCGATATGCTCATCGCTCCGGGGGACCCTTGCTGGACCTTACGCACCTTCGCTACTTCCACGCGATCGCCGAGAGCGGGAGCATGACCGCCGCCGCGAAAGCCGTGGGCGTGTCGCAACCCACGCTGACGGTCGCGATGCAGAACCTGGAGGATCGCCTCAAGACCACGCTCTTCCTGCGCGAGCGCACCGGCGTGCGCCTCACGGCGACCGGCGAGGAGCTCTTCAGGCACGTGGAGCAGGTGTTCGAGATGCTCGCGGGCGCGGAGCGACGCATCGGCGGAATGGAGAACGAGGACGAAGGCAGCTTCGTCGTCGCGTGCCACGAGTCGCTGGGCGCGTACTTCCTTCCAGCGTTCATGCAGCAGATGTTGCGCCAGCATCCGAGCATCGAGATCCTCATCGCGAACGCCCCTTCGTCGCGCGTCGAGGAGTCCGTCATCGCGCGCACCGCGGACTTTGGCCTGGTCGTGAACGCGAACCCGCACCCGGATCTCGTCATCTTGAACCTGTTCCACGACGCGATGGACGTGATGATCGCGCTGGATGCGCCGCCGCCTTCGCGTCCCGTGCAGCCGCGAAGAGACTCGATGCCGCCGGACACGGTCGTGGACCCCAGCCTCTACGAGGCAACGGTGCGCCTGCGCACGGGACCGCTCATCTACGCAGGCCGCGTTCCGCAGTGCCAAGAGCTGGTGGCGCAGCTCGAGACGCTGGGCCTTCAGTCTGCGCGACGGCTGGTGTGCGGCGACCTCGAGATGGTGAAGAGCCTGGCGCTCGCCGGCATCGGCGTGGCGCTCATCCCGCGTCGCGTCGCCGCGTACGGTCACGAAGGGCGGCTCGTGCGACTGCACAGAACGCTGCCGTCGATCCCGGACACCATCAGCCTCATCTACCGCAGTGACTCGCACCGCACGAACGCGGCCACGCTCGTGAAAGATGCGCTGATCAACTACGGCCGATCGCTCGACGCAAAGGCCGGTTAGGGTGGTAGAGAAAGCGCACCAAACACATGCTCGACATCGCCTTCATCCGCCAGAACCCAGACGTCGTTCGCGCCGCGATCAAGAACAAGCGCCTCGACGGCTACGTGAACCTCGACGACCTGCTCGCCTTCGACACCAGCCGGCGCGAGGTGATGACGCGACTCGAGGCAGCACGCGCGAAGAAGAACCAGGTGGCAGCTTCGATCCCGAAGGCGAGCAAGGAAGATCGGCCGAAGCTGATCGAGGAAGGCAAGGAGGCCAAGTCGGAGATCGAGAAGCTCGAACCCGAGCTCGCCGCGCACGCCGCGAAGTACGAGGACCTGCTCCTGCGCATCCCGAGCATCCCCAGGCCCGAGGTCCCCGTCGGTGGCGGTGAGGCGGACAACGTGGAGGTCCGCAAGGTCGGCACGCTCCGCAAGTTCGACTTCGAGCCGAAGGATCATGTGGCCCTGTGTGAGCTGCTTGGCCTCGCGAACTGGGAAGGTCCGCGCAAGTACGCAGGTGGCCGGAGCTACGCGCTCACGGGTAGTGGCGCGCTCCTCGAGATGGCCGTCACGCGCCTCGCGATCGACACGCTGGTCGAGAAGGGCCTCACGCCCGTCATCCCGCCGGTGATCGTGCGCGAGCGCGCGCTCATCGGCACGGGCTTCTTCCCGCTGAGCAAGGAGGAGGCCTATTCGATCCCCTCAGACGAGCTGTTCCTTGTCGGCACGAGCGAGGTGCCGCTGGTGTCGCTCCACGCCGACGAGGTGTTCGAGGCAAACGCGCTGCCGATCCGTTATGCAGGGCAATCGCCGTGCTTCCGTCGCGAGGCAGGCGCGAGCGGCAAGGACACGCGGGGCCTCTATCGCGTGCACCAGTTCACCAAGGTCGAGCAGGTGATCTTCTGCGTCCCCGACGAAGAGGTCGCGGAGAAGGAGCACTACCAGCTGCTCTCGAACGCCGAGGCCATCCTCGCGATGCTCGAGATCCCGTATCGCGTGTGCCTCGCGTGCACCGGCGAGATCGGCCTCGGCCAGACGCGCAAGCACGAGGTCGAGAGCTGGATGCCACGGCGGCAACGGCGCGGTCTCGACCGTGCTTGGTGACATCGCCGAGCTCACCTGCGTCCAGCCACATTCCATGCACTGTACACACATCAACGACGACGCTGGAGCTGGCCGCAAATCGCCCGCGCTCCAG
>JANXLV010000247.1 GCA_025355005.1 Myxococcales bacterium | reverse complement strand
GCTGCTTGTCGGGCTCGCTCACCCAGAGCTCGTGAAGCGCGGGCACGGAGCGGACGTAGTCGGGAGAGGCGGCGAACTTCACTGCGGTGCCGACCAGCGTGCCCTTCTTCGGGTCGATGGTGTGCATCAGGTTCGTGGTGCGGTCTGCGACGAACAGAAGGCCGTTCGCCTCCGTCACGGAGGTGGCGCCGAAGTCATGGCTGCCGTGAAACTGCTTCTCGACGCTGAAGCCCGCGACGGACTTCACTTCGAGGCTGTCGATGTCGACGAGATCGACGTTGCCAGTGCGACCCGCCGGAACGACGACGCGGTTGAGGCCGGGCGCGAAGCCCATGTCGTCGATGCCGATGCCGCCAGTGCCGAGTCCACCACCCGGAAGGGAGATCGCGGTCGGCGTGAGCCTGAGCGAGGTGAGGTCCTCCTCGGGACCGGTCGTCGCGTTGTCCTGCGCCGCGGAGCAGCCGACGAGGGCGAGGATTCCGAGAGAGGCGACGAGGAGGCTACGCTTGGACATGTCCAGTATTGACGCAAAGTTTAGGCCACACCATACCTCATGTGCGTACATGTAGTTATGACGCGAAACAAGGCGTTATGGCTCACTCCTGAGGGATCGAGGATCCACCAGTGACCTCGTTGTGGCGGCCTCAGCCGAACACGAACGACAGGGCCTGGCTGCGGGCGGCGCGGATCTCGGGGGTGCTCACCTCGAACGCGCCAAGACATAGCGTGTCTGCGAGGGCGGTGATGCCGAGCCTCGTGCAGACGACGCCAGCGGCCTTCGCATCCGCCATCGCGCGCGCGGCGACATCCGTGGTGACGGAGACGATGACGCGCGTGGGTGCCTCGCCGAAGAGGCATGCGGTGCGCTGCGTGGCGGGACCGAGCGCGGCTTCGTCGATGATCGCGCCGAACACAGGCTCGTGCTCCGGCCCCGTGGCCACGCACTCCGCAAGAGCGACGGCAAGCCCGCCGTCCGCGACGTCGTGCGCGCTCTGCAGCACGTGCGCTCGTGCGAGGCCGAGCACCAGCTTCTGCAGGCGCACCTCTTCGTCCAGGTCGATGACGGGCGCGGGGCCCACCAGCTTTCCGTGCAACATACATCCAAGCTCACTGCCGCCGAGACCGCGCCCATCGTCGTGGCGACCGAGGAGAAGCACGACATCACCGGCGCCGCGGAACCACGGACGTACCACGTCCGCTGCGGAGCGAAGCTGGCCCACGGCGGCGACGCTGGGCGTGGGGAAGATCGCGACCTTTCCCTTTCCATCGGGCAGCGTGGTCTCGTTGTAGAGGCTCACGTTGCCGCTCACGATGGGCACGGAGAGCGCGTTGCACGCCGCCGCCATTCCATCGACCGCGAGCGCGAACGACTCCATCACCTCGGGGCGCTCCGGGTTCGCGAAGTTCAGGCAGTCCGTGATGCCGAGGGGCTCCGCGCCCGTGACGACGAGATTCCTGCACACCTCCGCGATCGCCATCTTCGCGCCCATCTCGGGATCCAGCTCGCACATGCGTCCGTTGCAGTCGACCGCGAACGCCAGGTACTTGAACGGATCCTTCGCGTACGCGTCCGTGCGCGCTGCGTCGTAGGGCACGCGCACCACTGCGGCGTCGCCACCCGGGCGAACCAGCGTCCCGCCGCGCACGATCTGATCGTACTGGCGAAAGATGCCGCCCTTGTCGCCGATGTTCGCGGACGAGAGGAGTGACAGCAGCGTGGCGCGGTGATCCGTGACCACCTTGTCGAAGCTCTGCGTCGCGCGCGTCTTCCACGGAGCGCGCGGACGATCGTATTGCGGCGCCTTGTCCGTGAGCGCGTCGGTGGGGAGATCGCACACGGTAACGCTCGCGCGTGCGATGGGCGCGTCGGCAAGCGGACAGTAGTCGGGCGTGGCCTTGACGACCCATCGCCCCGTGTCGGTCACCTGACCGATGACCGCGGCGTCGAGCTCCCAGCGCGTGCACACGTCGAGCACCTCCTGCTCGCGGCCCTTCTTCGCGACCAGCAGCATGCGCTCTTGCGACTCGCTGAGGAGGATCTCGTAGGGCATCATTTTCTTCGCGCGCCGTGGCACGAGATCCAGATCGATCTCGACGCCCGACCCCGCGCGCCCCGCCATCTCCACCGACGACGACGTGAGCCCCGCGGCGCCCATGTCCTGGATGCCTTCGAGCGCGTCGTTCGTGAACAGCTCGAGGCACGCCTCAAGCAGCAGCTTTCCCAGGAACGGATCGCCGACCTGGATGGTGGAGCGCTCGCCCTTCTTGATGGACGATGCGGTCGCGAGCTGCCCCGTACCTTCTTTTCCCGCACCAAACTCGTCAGACGCCATGGTGGCACCGTGGATGCCATCGCGGCCGGTCTTGGCGCCGATGTAGAGGATCGGATTGCCCGTGCCGGTGGCGCGACCGAAGAAGAGACCCTCCTTCTTCGCGACGCCGCACGTGAACGCATTGACGAGGATGTTGCCGTCATATGCCTCGTCGAACTGCGTCTCGCCGCCAACGGTGGGGACGCCGATCGCGTTGCCATAGCCGCCGATGCCCGCGGACACGCCGCGCACCAGATCCGCGGTCTTCGGGTGTGAAGGCTTTCCGAAGCGAAGGCTGTTCAAGCTGGCGATCGGTCGCGCGCCCATCGTGAACACGTCGCGCAGGATGCCGCCCACGCCGGTGGCGGCGCCCTGGTGCGGCTCGATGTAGCTGGGGTGGTTGTGCGACTCCATCTTGAAGACCGCGCAGTAGCCGTCGCCGATGTCCACCGCGCCAGCGTTCTCGCCCGGGCCCACCACGACCTTCGGACCTTTCGTGGGCAGACGCTTCAGATGCACGCGCGATGATTTGTAGGAGCAGTGCTCGCTCCACATGACGCTGATGACGCCGAGCTCCGTGTACGTGGGCTCCCGCCCGAGTGCAGCCTTCGCGCGCTCGTACTCGTCAGCGGACACCTTGTGCTCGGCGAGGAGCTCACGCGTGATCGGACGGTCACCAGGGAACGCGAAGGACATGCGCGCTCTTCTACCAACGTTCGCGCACGTGCGCCACGGGCCCCCGTTGTGGTAATGCGATGGGCATGCGCGCGTGCGTGGTGCTCTTCCCCGGTCTGAACGCAGATGCAGAGATGGCGCGGACCCTCTCGCTCGCTGGCTTCGACGTCACGATCATCCGGCACACGGACCACTCGCTGCCCGACCGCACCGACCTCTGCACGATCCCCGGCGGCTTCAGCTACGGCGACTACCTGCGCTGCGGTGCGATCGCGAAGGTCGCGCCCATCCTCCCCGCCATCCGCGCGCACGCGGACAAGGGCGGCTACGTGCTGGGCGTGTGCAACGGCTTCCAGATCCTGACCGAGAGCGGCCTCCTGCCCGGCGCGCTCACGCAGAACGCGGGCCTTCGCTTCGACTGCCGCGACATTTACGTGCAGGTTACACACGACGGCCCGTTCACGCCGAGCCCGAAGACGTTGTGGCGCCTCCCGATCGCACACGCAGAGGGTTGCTACCAGGCGAGCCCGGACACGCTTCGCAGGCTGCAGGACGAGGGTCGCATCGCGCTCCGCTACGCCACCGCCACGGGTGAGGTCACGGATGCCGCGAACCCGAACGGCTCGGTGGAGAACATCGCCGGCGTGTATGGAGGCCCGCGGAAGAACGTGCTCGGCCTCATGCCACACCCGGAGCGGATGAGCGAGAAGGTGCTCGGTGGCGACGACGGTCGCGTCCTCTTCGACCTCGTCGCGCGCGCCATCGGAGCGTAAGCTCCTTACGATGCAAGGCGGCTTTCCTCCCGGCGACCCACGCAATCCACCGCCGTACGGGCAACAGCAGCAGCCATACGGGCAACAGCCGCAGCAGCCATACGGGCAACCGCAGCAGCCATACGCGCCGCCGCCTCCCGGTGGCTTCGGTGCGATGCAGGGCTACGGGCAGGCCGCGCCGCATGTGATGTCGGGTCCGCCGGTCGCGAACGTCGGCTTGTTCGGGAAGCTCCCGTGCCCGCACTGCGGAATGCCGACGACGTCGAACGCTGGCGGTGGTGGACAGGCGGCGCGCATCGCGGGCGGTCTGGTGGGATGGCTGATCGTCTCCGCC
>JANXLV010000211.1 GCA_025355005.1 Myxococcales bacterium | reverse complement strand
AGAAGGCCTTTCCGCGGACGCGACGCGCCCGGGGCAAAGAGGAATTTCTTTGCCGACCTTACTCTGAAACCGCGCTGGGCTACCAGCCCGTCTTGCCCTTGATGAAGGCGGTGAGCGCCGTGGCCACCACCGTGTGGTAGTTCGCGTTGGGATGGCTCAAGCAGCCGGTCGCGTCCGACGGGACCGAGTCGGGGATGGTGTTGACGTAGAAGACCTTGGCATCTGCCATCGACGCGACTGCGGCAGGCACCGCCGCCTTGCAGATCGTCAGTCCCGCGTTCTCTGCCGGCGGCACGTCCACCGTTCCGGGTGAGTACGTCGCGAAGATGTAAGAGGTCGGGTTCTTCGCGCGGATGTGCGTGAGGAATGCCTTGTACGCAGTCTGGAATGCCATCTGGGTTGGCGGCAAGCCATCCCCAGGATGGTTGAAGTCGTCGGCGCCGAGGGCGACAACAACCGCATCCGGTACCGGCTTGAAGCCCCAGGTCCCCGTGGTGTCGTCGACCTTGGTGACGTCGTACAGATCCTGCGTGCCCATGGCGCTGCCGAATATCAGCTGGGGGTCCATGCTATCGAAGTTGCGCGTCACGCCCTTGCCCGAGAACGCGATGAAGGTCGCGTCGGCGGCGAGGTTTGCAGCCGTCACGCCGGCGAACGACTTGTGGACGTTCGTGAACGTGTCGATGAGCGGGGGGACATCGCAGCCTGCGGGCGGCGTAGGTGCGGCTTCGACGCCGAAGCCTGCGGTGATCGAGTCGCCGATGAACTCGATGGTGTGCTTGCCAGGCAGTGGAGGTGACAGGACCACGCCGCCGTTGGGGAACGTGAAGCCATGGAAAGTTTCGATCCCGTCGTTGCCTTCGCTGCGCTTGTAGACCTCGACCGTGTGATCGCCCACGGCGAGGCCGCTCGCGAGCACGAACGCAGTGGCAGACGTTGTCTGGTCGACGATGATCTTCTTCGTGACGACGCCATCGACGATGACGTCGTAGTTGCTGCTGCTGGTGCCACCGGAGCTGCCGATGCTGATGCTGGCTGCGGTTCCGTGGAACTTCGCCATCGCGCGGCAGCCCGACCAGTCGCACTGGACGTCCGTGCCGTTCACCGTCGTGCGGCCGACGTAGCGCGGTCCTGGCGGACCTGCGTCCTGCCCGGTGGTGCCGCTGTCCTTGCCTCCTCCGCCGTCCATCCCGACCACGTTGCCGCCGTCCTTGTCGGTGGTGTTGCCGCCATCCTTGTCCGGGTTGACGGAGCCATCGCTGCCGGGACCGCCATCGTCCGTGTTGTTGTTGCCGCTCGATGACGACGAGCACGCGGCGATGATTGCAGCCAGCGAGACGGCGAGCGAGCCGGCGGCGGCGAGACGGAAGCTACGAACAAGGGAAGAATTCATGGTGACCCTCTCAAAAATGATTGAACCAGTTCCACATCGGTACTCGGTAAGGCTGGCGCAGGTCGTGTTTGTAACCCTGCGGGCTGATGTACATGTCCTCGCACCACGAGACGGTGGTGTTGCCTGGACACCCATCATACTGCACGCAGCCCTGGGTGCCCGCAGTTGAATCGTTGAACCCGAAATCGTCGAGCGGTTTCGAGGTGCTCTTGCATCCGTCGATCCCCAGCCAGTTGTCGCGCGCCTTCTTGCCGTTTGCGACCGCTTCGTTGTCATCCTCGGTGCGGTGATAGACCAGCACCGTTGTCTTGCCGCACGCAGCAGGCGAACCAACGAAGCCGCCATCGGCCGGGATGAACGCGCGGATGGCGTCCGAGCGCTTGCACCCCAGCAGGTTCACCATGTACGCGCCGAAGCTGAAGCCGAGCACGAAGACGCGGCGCTCGTTGATGCAGAGTGTGTCCTCCAGGCTCTTGATCATCGCGTCGAAGAAGGCGAGATCCGTCGTGCCGTTCGTGTCCCACTTGCCACCGACGGCAGTGGGGAACACCGCGATGGCCCCGCCCATCGAGTACTCCTGCATCTTCACGAACTGCGCCATGTCCGCGCCGGTGGCGCCGATGCCATGGTAGCTCGCGACGATCGGATAGTTTTTATTCGGGTCGTAGCCCTTCGGCACGTAGAGGACGAACGAGCGGGAGGTGCCACCCACCATGACCGTTTTGTTGTCGCCGTTTGCCCCACTGGGCGTCGCCGCGATGCCGCATCCGGGGCTCTTCAACGGGGCGCTGGCCCACGCGGGCTGCGGACCATTGTCGCCCGCGTCGATGCCTGGGTTCGTGCTGCCATCCGCGCCCGTGGCGCTGCTCCCATCGGCGACGGAGCTTGCCTCGGCGCCCGCGTCGTCGGCGGATGACTTGCTGGCGTCGTCGCCACCGCATCGCAGGAGAAATGGAAGGAGGCCCACCAGAGCGACAGAAGGCAAGAAGCGACGCATCTCTTGAAGAGGAAGGAAAAACGAGCGAACCGTCAAGCGCTTCTCGCGCCTACCTCTGACCACGTCCCGGCCCGGGGCCAGACATTGTAAATGCGAAACGTATAATGGCATCCGTAAAATAGGGACGGACAATCCAGCCTGCGTTGCTACAAGCCCTCTCGCCGCTGACATCCCGTCGGCGATTCTTCGAAGGAGTCTGGGTCATGCGCAACGTGAGCTTCGTGATGGTCGCGGTTTCTGCCCTCGTTTTCGGCGGTCTCGGTTGCGCGCCTGCGCAGGAGTCTGGCTCCACCACGGGCACGACGGACAACACGAACGAGAGCGATCTCTCCGGCGCGAAGGCGAGCAGCGAGTGCACCCTCGACACCCTCTTCATGTCGAACGGCTTCCTCACGGAGCTCAAGTCCTCCATCGGCACCTCGTACATCCACAACTACGGTGGCCAGTACTACCCGCACGTCGAGATCCCCGGCTTCCTGGACGCAGCGCTGCCCACCACCGACGAGTTTGGCAACACCCTCTACACCATCGTCGGCTTCAACTTCGGCGCCGAGGACCTTCCGAGCGGCTCCACCAAGAAGGCGCGGTTCGTCGCCACGCTCGAGGCCGGCCCGGGCGCGTCCGCATCACTGCCGTTCGCCGCGAAGCAGTACGCTGCCGCGAAGGCGATCTTCACCGCGCTCACCCGCGCAACGGAGACCACGGAGAACCACGTGGCGCCGCATGCGAGCTACGACCGCAGCTGGAACAAGGTAACGCGCGCGTCCGTCGGCGGTCACCTCGTCTGCACGTCCACCGTGTATCCCGACACCGGCGAAGCACGCCCCACCTACTCCTGCAGCTTCTACGACTTCCAGCGCAACATGGTGCAGTCGTTCGACGTGAAGGACGCCGGCGGCAAGTGCCTCGCGAAGTGACGCACGCTCAGCGACAGTGCCCGCCACGAGCGCGTCGACCTCCGTCCCATCCGCATCGTCCTCGTCCTGCATCCACGTCCTGACCTGCATCCGTGGATGGGTCTCCCGCGTCGTCGTCCGGCGTACTCGCGCCGTCCGCGTCTGCATCCTCGATCGCGCCAAGATCGTCCACGACTCCACCGTCGGCGCTCGCGTCGGTCGCCGCGCTCGCGTCGTTCGCGTCGTTCGCGTCGTTCGCGTTCTTGCCCGCGTCCGTGGACATCGCCGTCGAAGCGTCTGCGCCGTTCGCGGTGGCATCCGCGATCGTGGGCGGCTCCACTTGCTCGGGTTGACCCGGAAAGTCGCCCGTGATGTAGCCGCCGTCGACATAGCCGCCGGTGTTGCCCGCACACCCGACCGCGCCCACCACGACTGCCGAGATCAGAATGAAGGCGCGCATGGCGGGTCACTCGCATCCTCCATGCCGTGATCGCGCGCGTGGGATTTCTCGACAAGTGCACGCGGCCTCCGTCGCATGCGTCGCATCGATCGCTCGTTTCGCGTTGCTCATCACGCGCACGCGCCGCGAAATGCGGTGATGCCGCCGCTCGTCGGAGAAATGTCTCCAACGCGCAACAATTCGCCTTGCGCGCTCCAGCCTACAGTGTCATACACCCGCTCACTGAGACACACCCTGCCGGTTCGGCAGAGGTATTAGGAGAAAACCCATGAAGATCCAGCTTTTGTCCGCACTGTTCCTTGGCTCCGCTCTCGCTATCGGTGGCTGCGCCGCCGACACCAGCGACAACAATGGTGAGCAGCAGGCCTCCGAAGAGGAGCTCACGGCGTCTGCCGCGAAGCTCGTCGGTGCGTTCCAGGATGCCGCCGGCTCTGCGCGTCCGCCGACGTTCCGCGGCCTGGTCTTCAAGTCTGACGGCACCTTCTTCGCCGACATCGACACCGGCATCCGCTGCGTCCGCGCACCGTGCCCGTCCGAGCAGAAGATCTCCGGCAAGTACACGGCGACCAAGACCTACGTCCACCTGAACCAGGGCGTCGGCGCAGAGGCATCGAGCTTCTACGGTCGCTACAGCTACAGCCTCACCACGAAGAAGCTCTCGCTCAGCCGCAGCGACTGGAGCGGCTGGACCAACACGATGTCCCCCGAGATCTCGTACTGCGTCGAGGCGGCGGACTGCGGCGGCCAGAGCATCATCCACCCGATGTGCGTCGGTCACTTCGATTGCGCGAGCAACACGTGCGCGTACAAGTGCGGCATCGCCGTCACGCCGATCTGGAGCGCCGACTCCACCAAGCTCGTCGCGCAGAACGCCGGCGGCGGATTCGTGCGCCCGGGCCCCGCGGGCTCGACCTGCGCCACCGGTCAGTCCAAGTACACGCTCGACGTCGCGAACAGCAGCGTCGCGTGGGAAGAGTGCAACTGGAACGACCTCGGCCTCCCGCTCCACACGACGACGGGCACCAAGGTGCTCAGCGCCGCCGACATGAAGAGCGTCGACAAGGCGATGAACGCCGTCACCATCTCCAAGGGCGACATCTGCGGCGCCGACAAGCCGTACCTCTCACTCAAGGTCAGCTCGCCCGCCGGTGACAAGACCTACAACGACAGCTTCTACAGCTGCCAGGGCGGCAACAAGGTCTACGTCGACAACATCGACGCGGTCTTCGGGGCGCTCCGCGACGCAGCTCACTGAGGTCATCCCTTCGGCGCGAGCCCGGGCTTCGGATTGACCCCGAGCCCGGGCTTCGGATTGACTCCGAGCCCGGGCGTCAGCGCGCCCGTCATCCGCTTCTGCTTGTGCTCGCTGTAGCGCGTGGTCAGCACGTCCACGTTGTCCCGCAGTAGCAGCGTGAAGCGAAAGAGCTCCTCCATCACGTCGACGACGCGGTCGCGATAGTCCGAGGGCTTCATTCGACCGTTGGCGTCGAACTCCTCGAACGCCTTCGGCACGGACGACTGGTTGGGAATGGTGAACATCCGCATCCACCGACCGAGCTGGCGCATCTGGTTCACCGCGTTGAACGACTGACTGCCACC
The DNA here is from genome assembly GCA_025355005.1 of Myxococcales bacterium. GTDB lineage: Bacteria > Myxococcota_A > Polyangia > Polyangiales > Polyangiaceae > JANXLV01. The sequence goes on along the minus strand of JANXLV010000211.1, from coordinate 113,687 downwards.
GCTCACTTGCAGCACCGCGAGCGTGCGGCCTTGCGTGGGTCGCACGGCGCCGTCGGCCAGGGGGATCCAGTCGATCTGATTCTTGAAGGCCGCCGTCATCGCGCCGTGCTGCTCCGGCGAGACCCACACGTGCGCCTCGGACCAGACGGAGAGCGCGCGCAGCTCCTTCACCTGTGGCAGGTCGAACGACGTGCGATCGAACACGGGAAGCCCGCGCGGATTGAACGTGCGCACCTCCGCGCCAAACACAGCGAGCACACGCGCGCACTCCTCGCTGAGGTAGCGGCTGTAGCTCTGCTCCCGCAGCGAGCCATACAGGATGAGGACGCGCGGCGGGGTCGTGGCCTTTGGGCGCGCGAAGGTCGCGAGCGTCGACGTCACGTCCACGGGCGGCAGGTCGCTCTCGATGAGGTCGGTGTTCGGCTCGGTCATGCGTCGCGCACAGTGACAGAATCTGGTTTGACCGGGCGCCGCAATCGCGCCATATCGGGCGAATGCGGTCGCTGCTCCTCGCGTTGCTCATCGTCTTTTCGTCCTCGTGTTCGAGCCCGCCTGCGAGCGACGCGCCGCTCACCGTCGCGGACGGATGTCAGCCGCTCTTCGCCGGTGACGCTTGTTTTCTGCCCTTTCCATCGGATTTCTACACCACCGCAGACTCGACTTCCCCCACCGGGCGCCGCGTGATCATGACCGGAGCCGGCAAGCTCACGTCAGTCGACGGCAAGGACGCAGACCTCGTGAGCGGAGTGCATGCGGATGGGTTTTCGCTCCACGCCACGATCGTCGCAACCCTCTTCTCCGAGCTCGTGGTCGACGGGCTCCCGAACCTGATGGATGATCCGGCAGCGAGCGCGACGCCCGCGAGCGCGACGCTCCTCCTCGAGGCCGACACCGGAAAGCTCGTCGCCCACTACGTCGATCTCGATACGCGGGCGAGCGATCCTGCGGAGCGCGCCATCTCGATCCGTGCGTTCGCGCCGCTCACCGAGAAGACGCGGTACATCGTCGCGCTCGTCAAGGTGCAGACACCCGACGGATCGCTCGCGCCTCCGCCCGAAGGCTTTCGAAGGCTACGGGACAAGCGCGCTGCGGGCGATCCCAGCCTCGCCGCGCTGTCGTCACACTACGAATCGGCGATCTTTCCGCCCCTCGAAGGCGCGGGCGTCCATCGCGGAGACCTCCAGCTCGCATGGGATTTCACCACGGGCACGCGTGATGCGCCGCTGCGCGACATGCTCGCGATCCGCGCGAAGACACTGGCAGAGATCGCTCAGAATCCATCCACCGTGAAGATCACGGCGTCCGCGCCCGGCACCGGCAGCGTCTGGAAGACGGTACGCGGGACGATCGCCGTGCCCATGTTCCTCGACTCCGCGGAGCCAGGCGCCCACCTCCTTCGCGACGCGAGCGGAGCGCCCAAGATGAACGGCACCGTCGACGTCCCGTTCTACGTGACCATCCCCGCGGCCGTGCGTGATGGCTTCGGCCCCGGACGTGCGCTCACCTACGGACACGGCTTCTTCGGCGACACGACGGAGCTCGATGGCATAGGCGGAACTACCATCGGCACCACATTGTCGGCGGTCCTATTCGGCGTGGACTGGTGGGGCATGTCGAAGCCAGACGAAGGCCTCGTCGTGAACACGCTCGCCAGCACACCGGCGCTGACGCTTGGCTTCACCGAACGCGTTCATCAAGCCATGGCCAACTGGCTCGCGCTGACGGCCGCGATCCGCGGGTCATTCACGAAGCTGCCGGAGCTCTCGCGCAGCGCCGCTGGCCCCGACGTCCACATGGAGAACGGGCAATCGAACGCGGCCGCCCTCCTCTACGACCCGAGCTCCGTCTACTACTTCGGCGCCAGCCAGGGCGGCATCCTCGGGACCGTGATGGTGGCGCTGAACCCGGACATCTTGCGCGGCGTGATCAACGTCGGCGGCGGTCCCTTCAGCCACCTCATGTCGCGCGCCGGGCCGTTCGCACCTTTCTTCCTGGTCGCAAACGGCACCATGGGCAACACGCTTCGTGCGCAGGCGTTCATGGGGATGTTCCAGACCAAGGTCGACACGATCGATCCCGCCGTCTACGCGGCTCACATCCTCGCCAATGGCTTCGACCCTTCCGCGAAGGACAAGCGCGTCCTCTTCCAGGCGGGCCTGGGCGATCAGGGCGTTCCGAACCTCGGCACGTTCTATCTCGCGCGCGAGCTGGGTCTCGAGATGACGACGCCGGCCGCGGCAGTGGAGTTCGGCATCCCCGACGCGCCGGCCGAAGGCCTCACGAGCGCCCTCACGCTCTGGGATTTCGGTGTAGACCTCACGCAATATCGGAAGCCCGGGACGATAGCGGGAAACCCCGTGCACGACAGGGTGCGCCTGCAGCCCACGGCTCTCGCGCAGATGAATGCATTCTACAAGAGCGGCGCCGCTTCGAAGATCATCCATCCGTGCCCCGGGCCCTGCAAAGGCCAGTAACGCCGCGCCTGGCTCACGGCCTCGTGTGGGCGAGGGCGAAGGCCCAGCGGTCCGCGCCCTTCTCCACTTCTGCCTTGCGCAGGTCCGCGCCGCCGTGCCCGCTGTTCTTCTCGATGCGCAGCAAGACGGGCCCGCCCTCGCTCGCCGCCTGGATCTGCGCGACGAACTTGCGCGCATGCATCGGGTCAACGCGGTCGTCGCTGTCTGCGCTGAGCATCAACATGGGCGGGTACTTCGTTCCGTCCACCACGTGGTGGTACGGCGAGTACGCGAAGAGCGCCCGGAACTGGCTCTCCGACTCCGCGGAGCCATACTCGCTCACCCAGGTCTTGCCGCTGCCGAAGCGGTGGTAGCGCACCATGTCGAGAAGCGGCACGCCGCAGAGCACGGCCGCGTAGAGGTCCGGTCGCTGCGTCATCGCGGCGCCCATGAGGAGCCCGCCGTTCGAGGCGCCGTAGATCGCGAGCCGCGTGCGATCCGTGTATCCTTCATGTATCAGGAACTCGGCGGCGCCGATGAAGTCGTCGAAGACGTTCTGCTTCTTCTCGAGCATTCCGTTCTGGTGCCAGTCCTCGCCGTACTCGGAGCCGCCGCGGAGGTTGGCGACGGCGTAGATGCCTCCGCGCTCGAGCCACGGGATGATCCCGGAGTTGAAGCTGGGCGTCTCCGTGCTCTGGAATCCGCCGTAGCCGTAGAGCAACGTGCGCTGCGGCTTCCCCGTAACGAGGTCCTTCCGGTGCACGATGAACATGGAGATCTTCGTGCCGTCCTTGGACGGATAGAACACCTGCGTCGTCGTGTAGGGCGTCGCATCGAACGGCACCTTCACCGTGGAGTAGACCTCCGTCTTCCCCGTCCGCGGATCCAGCGCGAAGCTCTGCCAGGTCTCGGTGAATGACGTGTACGAGAACCAGCTCTCGCTGTCGTTCGGCAAACCGGACACGCCGGTGACGCTGCCGATACCCGGGAGCGTGACGTCGCGTTCGATCTTGCCGTCGAGCGCGCGGAGCTCGAGCCGACCGAACGCGTTCTTCAGGTACGTGACCGTGAGCTTGCCACCGCGGATGGCCACGCTGCGGATCGACTCGTCCTTCGGCTCGGGGATGATCTCCTTCCACGCGGCGCGATCGGGGTTCTTCGCGTCCACGCGGAACACGCGCTGGTGCGGCGCGCCCTCGTCGGTGGTGATGTAGAGCTGGTCCTTGTACTCCTCGACGTCGTAGTGGGCCTTCTGTCCAGGCGCGAGCTCCGTCCAGCCCGCGCCCTTCTTGCGAAGGTCCTTCATGAAGACCTGCTCCGACGCCCAGCCGTGCGCGAGCTCGTGGAACAGATAGTTGCCGTCCCACGAGAGCCAGCCGTGGAGGAACGTGGTCGCGTCGTTCGTGCGCTCGCGGATCACCGCGTCGCTCGCGGGGTCGGTGCCGAGCTTGTGGAAGCGCACCTCCGAGTAGCCGGGCCGCTCGGCTGGCGTGATGGCTGGGTCGGTGGGGAGCCAGGTGTAATAGAAGCCGTCGCCCGTGGGCGTCCACGATGCGCTCGCGTACTTCGCGCCGGGGATGACGTCCTTCTCCAGCTTTTTCCCCGTCGCCACGTCGATCACGTACATCGTGGCTTCGTCGGAGTTGTTCGCCTTCACGGTGTACGCCATGTAGTGGCCGTCATGCGTGGCGGTGGTGGAGCCGAGCGACGAGCTGCCATCCGCGGCCCACTCGTTCGGATTGAGGAGCACGCGGTCCGTGCCCTTCTTGCCATCGCGCACGTAGACGATCGCCTTCTCGTCCTGTGCCTTCTTCCATGTGACGAAGTAGCGGTTGCCGCGGTGCCCGGGCACACCGAGCGAGTCCACGTAGTAGACCTCCTTGAGGCGCGCGGCGATCGCGTCGCGCTCCGGCAGCTTGTGGAGCACGGCGCGCGCGGCGTCATCCTGTTCCTTCATCCACGCGCGCGTCTCGTCGCTCTTGCCGTCTTCGAGCCAGCGGTAAGGGTCCGCGACGATCTTGTCGAAGACGGTGTCGCTCGTCGACTCGCGCCTCGTGTCGGGATACCGGTGACGTCGGTGCGGACGCTCGTGCGGCACATCCGTGATGATGGGCTCGGCGCCGGTGACGAGCGACATCGTGGGGCCGGGGACCTTCGGCGCGGGCTCGGGCGCGCACGCGCCGAGGCTGCACAGAGCGGCCGTGAGAGGGACGAAGATGGCGCGGGTGCGCGTACGGGTGCGCGTACGGGGAGAGGGGGAGGGGTTCACGAGGGGAAGCATACCTTTTCTCCCTGCGCGCGTGACGCCGCTGCCGGGTGAAAGTTCCCGGCTATACTCGGCGCACCCTCATGGGGCACGAGCACGGCATCGCCAGCGCCATCGTCGGACCGGTCCTCCGCGCGCTCGTGCACGACCTCGGGATCCGCATGCCTGCGGCGCCGCCAGAGGGTGCATCGCATGTGCCCGGTGACGCTGCGGACGCGCTGATCGACGAGGCCGCGCGCGCTGCGAAGAATCCGCACCTCGCGCTGGACCTCGCCGCGCGCATCCCGATCGGCGGACTTGGCGTGCTGGACTACGCGCTCTGCACGAGCCCCACGCTGCGCGACGCCCTGCGCCGCACTGCGCGCTACTACGGTGTCGTGACGGAGCGCGTGAAGCTGCTCATGGTCGAGGATGCCACGCGCGCGACGCTCACGTTCGAGCGCGGCGGCACGAGCACGCACAGCCGACACTGGGCGGAGTTCGGCGTGGCCATGGTCGCGATCCGCGTGAAGCAGACGCTTGGCCGTCATGTCCCTTTCGAGGAGGTGACGTTCGCGCATGGCCCACCGAAGGATGTCGCGCCCTACACCGCGTTCTTCGGACGCGCGGTCAGGTTCGGTGCAGAAGCGGATCGCCTCGCGCTCGATCGCGAGCTGCTCGCGCAGCCGTTGCTGACGGCCGCTGCTTCGCTGGCAGAGGTGCTGGAGGAGAAGATGCGCGCGATGACACCGCCCGAAGGCGCGCCCGATCCGTTCCTGGGTCGCGCGCACATGGCGGTGGCGGAGCTGCTCGTGTCGCGCGATGTGTCGCTGGAGTCGCTCGCGAGCCGATTGCATCTCACGCGTCGTACGCTCCAGCGCGAGCTCCAGCGACGCGGCACCTCGCACAAGCGCATCCTGGACGACGTCCGTCGCGAGCGCGCGCTGCGGCTCCTCACGCAGGGCAGCACCAGCGTGACGGAGGTCGCGTTCGCGCTCGGCCTCTCCGAACCGAGCGCCTTTTTCCGTGCGTTCCGTCGCTGGACGGGCACGAGCCCCGCGGCCTTCCGCGAGCGCGCGGACAAACAACAGCCATAGAAGAAGGCCGCTCGCGCCGAAACGCCGGGGCGATGGCGCAGAACGCCAGTCGATTTGGCGCGTGAAGACCTACCGTGGCGGCCCGCGGTCTGGGAAGAGAGCTGCCCATGCGATCCGTGCTCCGCGCCGTTCCCGCCGTCCTCCTTGGCTGCATTGCGCTCGTCGCATGCAGCGACAGTGGCGTGAGCACCGACTCCTCCGCCACCACGCCCGCGGGGGACGACGCTGGCCCGAGCGCGACAGACGCAGGCGCCAGCGCGACCGGCGACGCAGGCGGAGGCGCGGCAGACGCAGGTCCAGTGTCCGGCTGCGCGGACGGGCCGACGGAGACGTGTGCATCCTACAACACGCGATCTCGCTGCGTGCAGACCGCGGCCGGCTCTTCGTGGGTGACGGAGACATGCGCGGTCGGATGCTTTGCAGGCAAGTGCTCCGCGACCGCATGCGCGGACGAGTGCGTGCTTGGCGCGAAGAGCGGCGCGACCACGTGCAAGCTCTGGAACATGGGAACGAAGGCGTACGCGAGCGCGGATCCGGCAGGAAACGAGCATGATCGTGCGCGCGACTACGACAGGCTGCTCCGCGCCGGGAACCTTCCCGAAGGCGCGGTGATGAATGCACGATACACGGATGCCACGTTCACCAAGGTCTCTAGCTACAGCGGCTATCACGACGCTGCCATCTGGACCGGCAGCGCGCTCGCCGCAGAGTCGTGGCGTCTCATGGCGACCGGATCGCCGGACGCCGCGGCGCAGGTGAAGACGCTAGCGAACACCATGCATCGCGACCTCGCGGTCACGGGAGAGCCCGGCTCGCTGGCACGCGTGGTCATTCCGTCCGCGTCCACGACGCCGCTGGATGTCGCGAACCGCTGCGCCGACCCGGAGTGGCACTGCGGCGTCAGCTACGGCGGCGCGATGGTGGACTGGCTGGGAGGCATCAGCCGCGATCAGTACACGGGCTTCATGCTCGGCGAGTACGTCGCCTACATCGCGTCGCCCGATGAGGCGGTGCGGACGATGATCCGCGAGGACGTGACGGCCGTGGCGCTGGAGCTCGTCAAGGTGCGACCGCAGGTGCCAGCGTCCATCGTCATCAATGGCGTACCGGTCCAGAAGTCGCTCGCGCTCGAGAACGTCATCCTGGTTCCAAGCGAGATGACGAACGGCCACGTCCAGATCACGCTCGACACCTCCAGCGCATCCGACGCCCAGATCCACGGCATGCGCGAGTTCTTCCCCGACTACTCGATCATCGCAAAGCAGGCGCTGGGCCTGAATGTTCCCATCAAGCGGCCATCGAGCTCCGTGATGCTCGGCGCGATGGTGAAGATGGCGATTGTGATGACGGACGGCGTGCCCGCGATGAAGACGCAGCACGACGCGCTCGCTACCTACTACGCGGCCAACGCAGCATCGTGGCTCGACGTGGCCGCCACGTGGAGCTTCAGCGCGAACTGCGGCAACGGCTACTTCGCGAACCACATCGCGTTCATCATGGCGTACGCGTACGCGTCGATGGAGAAGGATCCCGTCCTCGGCCCGCGTATCACGGACGACGTGATGGACAAGGCGATGTGGAAGGCGCTCGGCGGCCACAAGAATGCCTACTTCGGATTCCTCTGGGGCGGCACAAGGACGGGTGCGGACCCCACCGCGATCGCCGCCGCCGACGCGCAGCTGTCGCAGTTCACGCCAGGGCCGCGCGTCCATGTGGCGCGCGACACATCAGCGGTTGCCGCATACACCCCGCACGACAAGTCTTGTACGGCGCCGATGCTTTGTGACACCGCGACGCGCTCCGTGGACGTGAAGGATCGCGTCGTGGACGACTTCATCTGGCAGCGTCAGCCTTGGCAGCTCCAGGACGGTGGGGATCCGCTCCTCGTCTATCCGGGCGTGGACTACCTGGCCGCGTACTGGTCGGGCCGCTACCACGGGTTCGTCAGTGAGGATCACGCGGGGACGTGCACGCGGTATTCGCCGTAGAGGTGGAGGCCGAGGTCGAGGTGGAGGTCGTTCGGGGTTGTGATTCTTCTTCATCCCGTCGACCATCTCCTCCATGACACTCGCTCGCGACACGTTCTGCTCCTTCTGTGGCGTGAAATACGAATCGTCCGCCGCGTACCCGCGCACGTGCGCTGGCTGCAAGACACAGGTGTGGGCGAACCCGACGCCCGTCTCCGTCGTGCTGCTGCCCGTCACGCGCGGCGGTCGCACGGGGCTCCTCACCGTGCGTCGCGGCATCCAGCCTGGGCTCGGGAAGCTCGCCCTCGTCGGTGGGTTCCTCGAGGAGCACGAGACGTGGCAAGAGGGCGGAGCGCGCGAGCTCGTAGAAGAGACTGGCGCCACGGTCGACCCGGCGACGCTCACGCCGTTCTGGTTCACGTCCACCGAGCCTCGACCGAATCGCGTGCTCCTGTTCTCGATCGCATCGCCCGTGGACGCGGCCAGCGTCGCGGCGTTCACCCCCAACCATGAGACGCAGGAGCGCGGGCTCATCTACGGGCCCGGCGGCCTCGCGGACGTGTTCGCGTTCCCGCTGCACATTCGCGCCGCGGAGAAGTACTTCGCGTCCGTGGGCAACGCAGCAGCGCACGGCTTCGAGGCGATCTGATGGTGCCCGCTCAGCCTCCGCAGTCCGTTGCTCCTCCGCCGCATGCGCTCGGCTGTCCGAAATGCGGTATCGGCGCGCAGGCCGCGACGGGCATCCTCACATGCACGGGCTGCGGCCTCGTGTACGCCCTGCATGCCGGCGCGCGCGCCGATTCGCGCGTGGTCCCCGTTCCGTTCGACCAGCGCGCAGAGCGCGTGAAGGCCGTATCGAACGGCATCGTCCTGCGCAAGATGGCGCTCGTCGCGCCAGAGGGCGTGAGCGAGGGCACGCTCGATCCCGTCACTGGCTACATCCCCATCGAGCAGAACGGCGTCTACTTCGGCGACATCTTCACCATCGCGGTGTGGCGCAAGGTGGATGTGCTGAAGCTCGTGGCCACGGCGATCCTTCCATTCCCGCTCGCGCTGCTTTTCGTGTCACTCGGCATCACGCAGCACCCGGTGTTCCTCGCGTTCGGCGCGCCGTTCGTCCTCGGCACCGCGTGGATGACCTACCGCGCGTTCAAGATCAAGGTGCACATGGCGCGCGTCGTCGGCTCCACGCGCACCATCGAGGTCCGCTTCGACGCCCCCATCTGGCGCCGCAAGAAGTTCCACGACGAGATGCTCCGCCGCGCCGGGATCGCACCATCTCCGATCCCCTGAAGCGATCCCTGAAGCTCCAGAATTACTGCGCGCGGACGGTCGCAAGTGCGGTGAACCCGTGGTCCGTCACTCCCTCCGTCGACACGCGCCTGGTCGCGTCGGCGACGAGCGCCGGATCGATCCACATCTGGTCGATGTCGGCGCTTGCCTCCGGCGGCGTCGCGCGCACGAAGCCGGCAGCGACGAGGCTGGGCTCTGTGGCGGTAACTGCCATGTTGAAGTCGCCCATCACGACCACGTCGTGGTTGCTGATCCGCTGTTCGCCGCGCGCGATGGCGAGCACCGCGTCGAGCTGCGCTCTTCGCAGATCGCTCGTTCCCGAGGACTCGAGATGCGTCGTGATGACCGAGATGGCCGTCGTCCCAGGCTTTCGGACGCGCACCACGAGGGCGGAGCGCGGCTCGATGCCTCTCTGGCGTCGCGTGGCCTCGTTGTGCTCCGCAATGGCGGCGATCGCATCGTCCGGAGGGCCTTCTTGCGCGAGTCGTTCGAGCAGCTCCGCGGACGCGCTCGGACCGAGAGCGTCGATCGGAAGCGCGACGGTGTAGGTCGCTACGACCTCCCAGGGAGCGCTCACGATGAGCGCGTTGCCGTACAAGGCGTCGGGGCTGCGATCGACACCGGTCGGGTTCAACGACGGGTCACTATCCATGATGCCGCTCGGTATGCCGGCCGCGTCGGCTGCGAACAGGTCGCTGGCGCGAAAGCCGAGGCCGAAGACGATGGACCCGGCGGTGCAACGCGTGAGGCGCGTCCCGTCGGCGCGCATGTGCGGAGCAGCGTCGACCGCAAATGTGCAGGTCCCGAACGCCAATGAGGCCGCGACGCTTGCAGCCGTATCGATCTTTCCGGAGCGCTCCACGCCCACGTCCACCTCCTGCAGCCCGACCACCTCCGCCGCTGAGCGCGCGACGAAGGCGCTCTGCTTCTTGCGGTTCTCCGCGGTGCGGAAGGAGTCACCAGCGCCGCTGGCGACGTTGAGGGTCATCAGCGTGACAGAGCCTGGCGCGACGAGCGGCGTCGAAGCCGCTTCATTCTTGCAACCGAGCACGGCGGCGAGTGCCACGAGGTAGTGAACGTGCCGCACGTGAACAATCATAGTGGGAGCGGCCGCCGGTCGCACGCAACGACAATCACGATCGACCGCCAGGACTAGTTGGTTTCGAGCTTCTTCAGCGCCTCTCGCAGCGCCTCCGTGCGATCCTCCAGGGCCTTCGCCACTGCGTCGCGGTTCTTCTGCGCGGCCGCATAGCGATCCTCCGCGTCCACCAGGCGCTTGACGAGCGGTGTGGCCACCACGCCGCCCGCGTTCGCTGCTCCTCCGTTGCTGCCGAGCGCCTTCAGGTCCTCGCGGAAGCGCTCGAGGTCCGTGTTCGTGGTCTCGACGACCTTCTCGATGGCGCGGTAGTTCTTCGCCTCGTTCTCCATCGCACGCACCTTGTCCATCGAATCACGCAGCACGGCCAGGTCTGCCGCTGCGATCATCGACTTTGCCAGGATCATCTTCGCGCTCTTCTCCGTGAGCTGGCTCGTGTCGTAGGTCGTGGAGAGACCTTCGGTGATCGTGAAGGTGCGCGTGGCCTTCGTCTTCGGCGGAACCACGAAGACGGCGATCGCGCGCTTGTTCACCTCGTCGAAGTCTACGCGGTCCGTGCCGGTGATCTTCGCGTTCTGGCTGGCCGCGACCACCACGTAGAACGTGCGCGCTTGACCGCTGCGGTTCTCCACCTCCCATGCGAGCTCGCTCGTGCGGATGAAGTGCTCCTCCAGGCGCCGGGCCTCGAAGGTGAGCCGCTTGGGTTCGTCCTTGTGCGTGACCTTCTTCTCCGTGACCTCTGCGTCTAGATCGTTTCCGATCTCCAGGAAGCGGCGCTCGCCCGGCTTGAGCCGATCCAGCGACGACTCTCCCGTGAAGCCGCCCGCGCCGAACACGGCGATCGTCCCCGCGGGGAGCGTCTGCCCGGTGCCATTCACGAAGCGCAGCGTGGCGCGCGCCTTCGCTCCCACGCCGCCGAAGAGCGCGATGCTTTCGACCTCCACGTTCTTCTTCACGAAGGGCACGAGCGCAGACGAGCGCGCCAGAAGCGAGAACGCCGTGGGCACCGCATACACGAAGAGCGCGCCTTGCTCGGTGCCCGTCGCGGGCGCCAGGTCGGCGAGGTTGCCGACGGAGAGCAGCGAGCTACTTCCCGTGGACTCCGCGGACGTCGCGCCCTGACGGAGCGTTGGAGAGCGCGTGGTGTGGGAGCCGCCGAGGCTACCGTGCCCCGAACCATAGCCCTGCCCGGTGCCCGTACCAGAGCCGTGACCATCCAGGTGTTCGCCCCAGAGCGCGTCGGCAGTGGTGCTTCCCAGCTGCGGCAACGTCGAGAGCGGCTCGTCCGGATGGATGAGCGCGCGGCGTGCGTAGCGAGGCGCCGCGAGCGGGAACAGGAAGGAGTCAGGCTCGCCGTTCACCAGCTCCAGGTGCACGCCTTGCCAGTTCTCGTCGGTGTCGTTGTGGATGAGCGCCCAGCCCTGCAGCTCCGCCTTGTCGCCGATGACCAGCCGGTAGCTGGTTCGCCAGAGCGGAGTCTCCGCGATGTAGCCGAACGTCACGTCACCGCGCGCATCACCAAGGAGCTCGAGCGCGCGCGAGTTCTGCGCGTTGCGCGTGGAGAGCGCATCCATCGCTGCATCCAGCCGCGCAGCGAACGCCGGGTCCACGGGGCGGATCGTGGCGATCTCCTCGGCCGGGAGCTGCAGCACCTCGCCGCGCGTGGTGAGCACCGACACGACCAGGTGCTTCGGCGTCGCGTCCAGTCTTGCGTCCTTGTGCGTGAGGATCGCGTGCATGCGCGCGAGGTCCTCCTCCATCGTGACCTCCACGACACGACCCTCGATCGGCCCATGCCCGAGGTCGTGCGGGGCGGGCCTCGCGGGCGTCACGCCATCTGCGTCCTTCGCGGCTGGTTCTGGCGCCGCGAGCTCCTTGCGCACGATCACGACGCGCTCGCCCTTCATGCTCGTCAAGAGATCCTGGAACCCGACCGGCGAGTCCGGATTCTGCGGTAGCCCCGCGCGCGTTCGCGCCGTCGCGCGCGTCACGCTGCTCGTGAACGCAACCCCCGTCACGCGCCCCGCAGCGCCGCCGTTCAGCACCACGAGCGACTTGAGCGCGTCGTCGAGGTGTCCCGCGGGAACGGGCAGGGCGCTCGCCTTTCCGCCCAGCGTTCCGGATCGCTCGAAGTAGCCCATGCCTGTCTCGTAGAGCCGCAGCGACTTCAAGGGCAGGATGCTCGCGGTCTGCCCGGCCGGCCTTTCCGCCGGCGGCGCTTGCGTCTCTGCCGGCGTGCACGCGACGCTGGATAGGGCCGCGAGCGCGAGCACGGACGCGATGGGGAGCATGGACGAGCCAAAAAACCGGCGCAAGGTGAATGATCGCATGGGAGGCCACGACATATACACGAGGCGAAAGTTCCGCGGGCTTGCGCCTGCACCACTCTTTCGATGAAGTAGCGCCATGATCGAGCTCCACGGCTTTCCGATGTCCCCGAACACGAAGCGCGCCCGTCTGGGCCTCGAGGAAGCGGGTGTACCCTACACGTTTCACGACGTGGACCTGATGGCCGGCGCGCAGAAACAGCCGCCCTACATGGCGCTGAACCCCACCGCGCGCGTCCCCGCGATGGTGGACGGCGACTACAAGCTCTGGGAGTCGAACGCGATCATCGAGTACGTAGCCGACCTCGCGAAGGACAAGCGCCTCGGGCCCGAGACAGCGAAGGAGCGCGGCGACATCGCAAAGTGGATGTTCATGGGCGCAGCGCACCTCTCGCCGAACATCGCGCGGATCTTCGCGCACACGATCCGATTGCCGGAGGAGAAGCGCCTGCCGCAGCTGGTCACGGAGGGGCGCGCGGAGGTGGACCGTTGCCTCGGCCCGCTCGACGCAGCGCTGGCCGGAAAGACGTGGCTCGTGGGTGAGCGGCTCACCATCACGGACATCTCGCTCGCGCCGCCGCTGACGGCTGCGGCCATGCTGCAGATCGATCTGTCGCGCTTCTCGAACGTGACTGCATGGCTCGCGCGCCTCACCTCGCGCGACACGTGGAAGCGGGTGAACGGATGAAGCGCGGAGCCCTGCTTCCTTGCCTCGCGCTTCTCCTCGCCTGCGGTGACAAGGCGCCGCCGCCATCGTCACCCACGAACGCTTCGTCGTCGGCCACCGTCGCGACGCCTCCGAGGCCCGCGGTGAACTTGCCGCCACCGCCTTACGGATCGAGCGAGGCGCTCAGCCGCATGATCGACGCATACGCAGCGGGCTTCGGCGCATCATGGGGCCCGGGCTTCGCGCCGTCCGGCTACGTGCTGGTCGCTCGCGGGGGCGAGACCGTGTACGGGCGCGCGTTCGGGGTCGCCGTTCCGAAGACCGGCGCGCGCGCGGACGAGAACACGCGCTTCCGCATCGGCTCACTCACGAAGCAGTTCACGGCGGTGGCCACGCTGAAGCTCGTCTCCGACAAGAAGCTCTCGCTCGAGGACCCCGTGAAGAAATGGGTGCCCGTGCTCCCGCCGGCGTTCGATGCCGTCACCGTCCGCCACCTTTGCGCGCAGACCAGCGGCATCGCCAGCTACACCCAGGACGAAGGGCTCATGTCCGACCGCCAGAAGCCGGCGCAGCCCGGGCGCGTGCTCGCGACGTTCACGGGAAAGCCGCTCGCGTTCGCGCCGGGCTCGGAGTTCGGGTACTCGAACTCCAACTACTTCCTCCTCGGCCTCGTGATCGAGCGCGCGAGCGGGCTGACCTACGAGCGGTACTTGCAGGAGAAGGTGCTGGCGCCCGCGGGCCTCACGCGCACCAGCACGATAGACGCGCCCGACGCACCGAACACGGCGGTCGGTCGCACGCTGGACGAGAGCGACGCCGTCGTGGAGGTGAAGCCCATCGACATGTCCATCCCGTTCGCGGCAGGCGCGCTCCGCTCCACGCCTCACGATCTGGTGCTGTGGGACCGCGCGCTCGCTGGTCACACGCTGCTTGACGTCGACACCGAGAAGCTTCGCACGACGCCCGTGCAATCGGATTACGCGTTCGGTGTGATGCGCCAGAGCAAGTTCGGTCACGACGTGGAGTCGCACAACGGTGGCATCGACGGGTTCTCGTCGCACCTGTCGCGCGTGCCGGATCTGGGGCTCGTGATCGTGGTGCTCATGAGCTCCGATGCCTTCGAGACCGACAAGCTTGCCGCCGGCGTGCTGCGCATGGCGCTCGAGGGCAAGCCGCAGGTCGCGCCGACGGAGCGAAAGGTTCTGCCGTTCGAGTCGGGTCTCGCGGATGCGATCTCTGGCGACTACGCGATTGTGGAGGAGAGCAAGCAGGCCCTCGCGAAGCTGCTCCCTCCCGCGGTGCTGGAGTCCGTGCTGACCACGGTGATCACGAACGACGGCCGCAAGGTCACCATGAAGCCCAAGGGCCAGGGCGCGTTCACGCTCTACTTCGGAGAGAACGGCGCGCTCTTCACGAAGAAGTCCGGCATCGTCGTCGTTGCCCAGAAGGACGCAGCCGGCAAGGTCATCGGTGTGGAGCTCCAGCAAGGCCGCCTCACCATCGACTACATCCACAAGCCCTGAGCCGGAGGAGCTCGAGGCGCGACGCGAGTCCCGTCTTGCGCACGCCTGTAACAAGTGTTTCGCGCTTGTTTTATAGGTTGTTGGTGAGCACTGTGGCCCTCACGGCGGCGATCCACCGCGGCCTGCGTGCGCTGTCGCTGCCCCCTATGATTCGCGAGAGATCGACCGTCGCCGGGAGCGGAACGGCCCTTGCTCGTACTCCTCTCGATGATCGAACGAAGGCAGCAGGGAGGAGTCGCGGTCCTCGCGTCCATCGCCGCGCTGCTCGTTCTTTCCGGCTGTGGCGGTCACCCCGACGCAGCGGACCATGCGACCACGACCACCGTCGACCCGACGCTCGCGGAGACGCCGGGGCAGGACACCATCGTGTGCACCACGTTCGTCTCGCATGGCGTCACGGAGCACCTCGCGGAGGTGACGCTTCCAGCAGGAACGATCGCCCTCGGCCCCGAGGTGGACGCGGACATCGTCGGGGACGCTTCGTCCATCGGTCTCCAGGGCGACTCGCTGCTGACGTGCGCAAACACCGTCGTCCGAATCGGGCTCGCTGATGGCAAGGCAGAGCAGACTGACGTTGCGTGCGACGCCGTGACGGCGGACGCCACGGCCGTCTGGGTCGCGTCAGAGGGACGCCTGTGGCGCTACAGCGACTTCTCCGCCGTGAAGGCGCATCACAAGAATGGCTCCGTCGCCATCGACGAGCACCAAGCGAATCGCATTGCGCCCGCGCCCGACGGCACGCTGCTGGGCACCGCATTCCAGCTCGACAAGCTGCTCCATCTGTCAACGAGCACGGGCAGCGCCACCAACGCGATCGCGCTGAAGGGTTACAGCGGCATGATCCTGGGCCTCTCGGACGCCGGCGGAGACCGCGTGGTCGTCGCGCCGTGGTACCTCGACGGTGGCCTCTTCGTGTTCGACGCGAAGACGGGCGCGCTCACGCAAGCGCTTCCGCGGCCGAAGAGCGGCGAGTTCTTCCACGGCCTCGCGTGCACGGCCGGGGCTCACTGAAACCCAGGCGCGCGGCTGCACCGGCGACACACGCCACGTGACAATGTGACCACGAAAGAGCCTGCGTCGTGCTACGGAAGCGCGGATGCTTCGTGAAGAAATCAAGGAAACCCTCGGGCCCGCACTGACGGAGGCTCTGGAGAAACGGGGGTTTGCCGATCTCACACCGGTCCAGGAGGCGATCCTCCTCGAGGACGCGATCTCCCACGATCTTCGGGTCAGCTCGCAGACTGGATCCGGGAAGACCGTCGCCATTGGCCTGGCCCTTCGCTCGTTCCTCGGTGAGCCCACGCCCGCTGCCACTGGCAAGGCGCGTCCGCGCGCGCTCGTCGTGGTGCCCACGCGCGAGCTGGCGAAGCAAGTGGAAGAGGAGCTGCGCTGGCTCTTCGCGCCGCTCGGCGCAAAGGTGATGAGCGTCACTGGTGGTGGCGGCTATCGGGATGAGATGCGCGCGTTCGTCGGCGGTCCGGCGATCATCGTCGGCACGCCCGGCCGCTTGCTCGACCACCTGAACCGTGGAGGCATCGACACATCCGAGGTGCGCGCCGCCGTCCTGGACGAAGCGGATCGCATGCTCGACCTGGGCTTCCGCGAAGACATCGAGTCCATCCTTGGCTCGCTGCCAGACGGACACCGCACGCACCTCGTGTCCGCCACGTTCCCGCGTGAGGTCCGCGCGCTGGCTGACGCCGTCCAGAACAGCGTCGTCAATGTCGAGGGCACGCCCATCGGTCGCGCGAACGCCGACATCGAGCACGTGATCTACACGGTCCACGTGCACGAGCGCTTCGACGCCATCGTGAACCTCCTTCTCGAGAACCCGGGCGACCAGACGCTCATCTTCGCGCGCACCCGCGCCGACGTCGCTGCGATCACGCGCCGCCTCGCCGAGGCTGGTTTTTCCATGGATTCGCTCTCGGGTGAGATGGAGCAGCGCGAGCGGAATCGCGCGCTCGCCGCCTTCAAGCGCGGTGACCTGGACGCGCTCGTCGCCACGGACGTCGCGGCGCGCGGCATTGACGTGGTCGACATCGCGCAGGTCATCCACGCAGATCCGCCCGACGATCCGGACAGCTACACGCACCGCAGCGGCCGGACTGGACGCGCCGGGAAGAAGGGCAGGAGCTCGCTCATCCTCACGCCCAGCGGCCTTGCCCGCGCCACGATGCTCCTCCGTCGCGCTGGCGTCACGTTCACGCGTGGACAGGTGCCCGACGCGAACAAGATCCGCGCACGAGAGGACGAGAAGCTCGCTGGCGAGCTGCTCGCGCCCGAGGCCTCCGGAAATGCGAACGAGCCCGACCCGCGCGCGCTCGCCCTTGCGCGCAAGCTGCTCGCATCGGACGAGGCAGAGCTCGCCGTCGGTCGTCTGGTCATGCGCATCCGCGGCAAGCGCCCGGAGCCGCGCGACGTGATGCCCATCGAGATGCACAAGCCCGATCCGCGCAACAACTTCGACGCGCGCGATGGCCGGGATGGGCGCGATGATCGCGGGCCGCCGGCACGTGATCTGGCGCCGCGGCGTGCGCGCAATCCGGACGCCCGCTGGGTGCCGTTCCGCGTGTCGTGGGGCAAGGTGCACGGCGCCGAGGTTCGTCGCGTGCTCGCGATGGTGTGCCGCCGCGGCGAGATCCAGAGCAACGACGTGGGCTCCATCCACGTCGCGCCGATGTACTCCATCGTCGACGTCGCGGAGACCGCCGCAGAGGCCTTCGCTGCCAAGACGGGCATTCCGGATCCGCGCGACCCGCGCGTGACGATCTCGCGCCAGGGCGAGAGCATGGCCGACAGAGGCGCGGAGCCTCGCGCGCCGCGTCCGTTCGACAAGCCGCGCGGTGAATACATCCCGCGGCCGAAGCCCGTCATCGTGGAGACGGAGCCGAAGCCACGGACCGAACGCGTGTCGCGTCCAAAGGTGAGCGACGAAGCTGACGCGCCGGAGGCACCCAAGGAGCGCGTGTCGCGGTCCAGGGTCAGTGACGCCGTGGAAGCACCCTCGAGTCCGAAGGAGCGCGTGTCCCGTTCCAAGGTCAGCGACGAAGTGGAAGCACCGAGGAGCCCGAAGGAGCGCGTCTCGCGTCCCCGGATCGAGAAGACCGAATACCACCCGCGCCCGCGCGCGAATGACGACGCGCCGCGCCCGCGCGCAAATGACGACGCGCCACGCCCGCGCGTTCACGACGATCGCCCGCAGGCTCACAAGCGGCCCGACGGTCCGTACAAGCCGAAGAGCGGCGGCTTCGGGAAGAAGCCCGGCGGCGGCGGTGGCGGCTTCGGCAAGAAGCCAGGTGCTGGCGGATTCGGAAAGCGGCCCGAAGCGGGTGGCTTCGGCAAGCCGAAGGCGGGCGGTGGCTACCCCCGTCCCAAGGAATACACGCCGGGCCCGAAGAAGCCTTACGTCAAGAAGTAGGGCATGCGGACGCTCCGCGTCTTCACGATGCTGTCGGGGCTCGCCTGCATGACCCTGCAGAGCTCGTGTGGACATCCGGCGCCCGTGATGCCGGAGGGCGCGACATCGCGCTGCGAAGGGACCCCGTCGCGCATTCGCTGCTCGTATCAGGTCGCAGAGGTCCGCGATCGACGCGTGCTCTATCAGACCCCCGTTTCACCGCTGCCTGCGCAGGGCGCGCCGCTCGTG
Organism: Myxococcales bacterium; assembly: GCA_025355005.1. Taxonomy (GTDB): domain Bacteria; phylum Myxococcota_A; class Polyangia; order Polyangiales; family Polyangiaceae; genus JANXLV01. The sequence goes on along the minus strand of JANXLV010000211.1, from coordinate 95,370 downwards.
CTCCTCTTTCAGGGCACGGGGCTGCCACCGTTCCACGCGTTCGATGCATCTCGTGGTGAGCCCTTCGGCGCGTACTACCAGGCGGAGCTCGTGCATTGCCTGCTCGACGCGGGCTACGTCGTGGTCGCGCCCGAGGCGCACTACCGCGGGCGGGGCTTCTGGGACACCAACGTGCTGCCGTCGAGCGTCGTGTGGGATGACTCACCGGATGATCGCTTCACGCGGAAGATCTTCGGCGCGATCGCGCGCGGCCGCTTCGGCAACGTGGATGCTTCACGACTCTACGCGACGGGGATTTCCAGCGGTGGCTACATGACCAGCCGCATGGCCATCACGTTTCCGACGTTGTGGAAGGCCGTTGCGATCCAGTCCGCTTCGTACGCGACGTGCGTCGGCCTCTTGTGCATCGTGCCTGCGCACCTGCCGGACAAGCATCCGCCAACGCTCTTCCTTCATGGCGCGCAGGACCTGCTGGTGCCAATCTCGACGATGGAGAGGTATCAGGCGGCGCTCTTGCGTCAGGGCGTCGAGACGAAGGTCGTGAGGGACCAGGTGGCCGGTCACGCGTGGATCGAGGCCGCACCCGAGGAGATCGTGGCGTTCTTCGACGCACACCGTTGAGGGCTCGCGACCGTGATCTGGTAGAAAAGATTGCCCGCATGAGTGACGTGGAGCTCGACGTGGTGGTGGTGGGAGCAGGGTTCGCGGGGCTCTCGGCTGCGCGTGCGCTCGGACGCGGCGGCAAAAAGACCATCGTGCTGGAGGCGCGCGACCGCGTGGGTGGTCGCGTCTACACCACGAAGCCGGCGGAGGTGCCGTGGGTGGATCTTGGCGGGCAATGGGTCGGGCCCACGCAGGACAAGATCCTCGCGCTGCTCCGGGAGCAAGGCGCGCGCACGTTCAAGACCTGGACCACGGGCCAGAACCTGCTTTTGGTGTCGGGCAAGAAGTCGCGGTATCGCGGCACCATTCCGCGGCTGCCGATCGTGTCGCTGCTCAATGTTGGCTACGCGCAGTTCCTGCTCGACCGCCTGGCGAAGACGGTGCCGCTCGACGCGCCGTGGAAGGCCGCGCGCGCGAAGGAGTGGGATGCACGCACCTTCGACGACTGGCTGCGCGTCCACGTCCGCACGGACACTGCGCGGCATCTGCTCGACGCCGCGCTGGAGACGGTGTTCGCCGCGCCCGCGCGCGAGATGTCGCTGCTCCACGTGCTGTTCTACATCCACTCCGGCAAGAACCTGGGCATGCTCCTCGGAACGGATGGCGCCGCCCAGGCCGAGCGCGTGCAGGGCGGCATGCAGCCCGTCGCGGAGAAGCTGGCAGAGGGCATCGACGTGCGGCTGTCATCGCCGGTGCGGCGCATAGAAGACGAGGGCGATCACTGTCGCGTGTCGTTCGACGGCGGTGAGCTCACGACGCGCCACGTGATCGTCGCCGCCCCACCCAAGCTCGTGTCCGAGATCGAGTTCTCACCATTGCTGCCGGAAGCGCGCAGGAGGCTCGTCACGAAGATGCCGATGGGCGCAGTGATCAAGCACACGGCGATCTACGACCGACCGTTCTGGCGCGACGACGGGCTCTCCGGAATGGTGGTGTCCGACGAAGGACCCATTCACGTGGCGTTCGACAACTCGCCGCCAAACGTTGCTGGTGGTGGCCCGCCGTGCGGCATGCTCATGGGCTTCTGCGAGTCCGACGCAGCGCGCGCGATGGGCAAGCTGGACGCGGACGGTCGCAAGAAGGCTGCGCTCTCTAACCTTGCGCGCTTCTACGGGCCGCGCGCGCACGACGTCATCGGCTATCACGATCACGTGTGGGAGAACGACCCATGGTCTGGCGGTTGTTACGGCGCGTTCATGCCTCCCGGTATCTGGACCGAGCTCGGACCATCACTGCGCAAGCCCTGCGGCAGGGTGCACTGGGCCGGCACCGAGACCGCAACGGTGTGGAGCGGCTACATCGACGGCGCGCTCTCTTCCGGGGAACGCGCCGCCGCAGAGGTGCTGGTAGGATGCCCGTCGATCGTCACCAGATGATGGAGCGTCCTTGAACAAGAGAGCCACCCGCGTCCTTCTCACGTGCATGTGTCTATCCGCGCTGCTCGCGCTTTCACTCACGCGAGAGGCAGAGAGCGCGCCACCTCCCGCGCCCGCACCAACCAAGGCTGCGCCGGCTCGTGAGAAGACGCTGGATGACTACCGGCACTTCCGCATCGCCACGATCGATCTGACGGGGCGTATGCCCACGCGTGAAGAGCTCGCTGCCTTCGAGAGTCCGGAGTTCGATTACGACGCGTTCGTGCGCGCGCACTTGATCGGGCCCGGTTACTCGGAGCGCCTCACGCGCATCTACATGGACCTGCTGCGGCTGGAGCCGAACGTCAACTTTGCCACCACGCCCGCACAGCTGCTTCGCCACGAGATCATCGGCCCCGATGGCAAGCCGGAGTGGATCTATTATCGCGAGGGGCAGCGGCGCGCGCGCGAGGAGGTGGACGGCGAGTTCTGCCTGAGCCCCGCAGAGACCGGCGTGCCGATCCGTCCGCGCATGCGCACCAACGAGGCCGACTCGAAGAAGCCCGTGCCGAAGAAGGCGCTCGAGGACGCAACGGTGCTCGTGAAGCCGTGGTGGCTCTACAAGGACTACGACGCACAGGCACCGGAGCGGCGCTACCAGGCCACGTGGAACGACGCCGATCCGGAGTATCGACCGGTCGAAGCGCTGGTCACTGGAGTCGACGGCAAGCCAGTCATCCACGTCCGCGTGTGCCGCGAGGAGGCGCAGGAAACGGAGAACGGACACATCCTCACCACCGGCAAGACGAAGCAACCGCCGAAGCTACCCGGCAGCCGCGTGCGCCCTCTCGTGCTCGACTCCGGCTACGCGCAGAAGCACAAGGGCGAGCCCGTTGCCTGCGCCAGCAAGCTCGCGCTCACGAGCGCCGCGGACTGCGGCTGCGGAAAAGGGCTCGCTCGCTGCGTCCCCGGCGACAGTGATCAGAACGGCCCGGCGGCGTTCTATTTCCCGAATCACACGCCCCTCGGCCCGCAGGAGCCCATCGACAGCGCACGACAGCAGGCGCAGCGCTGGTTCCCGCACTGGTGGGCGCGCGAGGCGCTCGCGTTCCTGGAAGATCTCTTCGGCGAGGACCGCGACTTCCGCGAGATCCTCACGGGCCGCCACACGTTCGTGAACGGACCGCTCGCGCAGTTCTACGGAAGCGTGCAGCGAGGCAACTGCTGCGGACCCGAGACGGGATTCGGCATGACGGAAGAGGGCGAGCCGCTCTTCGACCCGCACAAGGTCCCCGCCGATCTCCGCCCTCACGACACCGGCACGTGGCGGCTTGTCCCCGATCGCGGGCCGCATGCCGCGGGCATCCTCACCATGCCCATGTTCCTGGAGAAGTACGCGTCTGCGCGAGCTCGCGGCGCGCTCCTCTACAACGCGTTCCTCTGCAAGTCGTTCGTGGCAGACAGCTCCGCGCAGCTCACGCCATCCACGGAGCCGAACCTCATGAAGCGGCCCGGCTGCTCCACGTGCCACGCGACGCTGGAGCCGCTGGCCGCGTACTTCGCGCGCGTGGAGCCGGGGAGCTTCGTGTTCCTGCCGCAGACGCTCTTCCCCGTACAGAACGCGGTGTGCAAGAAGGACAAGAACGGCAAGATGAACGGGTCGTGCACGGCGCTCTACGATCCGGCGTTCGCCGACAACACCGGCGCCACGCTTCGCAGCGCCTACGGCTCGCCGGCCCATGCCGACGCGACACCCGCGGGCGCGGCCCACGAGATCGCGGAGAGCCCCGAGTTTGCGTCGTGCGCGGTGGAGCGCGTGACGTCGTCATTCCTCGGCCGACAGACCACGCCTGACGACGCGCCCATGCTCGCGGAGCTCACGCAGGACTTCAAGAAGCATGGCTACAAGATGCGCGTGCTGGTCGCGGAGATCATGCGGTCGCCGCAGTACCGCCGCTCCAACAACCTGAGCGGCGATGCATGGCGTGGCGGAACGGACGGCGGAGCGGGCGCACCGAAGGGCCCGCCGCCAGTGGAGAACGTGCACGGCGGCAGCATGGGAGGTGCACATTGAGCCGCGCGTCCAGCGCCTCGACGCTCGCGTTCGTGATTGCCTCCGCGCTCTCGGTTGCGCCCATCGGCTGTGCCCGGGAGATCCCGCTCAAGGTGCAGGCGGCGCAGGCGGCGGATCTGGTTCCGCAGGACACCGTGCTCCAGGACACGTCCCACAAGGAGCCGCCGCGCATGGTCCCACCGGAGGTGTACATGCGCACGTACCTCACGCTCTTCGGCGGGCTGTCCCCGCTGGACGCGCAGAAGAAGGCGCGCGGCGGCGATGGTGGCAACGTCTTCGACTCGTGGAACGACTACATCGCGTCGCTCGGATTTCCGGACTACCACGTGGATATCCCGCGTCAGATGCAGACGAACGCGCTGATGGTCGCGACGTTCGAGCGGCTGGGCGTGGCGCTCTGTGACCGCGCCGTGGAGCACGATCTGAAGAGCAAGATCCCGGTGCCCGTGGCCTCGCGCGTGATCTTCGCGTTCGACGTCCCGAAGGGCAGCACGCTGCCCGAGCCCGAGTTCCTGCCCCGCTACGACGTTCTGCATCGGACCTTCCTGGGCTACCCCGCACGCTTGGGCCCCGACGGTCGCTCCAGGCGATTCTATGCACTCTACACGGAGATCGTGAAGGACCAGGCCAGCGCGCTCAAGGCCGGACAGAAGCTCCGCTTCGCGCCCGAGGAAGAAGGCTGGGCCGCCGTTTGCTACGCCCTGGTACGCCACCCCGAGTTCCACCTGTACTGACGAGGATGTCATGACCACCCGCAGAACATTCTTGAAGGTCCTCGGCGCAACCGCGCTTGCCACTGCGTCCCTTGGCCGCACGAAGCAGGCATGGGCAGACGTCGCGGCGCTCTCCGCAGGCGGCAACGACGGCGAGTTCTTCCTCTTCATCATCGCGGCCGGCGGCTGGGACGTCACCCTCTGGGCCGATCCGCGCAACGAGAGCGTGGGCATCATCAACCCAGCCTCCACGGACAACACGGACACGGCTCCGCTGAAGAAGTGGGTCGACGCGCCGCTCTTGAACGGCGGCAAGAGCTTCCAGCTGGTGCGCGCAAAGGGCGACAAGCTGGTCTTCGGTCCAGGCATCGGCGCGCTTGCGGAGATGGGCGATCGGCTCACGCTCGTGAACGGCCTCTCCATGAACACCGTCGCGCATCCGGATGGGCAGGCGTACTCCGCCACGGGTCGCCATCTACAAGGCGGTCGCGTCGCCGCGTCCAGCATCGACACGATGGTCGCGAACGAGATGGGCAAGGAGCAGCTCTTGCCGGCGGTGTCCGTGCGCTTCCCGTCGTCGTTCGTGGGCGAGAACCTGGACCGTCGCGTGGTGCCGCTCGTGCTGGCGGACGTCGGTACCATCAGCCGCACGCTCACACGCGCGCAGATGTTCGAGCCCGCGCAGACTCGCGACCGCGTCACGGCCATGCTGTCCGAGGAGGCGAACGATCTCGCGTCCCGCTCCGCGTATCCAGACACCTTGCGCGGCATGGACCTGCAGTACCAGGCGCTGCGCCGCATGCTGGGCGGCAACCTCTTGGAGGTCTTCAGCGCCGAGGCGCTCCGGAAGAACCACCCTGACCTCGACTACAAGGCGCGCTTCGCTGGCGGCTCCGCGATCAACGCTGCGTTCGCGGTGGAGGCGATGAAGAAGAACCTCGTCCGCTCCGTGAGCTTCGCCATCAGCGGGTTCGACACGCACGGCAACAACTACCGCACGCAGGCGCAGCTGCAGCAAGAGACCTTCGGGCTCATCGCGGATACGCTCAAGCTCCTGGACGCGGCGCCGCACCCCACCAAGACGGGCAAGAAGCTGTCCGACCACACGCACATCATGATCATGAGCGACTTCTGCAGGACGCCCCAGATCAACCTGGGCGGCGGCCGCGATCACTATCCGAACAACTCGTCGCTCATCATTTCCCCGCGTTTTCGCCGCAATTTCTCGTTCGGCAAGACAGACGCAGAGCAGCTACTGCCCGCGCCCGCGAAGAAGTTCGCGGATGGCGAGCGCGCGATCTCTCCGCCCGATCTGCTCGCGACATTCGTGCACGCCTTCGGTGTGAACCCGCGCGTCTACCTGCGCGACGGCGAGGTCGTACCAGAGCTCCTCGCCTCATGAACCGCGCGCACGACGGCTGTATTGCGCTGGTGCTCGCGTCGGCGCTCGTGGCCTGCGGAGCGCCAGCTGCGTACTCGAAGAAGGGCGGAGCCGTCTCCGAGCTCACCGTGCACAAGGTGAGCTTCAACGCCGATGGCGCGCCGCTCGGCCATGTACGCGCGGTCGCGGAGACTGGCGAGGTGGTCTGCGTCTTCGCGGATGACGGCGCCACCGTCCTCGTATCGCAGACACCTGTCTCGACGGATCGCTCGGTGACCGGGTGGAAGAGCGCCGCTGTTCTCGCGCCGCCTGGCGCGCAATCGCAGGTCCTGGGTGTGGACGGCCAAGGGCATGTCCACGTGCTCCGCGGGCAGCGCTCGTTCGACGACGTGTCGGATCTGTTCGGGCTGCGCGGAAAGCCAGTCTCCGTCGTGACGGCGCTGCCATCGGGCGCGGTGCTCTTCGCTGCGCGCGAAGGCGTCATCCTGGCCGACGGCGGTCGCGTGACGTCGTTCATGTCGCCGCGGTTCACGGAGCTCGCGCCTCACGGCTCCGGGTTCCTTGGAAGGGAAGATGGCGGCGTGTACCTGTTCGATCTGCCGAGTCGCGGAGGCCGCAAGTATTCGTTGCCTGGCGTGACGCATGTCGCAAGCACGCCGCGGGGCGACGTGGTCGTGACCACGAACAACGCCGTGTACGCGCTGGGCTCCGACGGCGCCCTCGCACTGCTCTATGCAGCAGACGGCGACACACTCCACGGCCTTGCCGCTTCTGGCGACACGATCTGGTTCGCCGACGGTGAGGAGCTCGGAGTCGTGGAGCAAGGGCGCGTGCGCGAGACGGCCGGCGTCCACATTCCGAAGGACGCGGAGCTCTCTTCCTCGCCACGCGGCGACGTGTGGGTGATGGGCGGCGGTGCGCTCACTCGCTATTCGTCCGCGGCCGCTACGTCGCCGTCCACGAACGGCACCGTGACGAAAGCCGGCGATTTGTGGCGCGATTCGCTGTCGGCCGTGTTCGCGCGGAGCTGTTCGTCGTGCCACCTGCCGTCGGGTTCGTCGGGGGTCAACCTGTCCTCGTTCGACCGCTGGCAAGCCCAGAAGGCGGACATTCATGAACGCGTCGTCGTGAAGAAGGAGATGCCGCCGCAGGGTCACACGCTCTCGGACGCCGATCGCGCGGCCATCAAAGCCTTCACGGAGGCCCCTGAATGAAACGTCACGGAAGATAGGCCCCTCCATTCACGTTGCATGGACGGGAGACAACGCAGTCCATGCATCGTGCAACCATCGTGGCGGCCGTGACCTTCTCCGTGGCGCTCGTTGCGTGCGGAGGCCCGCCGCGGTTCGCCCCGCACGGCGGCATGACGGTACCCGCATCCACTCCGGTGACCGACCCGATGCCGATGGTGGTGGAGGCGCACGCCGTGCAGTCCACCGATCCGCACCGCGCATTCAAGCTCCTCGCGCACGCGTGCGAGGTCAGTCACTGGGTCGACGCGTGCATCGAGGCCGAGTCGCACGACGCGATCGCAGGGCGACCGCTCATCATGCACGGCTGCGCGCTCGGGTCAGCGGCTGCATGCAAGATCCTTCTCCGGTCCGAGATGGCGCACGAGAAGAAGGGGGAGGCGGCCGCGCGCGAGGACATCGATCACGTCCTCGAGATGGGCTGCGCGCAGGGCGTCGCGTCCGCATGCGTGACCCGCTCCGATCTCGATGGCAGCCTCCTCGCCAGCGCCGGGCAGTCGCCTACGAACGCCGCCGACGACGTGCAGCGCGGGCAGGACCATCGCGCGATCGACGTGTGCGTGGGCGCGTGCAAGGTACGCCGCACGTCCTGCGCGCGGCAGTGCGAGCTCCAGGGCTGGGAGACCTGCCCGCCGGCCTCCGAGTGTGACGACGAAGAGCTCACCTGTGAGTCCAGCTGCCAGGCCAATGCCGTGCTCACGTGCGCAGTCGACCTGCGCGGCGCCTGCGGCCCTTTGACGTAGTTATCGGGCGGGTTTTTCGGCTAAGGTCCCCCCCATCATGGGCTCTCGCGTTTGGATCACGGGCGTCGGTACGGTCTCCTCCATCGGGACCCGCCGCGAAGACTTCTGGGCCTCGCTCATCGAAGGTCGCACTGGCGTCGCCGCCCTCCAGCACGAGCTCGCGCGCGAAGAGCGCTTCTACAGCCGCATCGGCGCCAAGGTCACCGCCTTCGACGAGAACATCCTCCCGCCGAAGGAGCGCCGCGTCACCGATCGCGTCGTGCAGTTCGCGATCTCCGCAGCGATGGAGGCGCTGTGGACGCCGGGCTCGCCCCGAGGAAGGACGGTCCGCTGTCCCACGTGGAGCTCACCGCCGCGGACCCCGAGCGCGTCGCCGTTGTGATCGGCACCGGCGAAGGTGGCTTCCCCACCGCCGTCGCCAACTGCGCTGCGTGGGTGAAGGAGCACAAGCGAAGCGACTGCCATCGCTTCACGTTGCCCATGCTCATCCCGAACGCCATCGCCGCGAACGTCGCCATCTGGGCAGGCGCGAAGGGCGAGTGCAAGTCCGTCTCCACCGCGTGCTCCGCCGGCACCATGGCCATCGGCGACGCCTTCCGCTTGATCCGCGACGGCGAGGCCGACGTGGCGATCTGCGGCGGCGCAGAGGCACCCCTCAGCGATCCGGAGCTCTTCGGATTCCTCGGCTTCGATCTGCTACGCGTCATGTCCAGTCGCAACGACGACCCCGTGCACGCATGTCGCCCGTTCGACCTCAATCGCGACGGCTTCGTCCTCGGCGAAGGCGCGGGCATCCTGGTGCTCGAACGCGAAGAGACCGCACGGGCGCGCGGCGCCGAGCCTTACGCGATCCTCTCCGGCTACGGCACCTCGTGCGACGCGTACGGCATGGTGCAGCTCGACCCCGACGGCAAGCAGATCGAGCGCGCGATGCGCAACGCGCTCGCCTCCGCGAACGTGAAGCCCGCGGACGTGGGGTACGTGAATGCTCATGGCACCGCCACGAAATGGAATGACTCGGTCGAGTCCGCCTGCATCGTGAAGGTCTTCGAGCACGCGCAGCGCGGCTTGCTCGTGAGCTCCATCAAGGCGCACACGGGACACGCCATCGCGGCGTCCGGTGCGATGGAGGTGATCGCGACGGCGCTCGCGATCGAGCATGGCATCGTCCCGCCCACGCTGAATCTCACCACTCCGGATCCTGCGTGTCCGCTCGACTACGTGCCCAACACCGCACGCAAGACGGAGCTGCGCGCCGCCATGTCCAACTCGTTCGCGTTCGGCGGCCACAATGCGTGCCTCATCCTCGAGAAGCCGGCCTGAAGCCAGCCTGAAGCGGCCACACCCAAGTGCCGTCTACCTCAGACAGCGACCTACACCGGCGTGACTTGCGCTGGTGGTGCCACATCTTTCGGTGGCGTCCACGCGCTGCTAGCATTTGAGATCGGAGGCACGCGGACCACATGAGCCCGCCACAGCGCACCAGATGAGCGACGTCATGCAACTCGGTCGATACTCCCTGCACGCGCAGCTCGCGGGCGGCGGTATGGCGACCGTGTTCCTTGCACGCCTGAATGGAGCGGTCGGCTTCGGGCGCACGGTCGCGATCAAGCGGCTGCACCCGCACCTCGCCAAGGATCCGGAGTTCGTCACGATGTTCCTGGACGAGGCGCGACTCTCCGCGCGCATCCAGCATCCGAACGTGGTGCCCACGCTCGACGTGGTCGCGACCGACGGCGAGCTGTTCCTGGTGCTCGAGTACGTGAAGGGCGAGACCCTCTCCGTCTTGAACCGTGCGATGGCGCGACAGAAGGCGCAGATCCCCGTGGCCATCGTGGCATCACTGGTCGTCGGCATGCTGAATGGACTGGATGCGGCGCACGAGGCACGCGACGAGCGCGGAGCCCCGCTCGAGATCGTCCACCGCGACGTCTCGCCGCAGAACGTGATGGTTGGCTCGGACGGCGTGGCGCGCCTTCTGGATTTCGGCATCGCGAAGGCGGCGACCCGCCTTGGCAACACGCGCGAGGGCCAGCTCAAGGGCAAGATCGCGTACATGGCGCCGGAGCAGCTGATGGGTCAGGTCTCCCGTCAGACAGATATCTACGCAGCTGGCGTGGTGCTCTGGGAAGAGCTCACGGGGCGTCGCCTCTTCTATGCAGAGACCGAGGTACACACGATGTCCCTCGTTCAGAAGGGCGACATCCCGCGGCCGAGCAGCTTGAACCCCGCCGTGTCATCCGGCCTCGACGCGATCACCATGAAGGCGCTCGCGAAGGAGCCGAGCCACCGCTACCAGACCGCGCACGAGATGGCGCAGGCCATCGAGAGCGTGACGGAGCTCACGTCGCCGAACCGCATCGCGGAGTGGTTGAAGGGCGTCGCTGGCGACCTGATGGAAGCGCGGGCGAAGCTCGTGAAGGAGATCGAGAGTGGCGTGCGCGCGCCCGGTCCGATGCAGGTGTTCGATCAGCTACGCTCGCCAGGCGTCCAGGACTCCGGGCCGTATCCGTCGGTGGCGCAAGACGGCCGCTCCAATTCCCGGTTCCCGCCGGGCTCCGGGTCGAACCCGCAGCTGGGCCCTCCATCCAGTCCATCGCATCCGCGTCCGAACTCGGTTCCGCCGGCGCGCTCGGATGCCGGTCCATTCGGGCAAGTGGCCACGAACCCCGGTCGTATTTCCGCTCCGCCCGGTCTGCCTGATCCCAACTTCGTTCCCACGCAGTCCGCATCGACCGTGTCGCTCGCGCCACCGAACACGGCCGGGCGCAACCGCACGATCATCGCAGCGTTCGCGGCCATCATGCTGGTTGGGCTCATCGGGATCGTCATCGGCATCGCGCGCCGTGGTTCATCTCCCGTCAGCACGCAAGGCAATGCGTCGTCGTCGCATGTCGCTCCGCCGCAGGAGACGAAGCTCGTGCCGACCAGCACCGCGACCAGCGCGACCAGCGCGACTGGTGCAGCACCCGAGCCGAGCGCGCAATCCGCGACGGGCCCGGCGGTCGCTGTGACCGCCGCAGCGACTCCAAGCTCGCAAGGCAACAGCCAGGTCCGTACCGTTCCAGTCCCTTACAAGGGGCCGGGTCCGCAGAAGCCGCAGCAGCCCGCGAAGAATACGAAGAACGGGAATGACCTCGACAACCTCCTCGACTCGCGCTGACGGAGGCGGGATGCGCGGCCCCCGTTCCGCACCTCGGGCCCGCGCCTCTCAGGTGGGGCGTCTGCTTGTCGTGTGTCTTGCGGTCGTCGGCCATGGTGTGGTGACGCCGCGCGTGGCGCACGCGGAAGGCAACACCGCCCTCGCGGAGAGCCTCTTCCGCGAAGGCAAGTCGTTCATGGACAAGAAGGACTTCGCGCGCGCGTGCCCGAAATTCGCGGAGAGCCTGCGACAAGATGCGTCCAGCGGCTCCGCGCTCGCGCTCGGTGTTTGCTACGCGGGGCTTGGAAAGACGGCCAGCGCATGGAGCGCGTACCTCACTGCGGCCACGCTCGCGCGGCGCGACGGACGCAAGGATCGAGAGAAGGCTGCGGCGCAGCGCGCTGCCGAGCTCGAGAAGAAGCTCGCGCACGTCACGCTCGAGCTGTCCCCCGAGACGCGCGCGCTGGCCGGGCTCGAGGTGAAGCAGGACGACAGCGCCGTCGGCAGTGCAGCATGGGAGAACGCGCCGATCGATCCGGGCGTGCACAAGCTGGTTGTCACGGCGTCGCACAAGAAGCCGTTCGAGGCCGATTTCACGGTCGATAGCACCGCGTCCTCCCAGGTGGTGAAGATCCCCGTGCTCGAGGACGAGTACATCGCGCCCCCGGATCAGCCGAACAAACCCGACAAGACGCCGGCCAACGACAAGCCAAACTTGCTGCGCACCACGGGCTACGTCGTCGGCGGCGTCGGGCTCGGCTCGCTTGCTGTCGGTGGCATCTTCGGCGCACTCGCGATCTCCAAGGGTTCGGACGCGAAGAGCCACTGCCCCGCGGTGCAGTGCAGCGATCGCTCCGCCGTGGAAAACAATCACACCGCCGGAACGTTCGCGGACATCTCCACCGTCACCATGTCGCTCGGCGGCGTGGCGCTTGTCGCTGGCGTCATCTTCGTGCTCACGTCACCGTCCACGAGCGCGAAGACCGGGCAGACCCCGCTCTATCCCGTGCTCGGCATCGGCCCGCAGTCCGGCTCGGCAGGGATCGGCGGCGCGTTTTGAGTCGCCGGCGCGTCGCTGGTGGTGTCGCCGTGACCGGCCTGTGCGTGCTCTTGTCGTGTCGCGGGATCGCTGGTATCGACGACTTCAGCTACGTCCCGGGCGCCGCGGACGGTGCGAGCGACGGCGCCGGAAGCCTGGACGGCGCTGCTGACTCCGGCGCGTGCAGCCTGAAGCCCACGCTCGTCTACTCCACCACCGACACGCTCTATGGCGTCTTCGTGCGAGGCGGGCGCTTGTTCTTCGAGACGTTCAGCTCGGCGAACAACTCCACGAGCGTCGCTTCGTGCGACCCGTCCAGCTGCGTCGCGATCACACCTTACATCCTGGCCGACCCCGTGCTCTGGACCGAAGACATCACGGCGAAGCACATCTACTGGACCGACGTCGGCGACAAGGGCGACGCGGGGCCCGCGAAGAACGGCGCCATCACGAGCATCGCGTGGGTCGCTGACGCCGGCGCGAAGACGACCGTGAACGGCACGCTCAACTATCCCAACTACCTCCGCGAGACCGCGGACGAGAGCCAGGTCTTCTTCACGGACGACCCGAACAACGATTTCACCAATGTGCCGGGCGCCGCGACGCTCCTCAAGTGCACGCTTCCCACGTGCGTGAGCCCGGTGCTCTGGGGCAGCGGATTCTTCACCACGTACTCGATGGTGATGGGCGCCTCGCGCGTCTTCTTCATGGCCGCCTCGGACCTCGCGGGCTCCAAGAAGTCACTCTATGCGTGCAGTCAGACGGCTCCGTGCGACACGCCGCCGAAGAAGCTCATCGAAGGTCAGGCGCTCAACAACGAAGCGTATGCGGAAGCGAACGACACGGTCTACATCACGTCCGCAGACCAGAACTCCATCCAGCAGGTTGCTCCTGGCGGCGCCATCACCACGTTCGCCGCCGATCAGACCACGCCTCACGCGCTTGCGATCGACAGCGGATTTGCCTACTGGTTCGCCGTCACGCTGCAGCAGGGCAAGGGCTCGTACATCGCGGAGATGCGTCGGAAGAAGCTCGATGGCAGTGGCAGCGTGGAGACGATCCTGTGCGGCCTCAACACTCCTGACCAGATTCACTTCGACGCCGACCACGTCTACGTGACGGAGGCAAGCTCGTCTTCCGGCACCAGGATCGAGCGGATCCCCAAGCCCAAGTGAAGCCGCGCACGTACCTCTTCACGGGCGCATCGTTCATCGCGCTCCTCGGTCTGGTTGCCTGTCTGGTTGGCTGTCTGGTTGCCTGTCTGGTTGCCTGTGGTCCCCCCGACAAGCCGGCGGTACGCCCGGTCACCGTCGCGCCGCCCGCGCCGGCGACGGATGGCAGCGTGGACGTGCTCGCGGTCGCGAAGGAGATCGATCCGGGCACGGTCTCCTTGCTTGCGCCGCTCATGCCCGACGCTCTTCGCAAGGAGCTGGACGATGGACCGATGGGTACGCGCGCGACCCAGGAAGAGAAGCTCCGGCTCGCGACGTCACGTCACGACGATTTCGCGAAGGCGTCGAGCCTGAAGGGCGACGTCAATCTGGACGATGCAGTCACGCGCTCGGCGCTGGAGGCGATCATCGCGCTCGAGCCCATCGCGATGGATGACATGAAGAAGGCGGATGCTGGGCGCGCCGCGGTGGAACTCACGTTCTACTACGGGCTGATCCAGGGTGCGGCCACCTACATGACTCACATGCCGGAGATCTTGCGCCCGCAGATGGAAGCGCAGATGCAGCGCAACGGGCTCGCGACGCTGTTTGCGGCCGCTGCGAAGGATGGCGCGAAGCTGGGAATGATGATGACGGCGCAGGCGCTTCGCCTGGGCGACGATCTGGTGATCGCCGAGGCGTTGAAGATCGCTGCGGGTGAGCTGGACAACGCGCGTCGCGATCCCCCGCGTGACGCCGCGCCGTTCCCCCGCATCCTGGCGCTGCACGAGGAGGCGCTGAAGCGTCGCGGAGCGGCGGTGGCTGCTGCGGACTACGTGGGCCCCGCGGCGCTTTGTTTGAACCACATGGAGCTCGCCTGCGCGCGCACGTACCTTGCAAAGGCGCATGCGGCGCGTGACCTGCCCGACCCGCGCTACGGGGACATGCGCCAGCGCGTGGTGGATGCGCAGCTGGCTACGCTGGAGGAACGCGCGACCCTGGTGGCCCTGGTGACGACGTTCGAAGGGAAGAAGGATGTGGACTCGCGTGTCGCACACGCGAAGGGGCTGCTGGGGCTCGCTCTCTACGACCGCGCGGAGCCGGAGCTCATGCAGCTCTCCCTCGATGCACCCGACGACGCACGACCACTCGCGCTTCTCGCGCGGCTCGTCGTCGCGAAGGATGGGGCGACGGACAAGTCGGTGCGTCTCGCTGCCGGGCTCATGCAAGACGCCCTGAAGCGCACCAGGAACAAGGACCGCGACTTCTACGACGCCGACATGGGGCTGCGTGGTCAGGTGCTGGTCTGGGATCTGGCAGCGCGGCTCGCCGCGGTGAGCGAGAAGGATCGTCCTGCCGCGTTCACGGCGGAGATGCAGCGCATGCGCGGCATGGTCACCGAAATGGCTGCATTTCAGCCAGATCGTGCAGACGCGGTGGAGCTCCTCATTCGCGTCGTTTCGGACGTCATGAACAGCACCGACTCCGACGTACGAGCCCAGTTCGCGGTGCATGCGCCAGAGGCGGAGGCCCTCCGCAAGAAATACCCCACGTCGGTGGAGGCCGCGCAGGTCGCACGCGCGTTCGGCGTACTGACACCCACGAGAGAGACGGCCCTCGCGGCGGTGGAGTTTCCGTGGCCGCACGGGCCCGAGGATGACCGCCTGCAGACGAACCTGCTCGCGCAGCGCGTGGTGATCGCCGCCAAGTGGAATGCGCCGGAGAAGCTCCCCACCGCGCAGGACCTCGTCGCTGTCGCGGAGCACTCGCAGGCGGATGCGGCGTTTCTACGCGTGCTCGCTGCGGATGCTTCCGCTGTCACGGCGTATCAGTCTGGCGACGCCGTGCAGTGGGCCGCCGTCGCGTCGCAGTACGCAGGTGCGCTCGAGACAGCGCCAGCGCAGGAGCGCATTCGCACCGCCGTGAACCTGGCCGCGGCCAACGCGGCGAGCGGTCGCGAGGATCTCGCGCGCCAGATCATGGGGCGCGCCATGAGCTCCAGGGCCGACTATGCGACCGACGAGAACTGGCCGTTCGTGCCGCTCCAGCTCGCCGCGCTGAACGTGGGTCTGGTCCCGCGTGAAGACAGCGAGCTCGCCTTTGCGGAGATCCTGACGGGCTCCCACAAGAATGAGACCGCACGCGAGCGAGCGCGCCGCTGGCTGATCTGGCTCGCGGTGCAGCGCAAGGACAAGGCGACCGCGCAGAAGCTGGCGAAGGACGCCGTTGACACCGCGGGCATGCGCGACGACGAACACTACCTTGGCAAGACGAAGGACCTCACTCCGGACGTCCTCTCTGGTTTCACCTTTAACCTGCACTTTACACCGACCAAGCCGTCGCTGTATCACCTCGATCTGCTCGTGAACGCCCTCATCATCTTCGTGAAAGAGCCACCGCTCGCGAGCGACGCGCTACGCGTGCTGGCCGGCAAGCCGAAGACGAAGGGCAAGCCTCCTGGTTCGCTGCCTGGTTCGCTGTATAGGCCTCCGGGCAAGCGGCCGTGAGCCCATGGCGGCTCTGTGGTGCTGGCGCAGAAGGACGCGCGCGTTCGCCGCGGCACTGGCGTTCACGTTCGCGCTCGTCGCGTTCCATGCGTTAGCGCGCGCGCAGACACCGCCAGCAGCGTCACCTCCGGCTCCGGCGCTGGCTCCGCCGAAGGCGACCGCGTTGCCGCGCGTGCCTTATCCGACGGGAGGCGCGGGTGACGCCGTCGTCGTCGTCGAGCTGCTCGTCGATGCCTATGGCGATGTCGCCACCGTCAAGGTGGTGGACGGCCAAGAGCCGTTCGCTGGCGCCGCGCTCGCCGCCGCAGCCGATTGGAAGTTCGAGCCCGCACATCGCGGCGAGGTCGCCGTGGCGGCAAGGATCCGCGTACGCGTGGAGTTCGCTGCGCCAAGGCCCGTGCTCGCGGACCCGGACGCTGGTCTCCCGCAGCCCGCCGCGGATGGCGGCGCATCCGACGCGGGCGCAGAGGGCGGCGCGCTTTTCGCAACGACTCCGGGTGGTGGTGCGTCGGTGCTCGAGCAGGTGGAGGTCACCGGCGTTCGCAAGGAGGCCGGTCAGGTCACGCTCGGTGGTGGCGAGGTCCGCCAGATCCCGGGCGCGTTCGGCGACGCGTTTCGCGCGATGGAGGCGATGCCCGGCGTGACGCCCATCCTGAGCGGCTTGCCCTTCTTCTACGTGCGCGGCGCTCCGCCCGGCAACACCGGATACTTCCTGGACGGCGTGCGCGTCCCGCTGCTGTTCCACCTCGGGCTCGGACCAAGCGTGGTGCATCCCGGGCTCATCGACCACGTGGACTTCTATCCGGGCGGTTTTCCCGCGCGCTTCGGCAGGTACACGGGCGGCATCCTCAGCGGCGAGACACGGCAGCCCGCCGTGGAGCTACACGGTGAAGGCAACGTGCGCTTCATCGACGCAGGCCTTCTGGTGGAGACGCCGATCGGCCCGAACGTGACGGTGCTCGCGGCGGGCCGCTACAGCTACACCGCAGCACTGCTCACGCTCGCTGCGGCGGTCACGGGCAACAAGGTGCGGCTCGATTACTGGGACTACCAGACGCGCGTCGCATATCGCATCACCAAGGACGACACCTTGAGCATGTTCGCGTTCGGCAGCTTCGACTACCTGGGCGCGGAGACAGACGGGAAGTTCCAGGACATCTTCAGCACGCAGTTTCACCGGCTCGATCTGCGCTGGGACCACAAGATCCAGGATGGGCAGATGCGACTCGCGACGACGCTCGGCTACGACCTCACGGGAGCCGCGAGCACCGTCGGCGTGCATGACACTGTCGTGGGCGCGCGCTTCGACCTCACGAAGAAGCTGGGACCCGAGCTCACTTTTCGCGCCGGCTCGGACGTGTGGCTCGACGTGTACGCCGTCTCGTCGCTTGGCGACAACAAGAACAACAGCAGCACGAACACCGCGCCGCCTCCGAGCGGCTCCGACGCGAGCGGCGCTCCAACGCAGGATACGTCGACCTCGTCATCGTCATCATCGAGCTCGGGCAACGGCTTCATTCCGCCCCGTCGAGATCTCGCGATGGGTGTGTGGTTCGATTTCATCTACAAGCCGCACCCCAGGGTCGAGATCGTCCCCGGCGCGCGCTTCGACTACTTCGGCTCCGCGCAGGACACCTCTGCGGTCGCGGCGGCGACGGGCAACGTGCTCTTCGCTGGCGGCGGCACGGGCGTGCCCTCGTTCGATCCGCGCCTCGCGACGCGCATTCGCATTCATCCCAAGGTCGTCAGCATCGAGCAGGTGGCGATCACACACCAGCCTCCGTCGTTCATCGTGCCGGTGCCCGGTCTTGCGCTCGGAAGCCTGCGCACGGGCCTGCAGTCCGCGTACACGCTGAGCCAGGGCTTCGAGATCGAGCTGCCCGCGGCGTTCACGTTCACGCCCACGGTGTTCAACCAGGACTACCTGGGCCTCACGGATCTGATCACCTCATGTCAGGGCTCCAATGTGGCCGGAAACTGCGTGGACGAGCGCGTGCGCGGGCGAACCTACGGGCTGGAGGTGCTGATTCGTCGCTCGCTCACCAAGCGCTTCACGGGCTGGCTGGCCTACACGCTGAGCCGCACCACGCGGACCACGAACGCGCCGCGCGACATCCTCGATCTCTCGAAGATCCCCGCCGGCACGGGTGACATCGGCTCGGCCATCTTCGCCGCGCAGGGACGTGGAAGCACGGGGACGATCCTGGGCGAGTACGATCGGACGCACGTGCTCAACATCATCGGCGCGTTCGATCTGGGCGCGGGCTTCCGCTTCGGCTCGCGCTTCGTCTATTACACGGGCACGCCGTACTCGCAGCAGATCGCCGACATCCCGATCCCGCCGTACAACAATACGCGCCTCCCGGACTTCTTTCGCTTCGACGCGCGCTTCGAGAAGAAGTGGAACCTGAAGAAGGGCGCCTGGCTCGCGCTGGTCTTCGAGTGGATGAACGTGACTCTCCAGAAGGAGGCCATCCGCGCCGACTGCACCTACCCCGCGGGACAGCCGCTTCAGATCAGGCAGACCTGCACGCCGACGCTGATCGGTCCCGTGACCATCCCAAGCATCGGTTTCGAAGGCGCCCTGTAGCCGCCTTTCGCCTTCACTTGCGCTGTACGCCGGAGGTGCGGCACAGCATGGCGACGTCCACGGTCTGGCCCTTGGTCATGCGTGACTCGATCAGGCGCAGCTCACGCGTGGCGTCGATGTGGCGCGGATCCTCTTCCACCGCGCGCGAGAGGTCGCGGAAGGCGTCGGCCGCGAGACCGAGACGACGCAGCAGCTTGAAGCGGAAAAAATAGGCGCTCGCGCATCCGGGATTCGCCGCGAGCAGCGCGTCGAAGACCTTCACCTGGCTCTCGTCCCAGCTCCTGCCGCCGGAGCCCGGCTCGTTCGCGTGGATCCACGCCGCCTCCACCCCCAGCTCCACTGCCTCCGGGAAACGCTCGACGCTCGCGCGCGCCACGGAGAGGGCCTCGGTCATTCGACCGGCCTGGGCGAGCGCGCGCACACGTGAGAGCGCAAGGTGTGGTGACGACTCGATACGGACGCTCTCGCGTTGCTCCATCCGGAGCAGCGTGGACACCTTGGGCGCAGGACGGAGGAAGCCGCCGCCCAGGAGCATGTACGCGAGGCTCGCGATCGTCGTGGCGGACAGAGGGGCCGGTCGACTCTTTGCCGTGCGCGGCGTGCGGAACGTCTCTGCCACGGCGCGCTCTTCGGCTGTGAGCTTCAGCGTGTCGAGCGACACGTCCTGGATCAGCACGAACCGGTCGTCGCCCGCGGCCGCCAGCACGCCGTGCATCAGATCCAGCCGCGCGTTCTGGCGCAGCCCGCGCCAGATGGCGCCCATCGGATCCACCAGCGGCCAGTCGGCGCCGCCGTAGCGCGGCAAGAGATCCACGTCCTCGTGAAACACCCACGCCGTCTCCGCGTTGAGGCCGACCAGGTCCGCGATGCGACGCTCCATCTGCTCCAGAAGACCAAGGCGCAGCTGCTCCGGGCGTACGGACCCGCACTCTTGAAGCACGGTGCCGTGTGGCACGCGCCTCTGCGCGACCGCCGCGAGCGATGCATTCAGTGTCTCCGGGTCGACATATCCGAGCTCGTAGAGAACGCCGCCCAGATACGCGGACAGCGTGGAGCGAACCTTGCGCACGTGCCCGCCTTCGAACACGACCTCCGCATTCGGCGCCTCCTTGCTGCCGAAGACCAGCGTGCCCGAGCGATGCCCGGCGCGCAGGCCGAGCACGATCTGCTCCACTCCATAGGTCTCCAGCGTGCCGTGCGTGAGCGCGCGCGGAAATCGATCCGGCGTGCAGCGCAGCGCGGGCGCGTCGTCTTCCGAAAGGATTCGCGCGGCTGCGCCATGCACGCTCATGGATCAAGACAACGGATGTTCGGTCTCACCCTTGAGCACTGCTGCGGAATTTCCCCAAACCGACGTAGACTGACCTTCGTGGACGGACAGGGCATGCAGGAAGAGGGCGTCGCTCACGGGACAACGGTCCCACCGCGAACGGCCCGCCGGCGCCGCCGCGCGCTGATGGTGCTCCTCGGTCTAGTGGTCGGCGTGGGCTTCTCGGAAGAGATCTTCCGGCTGCGCGACCACGGCGCCTTCCCCCACCTCAACGTGTACGAAGCAGACGCAGAGCTGGGCACGCGCCTGCGTCCGCTCGCCACGGAGAAGGTCGCGTTCAACGGCAATCCAGTGACGGATGTGCGCATCGGCGCAGAGGGCTTCCGCGGTCCCGGACTGCCGCCGCCCGCGGACGACGAGATCATCGTGGTGGGCGATTCGCAGGTCTTTGGTCTGGGCGTGCAGGAGGACGAGACGTTCTCCGCGGTGCTCTCGAAGCCGCTCGCGGGCCGCACCGTCGTCAACGCGGGCGTCCCCACGTACGGGCCGGACGAGTACATCGCCGTAGCGAAGCGCCTCCTCACATCGCGTCATCCCCAGAAAGCCACCGCGCGCGGTCTCACCGTCGTCTACGTGGTGAACCTCGCGAACGATCTCTTCGAGGCATCGCGCCGCAACGTGGATCGACACGCGGTGTGGGACGGCTGGGCCGTGCGCAAGGAGACGGCGCCCGAGGACGTGACGCAGTTCCCCGGCCGCACGTTTCTCTATCGTGACTCGCACCTCTTCTTCGCGCTGCGAGGCGTGGGCGTGACCGCTTCCACGCAGAGCGGCTTCTCGTCGGAGGGCTCGTGGAAGGATCTCGGCGTCATCGCGCATGACGTCTCCATGGGCGGGTCCAGCGCGGAGACCACGTTCGCCGCAGAGAAGAAGAAGCAAGAAGAGGCGCTGCAGGCATCGCAGCTGGAGGTGGAGAAGGTCCTCGCCCAGAAGCACCCGGACCTGGTCGCGGACCAGGCAGGCAAGGCGTACGCGAAGGCGCATGGCTCGCCCGAGGACATCGTGGTGCTCGAGACGCATTTCGTCCCCTCGGAGGCCTCGCGTGGGCGCGATGTCACGGTCTCTTCGCTCGTCGCTGGCGCGGAGGTGCGACGCCTGGTCGAGGCGCGGATCCGCCGCGAGGTGGAGACAGAGTCGAAGGCGGGCGCAGGGGACACCTCGCTGGCTGCGTCATTCCAGGAGCGACTGGAGCGGCAGCGCAAGCTGGATGCGTTGCTCTCTGCGCCGCTGCGCAAGGCACGCGAGTCGTCGCCCATGGCGCCGCACCTCACGAAGATCAAGGAGCTCTGCGATGTGCACGGCGCCAGGCTGGTCGTCGTCGCGCTTCCGATCGACGTGCAGGTGAGCGCGAGCGAGTGGGAGAAATACGGGGTGACGACGCCTCCGATCGACGTGGCATCCACCGCGATCCTCGCGGACGACATCGTCGCGCTGTCCGCTGATCTCGGCGTCAGCGCGCTGGACCCGAAGGACGCGCTCGCCAGGGCTGAGCCGGGGGCGTTTCTCCTGGGCGACCTCCACATGACTGCGAAGGGGCACGCGGCGCTCGCGAACGCGCTCGCCGCAAAGCTCCAGGAGCCGCCACCCACGCAGGAGCCGCCGCTCGCGCTTCCCGCGGGTCGCACGCGCGCGCCCACCGAGGCCGAATGGCAGAAGGGGCTGCACGTGGCCTTCGAGCTTCCCGCGCTCTTCGACAAGACCTACTACCAACCGCCGCTCGACTGCGCGATCCGCACCGTGCGCGAGTGGATTCGCTTCGTATGCAAGAAGGATCCGGGCGTCGCCGACCCGTACCACGCGGGCAGCCCCGGGCCGCGGCCCGTTTCACTCACGACCTTGCGCGCGAGCCGCGACAGCATGACCATGACGACGGAGACCTACGTGTCCGCGACCGTCGCCATGGACGGTGAGCCTGCGGTCCTCGCGATCGCGTGGGAAACCGGGAACGGAGAGATCACCGTGGTGCAAAAGGGCGAGGCGATCTCCCTGGGGTGGTCCCGCAAGGACCACCTCGCGGTGTGGGACTTCGATCAACCCGCCGCATCCGCGCAGACGAAGAAGGCGGAGGTCTTGCTCACGCCGGGCGCGAAGGAGACGTGTGCCTGCCACGAGACCGTGACGAAGACCCCCGCGTGTGAGGCCTTTCCCGGTGCGCCCGACGCGGACTGCTTACGCACCTACGGCAGCGACTGCGAGAAGCTACTGCGATGCGAGGCTGGCGATCCGTTCGTGGCGCCGAAATGCCTGGGAGGTTGGCGTCACGCAGGCGCGCTGGAGCACTGCTTCCAGACCTGCAGCCCGACCGCCCCGTGCAAGGTGGGCGCGTGCAAGGAGACCCAGGGCGTGTCTCTCTGTCTGTAGTGTCACGTCTGTAGCGCGGCGCGCACGAGGCGCTTCGTTGCGCGCTCCACGCCGTTCACGTCGGCGTGGTTCTGGAGGATGACGGCGCCAGCGCGCTTCTTCGGCCACAGCACCATGGAGGCGGAGTATTCGTCCGTGGCGCCGCTATGCCAGACGAGCTCGTCGTCGCCGGTGCCGAGCCAGAAGAAGACGCCGTGCTGCTGCGCCTCTGGCTGACCCGTGGCCATGCGCGTGTGGGACTCGATGATGGAGCGGCGCGCGAGCACCGGGCTCTCCGGCTGATCTCCATACGCAGAGAGCTGGAATGCGAGCAGCTTCAGCATGTCATCGGTGGACGCGTACATGCCGCCGAACGCCTCTGCCGCGCCCATCTTCCACTCCGCCTTCGCGGGGACCAGCTTCCCGTGTCCGTCTGCGTCTGTCTTCCACTCATGCCCCGTCGCGAGCGTCGCCGCGGGGATGTCGTTCGTGCTCCATGCGACCCGGTTCATTCCGAGCGGCGTGCAGATCGTGTCCTTCACGTGGTCGCGGTAGGGGCGCGAGGCCAGCTTGCCCACGACCAGACCCGCCAGACCCGCAGCGAAGTTCGAGTATGCGGTGTGCGTGCCGGGCTCGGTGATGGTGCGCGTGCGCGCGAGGAGCGTGAGCAGGGCCGCCTCGCTGATGTCGTTCGGTACGCTGCGCGGCAGACCAGAGGTGTGCGTGACCAGCTGCCGCAGGGTCACCTGCACGGGCTTGCCGGTGGGGCCGGTGAGTGACGCCGCCTCGGGCAAGAACTTCGAGAGCGGATCGCCGAGCGCGAGCTGCCCGTCGTCTCGCAAACGGAGGAGCGCCATACCGGTCAGCACCTTCGTGATGGAAGCGATCCGGAAGACGGAGTCCGTGCTCACGCGGTCGCGCGCGCGCCCTGCGCCAGCGATCACGTGGGTCCCGAACGCAGCCTTTGCGAGGACCTTTCCGTTCACCAGGACTGCGCCGGCCGCGCCGGGGCCACCGAGCCCCGCGAGCGCCCGTGTGAGCAGCGAGGTCACGCGCGCATCGCCCACGTCGCCCGTATCGTCTGCGTGCGCGAGCCCCCGGAGCGCTACACCCGAGGCGAGCAGCGAAAGGAACGCACGTCTACGCATCTCGCTACATCATAGCGCGTCTGCGTCGTCCGCGGCGTCGGCGCCGGAATCCGCGCCGCCGTCCGCCTGCTCCAGCATGAAGTCGCGGACCACGGGCATGTGCTGCATGCCCGTAACGGCCGAGTCCGTGACCAGGATCGGCGCGACCTCCCCGAGAGGCACGTAGACGCGGCTGTCGAACACGAGGCCAGCGGGAAAGGAGGACGCACCGATCGCAACGGGCACCGCGAGCATGTCGAGGCCTGGGCTTGCAAGGACCCAGTCGTGCGGGCGGTTTCGGTTGGTGCTGGTGTTGCCGTTGTTGGCCTGGTCCACGGGGAACGGCGCGTTCACCGCCACCACGGCCGAAAGGTCCATGAGCGCGAGCTCGTCCGTCGCGTCGGTGTTGAGGTCCCCGCCCACGACCAGGAAATCACCGGCAGGAATGTTCGCCTGGATGTTCGCTACGAGCTCCTTGGCCTCCGCGTCGCGCTGCGCGATGCCCGTGGTGAGCAGGTGCAGGCTCACGGCCCAGAGATCCGTCGGGCCCGGCACGTCGATGCGCGCCCACGCGTATGCGCGATCGACGACGTTCGTGTCCACCCAGGTCCCGGAGTCCAGGATGGGGTAGCGGCTCACGATGCCGTTCGGGATGCCGCCGACGCGGCTCTCCACGTAATAGCTGAAGCTCTTGCCAAAGGCGGTGTCCACGAAGGTGCGAAGGCCGCCCGCGTATTTCATCTCCTGCACCAGCACGATGTCGGGCGTGAGGCCCTGGAAGATGCGGATGCCGGGCGCCTCGTACGATTGCAGTGTGCCGCTGGTGGTGTTCGCCGACATCACGCGGAGCGCGAGCCGCGCAGGGACCACCACGTCAGGCTGGCCGTCGACGATGCTGCTGTCGGCAGTCGCGTCGACCTTGGTCCCGCTCTCCGCGGTCGCCCCGTCCTTCGTGGCAACGGACCCATCGAAGCCGTTGTCGCCACCATCGCCTGCGTCGCCATCGGGCTGCGATTGGCTAGCCGCCTGCCCGCACGCCGCAAGGACGCACAGACCAACTATCCACACGACCCGCCGTTCCCGCATCGTGCGATGTTCTGCCAGCGCGGACGCTGCTCGGCAAGCTCCTTGTTGTGGTGCCCCGATGATAGGCTCGCGTCGATGGAGCGGTCAGCATCCCGCGACCGGACGCTGGAGTGGGCGCTGATCGCCAACTTCCTGGTGCACGGCCTTGCCATGGCGGCCATGGCGCTCTTCCTGCTTCCCGCCTTGCCCGGTGGAAACGCGCCGTCGGACGCCGCGCGCGTCACCTACATCGCAGAGCACGCGTGGCTGTTTCGTCTGGGGTGGCTGCCGTGGCAGCTCTGCGCGGTGGCAGACCTGGCGCTCGCAGCGGCGATGGTGCGCGTGCGCTGGTTGCCGCGGCTGGGCACCGCGCTGGTGCTGGTCTTCACGCTGATCGCCGTCGTGCCGGACCAGTACGCGCAGGCGCTGTGGATCACGCGCGGCGTGGAGCTGGCGCAGACGGATGCAGGCGCGTACCTGGCGTTCGAGCGACAGGTGTTCCCGCTCACGGCTGCGTGGGGTGCGCTGTTCTACACGCTGGCCGCGCTGGGGTGGACGTACTCCTTCGCGAAGGCGGGCACGTGGTCGCGTGCGCTCACGCTCCTCAGCGTGCCTCTCTGGAGCGTGATGGGGATCGCCGTGGTGTCGCCGCTGCTTCCTCTGGCCATGCGTCCTTCATCTGCGTTCGTGTCCGCGGCGAACGGGATCGGCTTCACGTTGCTTCAGGTGTGGCTCGTGATGGTGACCGAGAAGGTGCTGAAGCGCGCGCGACCAGAGGAGTCGTGGGGGAGGCTCGCGCGCTGGAAATACCCGGGTGCGGGCCCCTTTGCGCGCGCGTTCGACTATCTCGCAAACAGCCGCTTCATGGGTGCGCTACTGGAGCCGCTGCCAGAGATCACGATGCGCAGCGACATCTCGCACGTGGTGTACGTGAACTACCTGATCCCGGCGGCGCGCGCGCAGGAGATGGTGCCCAAAGGCCTGACGCTGCAGCGGCTCGGTCCAGATGGCGCGTGGGCGCTGTTCTCGTTCCTCACGTATCAGCACGGCCATTTCGGGTTCGCGTTCCTGGGTCCGTTGCGCCGGCTCATGCCGTCGCCCGTGCAGACGAACTGGCGCATCCACGTAGCGATTCCAGAGACCAATGTCGGCGGCATCTACTTCCTCACGAACGCAGTCACCCATGTGGTGCCGGCGCTCTCCGCGCGTCTCCTCACGGAGGGGATGCCGATGCACGTGCTGGAAAGGGGCACGGTCGTCCGGCGTGAGGACGGCGGGCTCTCCGTCGCGCTCGACGCGGGCGCAGGCTCGGCGCCGGACGCGCAGCTCGAGCTTCGGCCGGGCGACGCGCCGGAGCTCACGGGTGCCTGGAAGGAGTGCTTCCCCGACTGGAATGCGTTCCTCGCGTACTGCGTGCCCCAGGACCGTGCGATCTCGAGCCAGCCGCTGCGCGGACGCGTGTCGCGTCAAGAGATCGACCTCGGGATCCCGCTCTCCGCGTGCGTGCCGCTCGCTGGCAGCGTGACCTCGCGCCGCGCGAAGGAGATCGCGGGAGACGCAGCGCCGCTGTGCTTCTACGTGCCCAGCGTCAACTTCCGGTTCGAGAAGGAGCTCCACGAACGCAGCGAGTGAACCAGTAGTGGTGCGTCACCACCCGCACTCCCAGGAACGTCTGCTCGTGCACACCGATGATCGTCGCGCTGGGCCTTTCGTGCGCTTCCTTCGCCACCACAGAGGACGTCGCTGGCCACATCGAGAAGCGCTCCCCGAACGGTGTACGCACGGCGAGGCTGCCCACGACCAGGTAGACGCCCGCATCGTCTTCGTCCTTTCGCTCCGACGTGAGCGTGACGCCCGCGTCGTCTCCTTCGCCTTCCGCCGCCGGATCGAGGCGCAGGATGCCCGTGAGCTGACAGAACGGAAGCGGGAACGCCGCGCTCATGAAGCGCTTCTCTCCGCGTTTCCAGGTCGCGTATGCGACGGCCTGCATGGTCACGTCGCTGCCCTTGTAGGTGCGGATGATGGCGCGTGCGTCGTCACGGCCATCCGCCGTGGTGTCGAGGCGCTGCACCACCGTCTCGATCGTCGCCTCGTTCGCGGGGAGCGCGAACTGGCCGATCAGTCGGAAAAATGGCCTCGCGAAGAGCCACACCACGGAGAATGGAAACCGCCACGCGCTGCGGATGAAGAGCTCGAGGCTCGCGGTGTCCGTGAAAAACACCTGCACGTCCGCGTGTGCGTGGGCCACGTCCATGCCCGGGTTCGCGAGCGCGGACATCGCGTCCACCACGCCACGCGGCGCGTCGCCGCTCGTGCTCGCAAGCGTGAGGCCGCGGCGCGTGAAGAAGTGCCTCCCGATGCGCAGGCCGCCGCGCACGCGAGAGAACGTCGGTCGCGCGCGCGCGTCTCTTGCCCCCACGTCGCCCCTATTCCAGGAGCTTCATGACGGAGCCGGCCTCGGGCGCCTCCGCCAACGCGGCAAGCGCGCGCAGCTGCGACGCGTGATGGAGAAGGAGCGCGCGGTTGTCGAGCGTGGAGAGGTTCAACATCTCCAGTGCACCGATGCGATCCTCTGGCGTGAACGAGCTTGCCACGCGCTCCATGGAGAGCTTGTCCGGATCGTAGGCCATGTACGTGGCCTCCGTCTTCTCGATGCTGTAGTCGTCGCCGCGGCGTAGCTCGATTGTGACCGTGCCCGTGATGCTGGGCGCCAGCCACCGTACGAGCGCGTCCTTCAGGATCATCGACTCCGGATCGAACCAGCGCCCTTCGTAGAGCAAGCGCCCCAGCTTGCGGCCGAACGTGAAATACACGTCCATCGTGTTCTCGTTGTGAATGGCGCTGAGCAAGCGCTCGTAGCCGAGGTGCAATAGGGCCATGCCGGGCGCCTCGTAGATGCCGCGGCTCTTCGCCTCGATCACGCGGTTCTCGATCTGGTCGCTCATGCCCAGGCCGTGGCGCCCGCCGATCTCGTTCGCGATCTTGATCGCGTCGAACGCGGTCTCGCACTTCTTGCCGCCGATGGAGACCGGTCGACCCTGCGCGAACTCGATCGTCACGGTCTCGCGCGCGATCTTCACGGCGTCGTCCCAGTGGCGCACGCCCATGATGGGCTCCACGATCGTCATGCCTACGTCCAGGCGCTCCAGGTCCTTCGCCTCGTGCGTTGCGCCGAGCGCGTTCGCATCGGTGCTGTAAGCCTTCTCCGTCCCCATCTTGTAGGGCAGGCCGACCGAAAGCAGGTACTCGCTCATCTCCGTGCGGCCGCCGAACGCGCTCACGAACTTCGGGTCGAGCCACGGCTTGTAGATCTTGAGCTCCGGGTTCACGAGCACGCCGTAGCGATAGAACCGCTGGATGTCGTTCCCCTTGTGCGTGCTGCCGTCGGAGAACACGTCCACGCCGTCTTCACGCATGGTGCGGACGATGGCGGTGGTGGTGGCGGCGCGGCCGAGCGGCGTGGTGTTGAAGTACTTCTTGCCGCCAGACGACAGATGAAACGCGCCGCACTGGAGCGCGATGATCCCTTCGCGCGCGAGCGACTCGCGGCAGTCGACGAGCTTCGCGGCCACGGCGCCGTGGGTAATCGCGATCGCCGGAATTTCAGCCGGATCCTTCTCATCAGGTTGGCCGAGGTCCGCCGTATAGCCATGCACCGCAAGGCCTTCGCGGCTCATCCAGGCAACGGCGCATCGCGTGTCGAGGCCGCCAGAGAACGCGAGGCCGATCCTGGTGCCGGCAGACGGAAGCGAGCGATAGATACGTCCCATTCGCGCGACCATAGCAAGGCTGCCCGCGAGTGAAAGCGTCAACCCCGCTCGAGCGGTCCGTTCACCTCCGCACTCTGACCCCTTCAGAAGTGAAAGGTTTGTGTCCCCGAATCACCGGATCTCCGGGAAACACGATCGGAACGGGCCTTGCTCAACGGCGAGCATGCAAGGAGCAAGACCTGGGGCGCGCTGGGATGATGGGAACGTCTCCGCCACGGCACCGACACCGCGGGAATTTCCCGCCGTCTCCGTCGGCGCGGACGCAGCACCCACAGCACCGCCGGGCCTGGACCCCCGTCCAGGGGAGCGCGCACATGGCTCGCTCGAGGCGGAGGTGAGGTTGCTCGCGATGCGCGTCGCGATCCTCGTGCGTCGCGTGGAGGAGCTCTCTGCCGAGAACGAGACCATTCGCAACGAGATGAGCGCGCTGCTCCGCAAGGCGCGCCCGAGCGCCCCGTACTCGTCCGTCGCGCCCACGAGCGAGGTCGTGCGCATCCCCGAGTCGAAGCGCCCCGACTCGAAGCGTCCGCCTGGCAGCAAGTAGGCGTTGCATCACGACGCTCTGGAAGCGGCGCCTCAGGCCACGTGCAGCAGGCCGCGCCCTGGGTCGCCCGGACGCTGATACCACTCGGGAGTGCGATCACGGATCGCGGACAGCTGCGCGGGCATGCCCGGCGGGAACGTCGGCCGCCCGACGAGGAACGCACCCAGCGCAGAGAGCCCCGGCTCTTCGGCGACGACCACGATGGACTCTCCACGCGCCTGGAGCAGCGCTCCGGCGATCTGCGCGGGCACTCCGGGCGCGAGCGACGGCAACACCTCGATGACCGAGACGTAGTCCACGCGCTCCGCAAAGAGCTCCGCGGTCTGCACGGCGCTGGGCGACGCGCTCGTCACGATGCGGTCGAAGCCCGGCTGGTAGTCCTTCATCTTCGTGCCCAGAGCGCGGACCAGCCGACGTCCTTCCTGCGTGAGGAAGCGGTGAGAGTCGGAGTCACCTTCGGACAAGGACGTACGGAGCAGATGGATCAGCACGCCCGAGTTCTATCACCTCCCGAGGAGGAGCACGTGCCCACCCAGCGAGTCGTCCAGGTCCAGGCGCTTCTGCGCATCGAACAGCCATGGCAACTCCACCGGATCGAGCTGCTCCGCGTCGCACGCGAAGATCGTCGGATTCGCAGGATTCCTCGCGAGGACCGTGACCATCGCGCTCGCGAGATCCTTGAGGCCGATCGCGGCTCCGAGCATCTTCAACGTTGGCCCGTCGACGAGCAGCGCACCCACGCACTCGCCCGACTGGTTCGCAAGCTTGGAGACGAAGTACGACTCATCGATCATGAGGAGGCCGGGCGTTGTCGCCTCTGAGCTCTCCGTGAACGTCGCAGCGCCGAGGAAGAGCGCATCCAGCGCCTCGACGTGCTCCTTTGGCGTGCCCAGATCGAGCGCGGGCGAGATCGGAGCCTCCGCAGGCGAGTCGTCAGCCAAGAGGTCGCGGCCCGCGAGATCGGACGAGTCGTCAGCCAGGAGGTCGCGGCCCGCGAGATCGGACGAGTGCTCTGCGACCAAATCCTGATCGGCCGACGGTGCCGTCGGGGCCGTCGCGATCTCCTTCGCCGCGGGCTCGGGGTCGCCGCGCGTGAGCTGTTTCGGCGGCGCGCCGTGCTCCAGATCGGTGACCTGCGTCCGAAGCCGTTCGACCTTCATCTGCAGCGTGAGGAGCTGGTCGCGGACGCGCGTCATCTCTTGTTCCTCCGCGCGCGTTCGTTCCATTGCGGGCTGCGCGTCGGGGATGCTGTCCGGCAGGGCCGCTTCCGAGAAGCCGCCCTCCACCACCTCGTAGCAGCGCTCGGGCAAGAGGCCGCCGCGCATCAGCGTCCGTGCAGTGTCGGTGAGGTCAGCATCTTCGGAAGCGGAGAGCGCGCGCAGGATCGCGCCCTCGCCCTCGACCGTCTCGCGTCGCGGTCGGAAGAGCTGTGCGCGCACCGCGACAAAGCGCTCTACCTCGAGCAGCCATTTGCCGCTCTTCGCGACCAAGCGAAGGGGGATCGGCGCGTGAAGCGGGATGTTCACGAAACAACGAACGACGCCCCAACGGAATCCTTGAGCGACTCAGGCCTTCGCGCGGTGCACGGACAGGACGCTCTCTTCCGAGGGCACGCCCAGCCGCAGCGGAAAGCCGTAGTGCCCAGTGCCGCGGTGCACGTACATGCGGTCGCGGCCGCGCGCCCAGAAGCCGTGGTCCGGGATCGTGAGCCCGAACAAGCGCAGGAACGTCCACGACAGACCCAGGCTGAGCAGGCCGACCTGTCCGCCGTACGTGTGTCCGGACAGCACGAGATCCGCCTCGCCCTCGGGCAGGTGTTTGAATGCTCCTGGATCGTGGAGCATCACGACGCGCGTCGTGCCTTCGATGCGCGGGTGGGCGTCGCACACGCGCTTCATCTTCTGCGCGCGATCGCGCCATGCGAAATCCATCCCCACCACGTGCACCGGTCCGGCGTCCGTCTCCACCACCGTTGCGTCGTCCACGAGGAGCTGGATACCGTTCGCAGTGAGGGCCGTGCGCACCGTCTCGGGCGCCTCCAGATCGTGGTTGCCGTGACAGGCCAGGACGCGGCCCTTCATCGCCGCGAGGGGCTCGAAGGCGCGCCGCAGCAGCTCCGGATCGCTCTGCGACTCCATGGTGAGGAAATCACCGGTGAGGAGAATGAGGTCCGGCTTCTTCGTGACGGCGTCATCTGCAATGCGGCGCAGGCGGTTCACTGACATGAACGGTCCGATGTGCGGATCGGAGATCTGCACGATGCGCAGCGGGCGCTCTTCACGCGCCTTGCCGCGCGGATGCGGCAGCGGATGCGGCGTGTCTGCGTGGTTGTCGCCCACGACCAGGTCGATCTCCTCTTCGTGCGTGCGCAGCGACTGGACGAAGCCGATGGCCGACAACGCATACGGGATCACGATCCCCCATGACGGGTCGAGGCCCATCGCACGCGCTACGGCGAGCGGTAGCGCGAGCAGCGTACCCGCCCAGAAGAACGAGCCCGGCCAGCTCACGAGCAGGCGGTAGAGCAGCGGCCGCATGCGCGGTCGCGTGAGCATCAGGAAGTTCACGTACACCGCGACGTGGAGCGCGATGAACAGCGGAGCCATGCGCGCGAACATCGGCGCGAGCTCCACGGCGATGAGCGAATGAATGCCGACGATCACACCCGCAAACGTCGCGAACTGTCGCCCGCGTGAGATCGCCGCGCCCGCCACCACGAAGAGCCACGCCCCGAGCGTCAGGTATCCGAACCACCACGGCATCCCCTCTAGGATGCCGTACCTCCGGCCCTCGGTGCGGTTTTCTTGGTGTGGCCCCGAGGCGCGGCGAAAGAAGGTGTGAGCCACATCCTGGGGATCTTTCGCCAAGTTGCGACGTATTATGCGTGAACAATGTGCTGTTTCACCGCCAAGACCGAGGTCCACGCGACGACAATCTTCGCCCGCCTGAAGGGCGCTGACGCTCAGGTGCTCGCGTATCAGATGCAGTACACGGCCACGGAGCCCGTCGCGATGATCCTCCCGCTCCCCGTGGCGCTTCCCGCGCGCGAGGACTCCGTGTCGTGGGTGAACCTGAAGGAGTATCCGGAGCTCTTCGGAGATCTGGCGCAAGGCTTCCCGCACAAGCCGGAGTCGAACATGCTGGGCTCGCGCAGCAAGAGCGCAAGTGCGGAGGCCACGCCGGTCCTGGCCGTTCACGACGTGGGCGATTTCATCGCGTCGTTCGTGCCCACCGTGGATGACTTCGCGCGCCTCGATGCACGCTTCTCGATCAAGAAAGAGGTCTGGGCGCAGATCCCCGAGTACGCCGACTACGGGTTCGCCGTCTTCCAGCTGAAGTCACTGGCTGGCTCCACGCATCCCATCGCCCTCGAGTGGAAGACACGTCTGCGCGGCCAGGTGTTCTTTCCCACCGTGCACATCCATGACGGCACGGTGCACAAGGAGGACGAGTTCGATCACGCGCTCTACCTTCAGGACTCCGACCTGGACTCCAAGGTGGGCGACTACGACGGCCCGCAGTCCAAGGACAGCCGCACGGGCCTGGTCCGCTCGGACGGCAAGGCGTCGTCGTTCGCAAAGGTGCCGCGTGCGCTCGGTCTCGTTGACGGCGACCTCCTGGTTCATCGAATGACCATCCAGGGCATGCACGCGAACAAGGACACCATCATCAACCCACGCGCGCTTGCGGCGGGCGGTGGCTGTGGCCGCTGCGACTACGCGAGCACGGACGCGCCGAGCAGCCTTGGTATTGGCGCCACGGTCCTCGCGGGACTGGCGTGGATCATTCGCAGGCGCGACGAGCGGGGGAAAGCTGGGCGGGCTTGATCGCGGTCAGGGATCTCTGACGGTGCTCTCGGGGCGTGTGAGCGGCTGATCGCGGGTGAGCCCGCGCTCGACTGCTGCCTTCGCGATGCCCTCCACGAGAGGCTCCAGATCGTCCAGGGGAAGCTTGTCGTCCACGTAGAAGACCAGCGCGCCGATCGCCGTCGCGCGGTCGACCAGGTTCTCTCGCTCCTCCTCCGTCACGGCACCGAACAGGACCACAGCCTGCGGCATGAGGACGGGCAGGCGCTCCGAAGCAGCAGCGATGTGCGCCGCGCGCGTGACGCGGATCATCACCTGCTCGAGCTGGGCCTTCGCCTTCTGCAGGAGCGGGCTCTCTGCGCCCACGAGCAGCGTGACGGTGTCGAGGTGCCGGTAGACGGTGCTTTCTCCCACGGCGGCGAACATAGCGCCCTCAGGCCTCGTTGTCCTCCCTCTCCGGGGCGCGGCGATGCGATAGCGTCGCAAAATTCCAACGCTGCCGTGGAGGCTGGTGTAAACGGCGGTAGATGCGCTCCGGAGAACGTCCCCGAATCGCCGTGCTCATGCCGGCGAGGAACGAAGGGCGTGCGCTCATGGACACGCTCGCCTCGCTGCGTGAAGCCGCGCGCGAGCATTGCGTCACCGTCTTCGTGGTCGACGACGGGAGCGAGCCCGCGATCGATCTCGCGACGCTTCCGGCATCCGGCGAAAGCTTCCACGTCGTGCTCGCACGTCACGTCACGAACCTGGGGCAGGGCGCTGCGCTGGAGACGGCGCGTCAGCTCGCGGTCGCGCGCGGCTTCGACGCGTACGTGACCATGGACTCGGATGGGCAACACTCCGCGACGGACGCGCTCGCGCTGGCGCAGGAGATCTTGCTCGGTGCGGACGTGGTGTTCGGCAACCGCTTCCTCGGCGACTCGAATGTGCCGCGCGCGCGTGCGCTCCTCCTGTTTGGCGCCCGCTGGTTCGAGCGCGTACTGACCGGACTGCCGCTCGCCGATGCGCACAACGGGCTGCGTGCGTTCAGCGCTCGTGCCGTGCAGCACATCGTGATCCAGCAGAACCGGATGGCGCATGCCACGGAGATCAAAGTGCGCGTGGCGGGCGCTCCGTCGCTCGAGATCGTCGAGCGTCCTGTCTCCGTCCGCTACTCCACGTCCACGCTCGCGAAGGGGCAGAGCGCGTTCGGTGCAGCGCGCATCATTCGCGACCTCGCGCTCCAGTACCTGTTCGGAGAGGCCTCATGACAATCGGCGCGTTCATTCTTCTGGCGTTCGTCCTTGGCATCGTCGCGTACGACTGGGTCAGCCTTCGCGGAAAAAACCGCCGCGCGGTGCTGCTGGAAATGGCTGCGTTCCTCGTGGGCGCGCTCTTCATCGCGTTTCCGGACCGCGCGACGGCGCTCGCACATGCAGTGGGCATCGGCCGCGGCGTGGACTTTCTGATGTACCCGATCGTCATCTGGCTCGTGCGCGAGTCGTTGATGACGCGCCGCCGCCGCCTCGAGTACGACGAGAAGCTCACGAGCGTGGTGCGCGCGCTCGCCCTCGTTCAGGCAAAGGCCGGGGAAGTGGAGGTCACGCCGGCAGCGAACGCTCAGGGCAGCTCGCTCGCGCCGCGGCAGTCCGCTGGGCCTTCCGCCTCGTAGACCACGTACTGACGTGGCGCGTGGAAGCGCGCCGCCCAGAGGATGTTCCATGGCGCGCGGTTGATGCATACGCGCGCTTGCACGTGATCGAGAGCGCCCTCGTTCACCTGCTCGCGCAGTAGCTCGGCAAAGCCCACGCCGGCTGGATAGATGCATCCTGCATGCGTCACGCCGATGACCACCGCGAGCGCGGGAACGCACACGGCGTACAGCCAGCGGCTGGCGCTACCACGCGAGGGCGCGGCGTCTTCGGGCTGCGCGAGCCAGAGGACCAGCGCCACGAGCACGATCATCCAGCACAGATAGTAGCGAAGCTCGTGCGCCTGCGGCATGTGCGACACCAGCAGCGTGAACGCGCCGAACCCGATCGCGGACACGCGGGCCCGTCTCGAGCGCGCGCGCCAGCCGAGGACAGCGAGCGCAACGACCATCGCGACCACGTATGCGCCGAAGTATCCGCCCAGGCGACTGCCGGGCTCGTCCGCAGGCATGAACTGGTCGATGGTCCAGCGGCGCGTGCTCGAGTAGGGGCGGAGTCCGATCTCCAGCAGCGAACACACGAAGCGGATGAAGCGCGGCTTGTCCACGAGCCACGCGGGCGCGAACGAGTAAGGCTCTTCCGGTCCCGCGAACGTGAAGCCCAGTGCCGATACCTGCACGGGGTACCAGGGATTTCCGTGCATCGCGGCGTTCTTCAGCGGCGTCGCGAACACGGCGAGCAGCGCGAGCAATGCCATCGCGGACCAGCGGAGCTTGTCGCGGAGCGGAGCCGCGCGTTTCTGGCGCAGGAGCTCCACCGCAAGCGCGCCGAGGCCGACGAGCACGATGGGCCCCATCATCACCTTCATGTTCGCCGCGACGGCCGCGGACACCACCGCGAGCGCCAAGGTCCCTCGTGCGAGCGGCGCGCGCGTGGCGTGCGCGCGAATCGCAAGCATCACCACCACGCTCGCCGCAGCATTCGCAGGCAGATCGACATAGGCGGAGCTTGCGTGGATCTGCACGAGCGGGATCGCAAACAGCGCAAAAACTGTGAGCTGCCAAGGCACGCCGAACGAACGCCGCAGGAACCACGCAAACAGCGGTACGGACGCGTACGCCACGAGGTTCGCGCTCTCGGGTCGCCCGGTGACGCGCCAGAGCAGGCCCTGCAATGCCTCGCCGAGCAGAGGAAATCCGTCGAACCGAGCCTGATCCGCCGGATGAAACACGAACTCGCCAGCAGGCACGATCCCGGCGATCCGCGCAGCAAACGGCAGGTGGTAATACCAGACGTCCCAGGCGCGAGAAACATCATGCAGCGCCCCCGCGAGCACCGAAAGAAGCAGAGCCCCCGCAAGCACGCGGGTGCTCACGTCAAAGGCGCGCGTCGCTGTAGCTGTCGAGGCCAAAGGTCGAACCGAGGTCTACGTCGAAGTCGAGGTCGAGGTCGAGATCGAAGTCGAGGTCGAGGTCGAGGTCGAGGTCGGGGTCGTGGTCGCCGAAGCGGTTGCCGGCAGACAGAGAAGGCGCGGGCGACGCGATGACCGCGGCGATCTGCGCGGAGCTCACGCGCGCCGGCACACCCGGCGAGAGCGCGAGCGCGAAATGGGAGCGGGCGCTGCGCAGAGGTCACGCGGCCATCGTCAACTGAAGCCGTGCGACGCGTCAGGCCATCAAGTGGAACCGACGCCGCGGCGTGAGAATGCGCAGCGGCAACGTGACGATCGACCATACGAGATCGAGCACCGTGCGCACCGTGAAGCCGATCAGCCGAAACGGCAGCAGCACGAGCCACACGATCGGGTAGACCACGAGCGCCACGAGCGCGAGCGGCCAGCACACGACGAAGAGCAGGCACCAGACGAGGAACTTCATGAGGCTCCAGTCGTCCCAGCCCAGCCCGAAATTTCAGAAAATCCGAAGTGCCATTGCAGCGCTGAGTACGTACGTACTTTGCGAGAAAAAGCCTGCGGTTCCGATCGCCTCGCGACAAGGCTGAGCTTGGAAGAAGGGGAGCGTCGAGGTGTCGATGGTGGCAAAGTAGCTGGCGATCGATACCACCACCAGCGTCAAGTTCACGGTTGTCGTGAGGAACGCGATCGAGCGTTCGCCTGCGAAAGGTGGCGCGCTCCAGTACCAGCTGTCCACGCGGTTCACGGCCTCACGCCACGACAGAAGGTGGGTCGCAACAACCGGAAAGACCGCGAGCGACAACATCGCCGCTGGTGGCACCGGGGCCCCCCGAGCGAGTTGCCATCCGAGCATGGCCGTCACGACAACGGTTGAGATCTCGAGGAGCTGCAGTGTGCCGCTCAACGGGTACCTGGGCACCAGTTCGACGGATGCGCACATGATAACGACGGTCGCGCAGACGGTCAGCATCACGAGCAGGACTTTCCAGCGTACGAGATGGACGCGGGGCAAGGGCAGCGCCGTGTCGCCCATATCGCCATCTCGATAGGCGTGGCCCCCGCTACGCTTCACGGGTTCGCCATGCGCGTCGCTTCGGACTTCGGGAACTCGCGGGTGAGGCGCTCCAGCGTCCGTGTTCCTGCCTTCGTGTCGCCCAGCGCGAGCTGTGACTGTCCGATCCGGAGGAGGACGTAAGGATAGAGATCCTGATCGCGCCGCAGCTGCTTCAACGCCGCCTCGTAGTGGACCAGCGCTTGCTCGCGGGCGATCGCGTCGCCGTTCGCCTCGCGGAGAGTCAGCTCGGCGAGGCCCACGTGGCAGTACGGCGCGGTCCACGCCGCTGGCGTCTGGGTGAGCATCGCCTGATAGGCCGCTCGCGCGACCACCCGATCACCATCGAGCTCGTACTCGAGCGCGACGAAGTACGCCGCCGATTCTGCGCCGTCCGACGGCGGTACGATGCCTCCGTAACGCATGTA
Source organism: Myxococcales bacterium (assembly GCA_025355005.1). Taxonomy (GTDB): domain Bacteria; phylum Myxococcota_A; class Polyangia; order Polyangiales; family Polyangiaceae; genus JANXLV01. The sequence continues at coordinate 58,256 of JANXLV010000211.1, read as the reverse complement.
AGCCGCGCGTGCGTCCGCCCGGGCGGTGTCGTGCTCTGCGGTCGAGGTGGGCGTCACGCGCGCGAGCTCCGCGTATGCGGTCGCGAGCTCGATCAGGACCTCTGGATCGATACCGCCGGGGAGCTCCGGCGCCGGAAGCGACAGACTGAGCACGCTGATCTGATGCGTGATGAGCGTGGCGGGCCGATGCGGGCGCTTGTAGAAGCGCGGATCACGGACGGGCAGCGCAAGCTCCTCGGGGACGTTGGGAGCCATCATCGCGCGCGCTGTCGGCACCGGCACAGGCCGCTCGGGAGAGGCGCCGGTCGCGGCACGCGGCATCACAGACGCAATGGGCGCAGGAGCGACCTGCGCCACTCCGATCACGACGCTTGCCGCAGGATGCCCGCAGGCAAGGATGCTCGTCGTCAGCGCGCCGAACGCGATCGCCTTGGAGCTGTGCGAGCGAGTTCCCACGTGCCAAGGATACGACGACGCGGAGCACCTTGCCACGTGGGTCAGTGTGTTCCCCATCTCCATTCCCTGATCTCCGGCAGGTCATCCCCGTGCTCGCGGATGTACTGCTTGTGCTTCGTCAGCTGGTCGCGCAGCCACTGCTTCTGGTACGCCGCCTGCGCGCCCAGCGCGGGGAGCCTGTCGATCACGTCGCCGACGAGGTGATACCGATCGAGATCGTTCAGAACCACCATGTCGAACGGAGTGGTCGTCGTGCCCTCTTCCTTGTAGCCGCGCACGTGGATGTTCTCGTGGTTCGTCCGGCGATACGTCAGCCGATGAATCAGCCAGGGATAGCCGTGGAACGCGAAGATCACCGGCTTGTCCTTCGTGAACAGCGCGTCGAAGTCCGTGTCCGAGAGCCCGTGCGGATGCTCGCTCGTGGGCTGCAGTCGCATCAAGTCGACCACGTTGACGACGCGCACCTTCAGCTTTGGCAATCGCGCGCGCAAGATCTCCACGGCGGCCAGCGTCTCCAGCGTGGGCACGTCGCCTGCGCATGCCATCACCACGTCAGGCTCGCTGCCCTCGTCGTTCGATGCCCACTCCCATATGCCGATGCCGCTCGTGCAGTGCGCGATAGCCTGGTCCATCGTGAGCCACTGCGGCGCGGGCTGCTTCCCCGCAACAACCACGTTGACGTAGTTGCGGCTCCGCAGGCAGTGGTCGGTCACGGACAACAACGTGTTCGCGTCCGGCGGCAGATACACGCGGATGATCTCCGACTTCTTGTTCACCACGTGATCGATGAAGCCTGGGTCCTGGTGCGAGAAGCCATTGTGGTCCTGTCGCCACACGTGCGACGTGAGCAGGTAGTTCAGTGACGCGATGGGCCGGCGCCACGGAATCTGCCGCGTCACCTTCAACCACTTCGCGTGCTGGTTCAGCATCGAGTCGATGATGTGGATGAACGCCTCGTAGCAAGAGAAGAAGCCGTGGCGCCCCGTGAGCAGGTAGCCCTCGAGCCAGCCCTGGCACTGGTGCTCGCTCAGCATCTCCATCACGCGGCCGTTCGGCGCCACGTTCGAGTCGTCGGGGATGTGCGTGGCAACGGAGCAGCGGTCGGTCTTCTCGAACAGCGCGCCCCAGCGGTTGGACGCGGTCTCGTCGGGAGAGAACACGCGGAAGTTCGCGCTCTCCATGTTCTTCACCATCACGTCGCGCATGTAGTTGCCCTGGACGCGCGTGGCCTCTGCGTCCACCGCGCCGGGTGTCGGCACATCCACCGCGTAGTCGCGAAAATCGGGCAAGCGCAGCTCGCGCAGCAGGATGCCGCCGTTCGCGTGCGGGTTCGCGCTCATGCGTCGCGTACCCTTCGGCGCAAGCTCCGCGAGCTCCGAGGCGAGCTTCCCGTTCGCGTCGAAGAGCTTCTGCGGCTCGTAGCTCCGGAGCCACTTCTCCAGCTGCGCCATGTGCTCTTCGCTCTTCGTCTCGGAGAGCGGTACCTGGTGCGAGCGCCACGACCCCTGCACCGGCTTGCCGTCCACGATGTCCGGTCCGGTCCAGCCCTTCGGCGTGCGGAAGATCACCATGGGCCATCGCGGCCGCTCGGTCACGCCGCCCGTGCGCGCGCTCTCCTGGATCCTCTTGATGTCGTCCATGCACCTGTCCAGCGTGGCAGCCAGCTTCTGGTGCATCGTTCGCGGATCCAGATGGCGCTCATATGGCTCGTTGCCCTCCACGAAGTGCGGCACGTAGCCGTAGCCGCGGAACAGCTGTTCGAGCTCCTCGTTGCTGATGCGCGCGAGGACCGTGGGGCCGGCGATCTTGTAGCCGTTCAGGTGAAGGATCGGCAGCACAGCGCCGTCTGTCTTCGGGTTCAAGAACTTGTTCGAGTGCCAGCTGGTCGCGAGCGGCCCGGTCTCCGCCTCGCCGTCGCCAACGACTGCAGCGACGACGAGATCGGGATTGTCGAACGCAGCGCCATACGCATGCGACAGCGCGTAGCCCAGCTCGCCGCCTTCATGAATGGACCCTGGCGTCTCCGGCGAGACGTGACTGGGGATGCCGCCCGGAAAGGAGAACTGCCGGAACAGATGATGGATGCCGTCCTCATCCTGGGAGATGTTGGGGTACACCTCGCTGTAGGTGCCCTCGAGGTACGCGTTCGCCACAGCGGAGGGCCCGCCGTGTCCCGGGCCCATGATGTAAATCATGTTCGTGTCGCGCTCCCTGATGATGCGGTTCAGGTGCACGTACAAGAAGTTCAAGCCGGGCGTCGTTCCCCAGTGTCCGAGCAGGCGCGGCTTGATGTGCTCGTGACGGAGCGGCTCCTTCATCAGCGGGTTGGCTAGCAGGTAGATCTGGCCCACGGAGAGGTAGTTCGCCGCGGAGAAGTAGCGCTGCATGCGCTCCAGCGTCTCCGGGGTCAGCGGACCGTTGCCGTTCGAGAATGTGTTGGTCATGGCTTCCTCAAGAGTCGAGCAGTGTGCGTTGCGATCATCGAGTCTTCGTCGGTCTCTATGACCCTCACGGTCACCCGCGCGTCCTTCGTGGATACGACCGGAGCGCTCTTCGCGTTGGCCGTGAGGTCGAGCGCGACGCCCAGGAACTCGAGGCCCGAGCAGATCTCTTCGCGGATGGTGGCCGCGTGCTCGCCGATGCCTCCCGTGAACACGACGGTGTCCAGCCCCGAGAGGGCTGCGGCGTACGCGCCGAGCTGCTTCTTCGCCTGATAGGTGAACATCTCTACCGCGAGGCGCGCGCGCGGGTCGCTGCGCCGCGCGAGCAGATCACGCATGTCGGAGCCCACGCCCGACACGCCGTAGAGGCCTGATTTCTGCGTGAGGAGCGTCTGCAGATCGTCCGCGCTCTTCACCAGGCCGCGCGCGAGCAGGTGCTGGATCACGCCCGGATCGAGATCGCCCGAGCGCGTACCCATCACGATGCCTCCCGTGGGCGTCAGGCCCATGCTCGTGTCGATGGAGACGCCGCGCGCAATGGCCGCCATGCTCGCGCCGTTGCCCAGGTGCAGGACCACCGCGCGCCCGCCGACGTTCACCGGATCGAGCTCGCGCAGCTTTGTGACGATGTACTCGTACGAGAGTCCGTGGAAGCCGTACCGACGGATCCCGAGCTCGGCGAAGGCGTATGGCAGGGCGAGGGTGTAGGCGTGCGCGGGCAGCGTTGCGTGGAACGCCGTGTCGAAGCACGCTACCTGCGCAAGGTCCGGCAGCGCGTCGGACAGGTGATCGATCGCAAGCAGCGCCTGCGGCAGGTGAAGCGGTGCAAGCGTCACGCAGGAAGCGAGCTCCGCGCGCACGTACGGGGTCATGAGAAGCGGCGCAGCCAGGGTGGGTCCGCCGTGAACCAGCCGATGTCCCACGCCGGTGATGCGCAGCGCCTTCTTCGAGAGGACCGCGAGCACGGCCTCGATCGCCTCCCCGTGCGTCTTGACGTGCTCCTCCTGCGTCACGTGCGCGCCGTCCACCTCCACCATGGCGTCAAGGGTCCCGAGGCGCGACACATTCACGTGGAGCACGGGCGCGCCCAGATCCCACGGGTACACCGCCGCCTTCAGGCTGGACGAGCCGGTGTTGATCGTCAGGAGGTAGCTCTCGTCTTTGGCCATGGTCGTTGCTCAGTATTCGAAGCCGCTGCCGCCGATGAACTCGCGCAGGAGCGACGTGGGTGGCACGTGATCGGCGTAGATCGCCACGAACTGATCGATCAGCTGCCGCAGTCGGAACGCCGTCGTGAACGCCGGATGCGTGGGCGGGACCTCGAGCAAGTAACGCTCGGCATAGGTCTTCAGCACGCTGAGCTCGTACACCAGCGCGGAGTCGAACACGACGTCCGCGTTCGGCAGGAACGGATAGATGTGCAGGAGCTCTCCACGCCGCACGGACGGCCAGCGCATGATCGTGTCCGCGGCTGTGTTGTTCCGGGTGTGGCGATCTCGCACGATGCGGCGAATGAGCCGCACGTCGTCGGGCGCGAGCACCCCGGCCTTGTCGAACGCAAGCGTACTCGCCGGATGCACGAAGATCCGGAAGACGGCCTCGGCCGGTACAGCATCGCCGACGAGGTCGGGGTTCAGGCCATGAATACCCTCGAGGAGCAGCACCTCGCTCGGTCCCAGTGAGAGCGCTTCGCCGCCGTCTGGATAGCTCTTGCCCGCCTTGAAGTCGTAGCGTGACGTGCTCACCGTCGCGCCGGTGAAGAGACGCGATAGCTGGGATTTCAAGGCGTTCGTGTCGAGCGCCTCGAACGCCTCGAAGTCGTACTCGCCCTTCTCGTCCTTCACGTTCTTCTCGCGATCGACGTAGTAGTCGTCGAGCGACACGTTCTTCGGGCGAATGCCGTTCACGAGGAGCTGCACGGTGAGTCGCTTGATGAAGGTGGTCTTTCCGGAAGACGACGGGCCAGCGATCACCACGACCTTGACCGTGCGCTTTCGCTCCGTGATGAGATCGGCGATGCGGCCGATCCATTTCTCGTGGAAGCCCTCTGACACGCGGATGACCTCCTGGACGTTGCCAGAGACGCAGTGCTCGTTGAAGCGTCCCACGCCCGTGACGCCCATCTCCTTCAGCCACTCGCGGCTGGCGTGGGTCATCGGTGCGCCGTAGCGAGGCGTCCGCACCTCCACGTCCACGTTCGGCTCGTGCGCGCCATCCTTTCCAGGCAGCGCGCGATGCACCTCCGAGCCCAGATCCAGGAACAATCCCTCGGGATGGGGACGCACCGAGAGCGCCGACAGGAACGACGTGCGCGGTACGACGGGGCCCATCGCCAGCGCGAACGTCTCCCCGAACGTGAGAAGCGAGATCGTCGCCTCGCGGCGGGAGAGCAGCAACGCCGCAGCATCGGAGAACCCACGCTCGAGCAGCAGCGAGCGGGCCTCCTCGACCTGCCACACCTCTTCACGCAGAGGTGCGTCGTCGCGACAGAGCCGCGCGATCTCCTCGCCGATTCGCAGTGCGAGCGCGGTGGTGTCCGCGTCCCCGGTCACGCGCACGACCGTGCCGTTCTCGATGGGCGACCCCATGCACAGCGTCACGTCGGGTGCCGCAATGCGCGCCGCCTCCAGGAAGACGAGCGCGGCGCTCCTCCGGATGAGCATGCGCCCCTCCCAGTCCGCGACGGTGAGCGGCGATACAGCCACGTCTGCCACCACCGCGGTCTCCAGCGACGCGGGCTTGCGATCGATCGTAGCGCCGACGACCTGCCAGCTGTTCTCCTCCTTCGGGAGAATCGTGCCCACGATGGTGCCCGTCGCGACGATGATGGTGTCGGAGTCACGCGTAACGCGTGCCTCGAGCCGGCGGGGAAGCGAGCGCTGGTATGCAAGCAGGCCGACATTGTCCGTCATGGCGACCAGCTCCTCGCCAAGACCGTTCGCGAGCGCCTGCGTGAAATGAAGGGCGATCTTGGGGTGATTCGCGACCAGCGAGAGGTAGTGCGCGCGAGAGAGCCGCGCGAGGCGCATCGTCGTGAGTGACTCGACAGAGGCAGCACGCTTCGTCGCGCCCAGCATCGCGAGCTCACCGAAATAGTCCCCCGGATGCACGTGACGGAGCTCGAGCTGCCCGCGTCGCACGCGCGCCTCGCCCTCGAGCACGAAGAACATGCAGTCGCCGTCGTCACCCTCGCGCAGCAGCGCGGTGCCCGGCGGCAGGGCCACCTGATCGAGCAGGTCGAGGAACTCCGACACCTCCTTGATGGGGAGATGCGCGAGCAAGCGGGACCGCGCGAGCACGTCGAGGTCGTCCGGGCGCCTTCCGTATGCCATCGGGAGCGGGGTCGTTCGGATGGTCATGCGAGGTCGAGATCAAGCACAACTCGGGCCGCCGCGGTGCTACTCCGTGGCTCGGATGAGGCTTTCCAACGACCCCGACGATCGCGCAGCGCGGAAGCGTCCGCGTGGCTGGGTCCCGGCAGGTCCACCGCCGCGGGGCGCGCAAGGCCGCGCAGACCTTGCGCCACGTCCGGACGAGGTGCTCTCGTTCCTCTCCGGCGACTGGCGCATCTTCCAGCAGCGTCGCGGGCACAAGTGGTCGCTCGACGACTTCATGACTGCGGTCGTCGCGATCGAAGAGGGCCGCGCGCGCGGAAACGTGCATACTGCATTCGATCTGGGATGCGGCATCGGCTCCGTGCTCATGTTCCTGGCGTGGGCGTTCCCGGAAGCACGCCTGGTCGGTGTCGAGGCACAGGACGTGTCCATTGCCATGGCGCGCCGCTCGCTTGCCTACAACGGCGCGGATGATCGCGTCGCCGTGCAGGCCGGTGATCTGCGCGACCCGGCCCTGTTCCCCGAAGGAGCGACGTTCGACCTGGTCACCGGCACGCCGCCATACATCCCGCTCGGCCACGGAACGCCGTCGGAGAAGGTGCAGCGCGGACCATGCTGCTTCGAGACGCGCGGCGGCATCGAGGACTACGCCCTCACCGCGGCGCGCCTGCTATCGCCCACCGGGCTCTTCGTCGCATGCTCGGGCGCGTTCCCGAAGGATCGCGCGCTTGACGCAGGTCGTGCTGCCGGCCTCGTCTGCACGCGACGCGTGTCGGTGATCGGCAAGGAGGGCAAGCCGCCGCTCTTCGTCGTCACCGTGATGCGTCGCGCGGACGCGCTGTCTCTGCAGAACGCCACGGTCGAGATGCGCGAAGAGATCTTCCGCGCACGCCTCGCCGACTGCTCGCTGCCCACGGAAATGCACGCCGCCCGGGCGCTGCTCGGTCTTCCGCCCACGCAGTGAAGCGGTACAGTAAACCCGGCGCGGGCCAGGCCGTTCTTCTGGTGCGTGGGTGGCAATGGATCATGCGATCCAGCTTGTTTTCTCGAACGGGCGCGATTGGTCGTTCTTCAATTGTTCGACCATGGTGGAAGATCATGCGCTTGCTGGCGTGGTGTCTCCCTGCCGTTACATTGATCGACATGCGCTTCGGACAATTCTTCTTCCCCCTCGGCTCGCTCGTCTGCACGAGCCTCACGCTCATCGCATGCAGTGACGACCCCGGCACGCTGCAGCCTCGCGGCTACGGCCCCGCGACATCGCAGACGGGCACTGACCCTGGCGCGAGCGGCGGCGATACGTCATCTGGTTCGTCTGGTTCGTCTGGTTCGTCCGGCGGTGGCGCCGCTCCGGACGCAGGCTCGAGCGGCAACCCCGTGAACCCGGGCCCGAGCTCGGCGGAGCAGACCTGCGTCGATCAGATCAACGCCTACCGCAAGACGGTTGGCTCGCCCGCGCTCACGCGCTGGACCGCGGAGGAGAAGTGCTCCGACGGCCAGGCGCAGAGCGACTCCAAGTCCGGCTCCGCGCACGGCGCGTTCGGCACGTGCAGCGAGATGGGTCAGAACGAGTGCCCAGGCTGGCCCGGCCCCGCAGGCGACATGATCCCCTCATGCCTCAAGATGATGTGGGGCGAAGGACCCGGCGGCGGGCACTACGAGAACATGAAGGCCGCGCGCTACACGCAGGTCTCGTGCGGCTTCTACACACTGGCCGACGGAAGCGTGTGGGCCGTCCAGAACTTCAGGTAGGCAAATCACCCGCGCTCGATCGTGTCGCGAAGCCGGTGGGGTCGCGGCCTGCGACGATGGCGAGCGCGATGAACACGGCCTGGAAGGGCAGGCGCGCCCACGCCGCCCATTCCGGTAACGAGAGGCCTCTCGGCTGGATGTGGTGCATCGCCATGTAGATGTTCGCCGGGAACACCGCGACGTAGAGCAGCACGAGACCTAGCGATGCGAGCTTGCGCGTTCGCGGCAGGAAGAGCCCCGCGCCCAGCGCGATCTCGAACACGCCGCTCACCGCCACGAGGAGTCCCGGGTAGGGGAGGTAGCTCGGGACGATCTCTGCGAACGGTCCGGGCGACACGAAGTGCAAGAGCCCCACGCCACACATCAGCGCGCCAAGGCCAGCGCGAACGATGCGCAAAACGCGCGCGCGACCGGGCGAGAGGTCCGTCATGAGCGACGGTATAGCCTGGCGCCGCACGAAGGGCCGCTGAATTGGGCCTTCCGCCACGGATGCGGTAATCCTGCATGGTCGCATGAAGCCCCTTGTTCTCCCGCTCACCGCGCTCGCGCTCGTCGTTGCGACAGCCGCGGTCACGGCGTGTGGAAAGAGCGAGGCCGCCGACGCCCGAGACGCCGCAAGCACCACCTCCATCACGGTCGTGAGCCTTGACGCAGGCGAAGCGGATCTCGCGACAGCTCGGTACGACGCGGGAAGCGACACCGGCGCCACGATCACCCGAAGCGCGGACATCCCTCCGATCGAACCGGATGCGTCCGGTCCGCCGCCGCTGCTCGAGGTGCAGGAGGTGGAGGCGACGGGCGTGAACCCGAAGGGCGCGTTCCTCTCGCATGACGAGAAGACGCTCTACGTGACGAACTTCCGCGAGTCGGGGCGGCACTCCGTGACGGTGCTCGACGCAGACACGCTCGCTCCGAAGGGAGAGCTGATCGTGCCGGGGTCCGCTGTCGAGGCCGCGGTCTCCAGTGACGACAAGACGCTCTACGTGTCCGACTTCTGGCGGCACTCGGTCTTCTACATCGACGTCGCCACCGGCCAGAGCGTTCACGAGGTGAAGGTCGGCGGGCACCCGAAGATCATCGTCCTGTCGCCGGATGAGAAGAACATGTTCGTCGCCAACTGGTCGAGCAACGACGTCACCCAGGTCGACGTGAAGTCCGCCACGGTGGTGCGCACGCTGAAAGCCGGGAAAAACCCGCGCGGAATGGCCGTCAGCCGCAGCGGTGTGCTCTACGTCGCGAACTTCTTCTCCGAGTCGATCGACGTGTGGGAAGGCGCCGACCTTGCGAAGCACCACCGCATCAAGACGTGCACGTGCCCACGCCACCTCGCGCTCTCCCCGGACGAGAAGACGCTCTACATCTCGTGCCTCACCGCCTCGCAGGTCGCCGCAATGGACGTCGGCACCGAGAAGATCGTCCGCCGCGCGCCAGTAGGCGACGCCCCGAAGAGCATCGGCATCTCCGCGAACGGCCGCTACGTGTGGTCCGCGGACTACGGACTGACGCGAAGCATCTCGGTCGTCGACACCACGGACATGACCTCACGCACGTTCCCTGTCCCCGGCATGGATCGAGGAAGCGGCGTGGCCGTGAGCCGCGACGGCAAGCACGCCTACGTCACGGGCTGGTACGACAACCACGTCTACAAGGTCGGCTTCCAAGGCCAAGGCGGTCACCCCGAAGAGGCGCTGAAGAAGCTCGGAAAGTGGAGATACAAACCCCACAGCCCGGACCCCGGCGACGGCCCGTAGCCCCACCTGGACCTGTCCCTCTCGCCATGGTCCATTGTGTGGGCCATGACGCGTCTCGCTTCTTCGCTTCTCCTATCAGCGCTAGCCGCATGCGGCACGCCGCAGGCCCCCTGTCCCTGTCGCGACGCTCCCCCGGCGCGCTCCGCCTCCTCCCCAACCTGCGCCGATCCCGCAGTAGCGGTCGATCCCACCTCGGCCTCGACCTCGACCTCGACCTCGACCTCGACCCCGACCTCGACCCCGACCTCGACCCCGACCTCGACCTCGACCTCCGCCCAACCCGCCGGCTCCGTCGACTACGAGTCGATGTCGAACCACGTCACCGCCGCGCTCTACCGCAGCAAGGACGGCGACGGCACCGGTTGCCTCAAGGAGCTCGACGCCGCGGACGCCGCGGATCCCCGCCATGCAACCACACGCTGGATGACCCGCGCCATCTGCGAGTTCCAGGCTGGAAAATGCGTGGAGGGGCGCGCTCGCTTTCGCAAGGGCCTGGACGATGCGCCCACGCAGCGGCGCATGAAGCCCGACGAGCTCGACACCGCGACGACATCGATGGCCGCTCAGCACTGCCCGCCCGCGAAGCTCCTTCCGCGCGAGCGCTTCTTCCACGACATGACCGCGCTCCACGACGCGTCCGAGGCGAAGGACGGCGCATTCTGCGCGACCGAAGGTCTGGAGCTGATTCACATGATCGACGCCGCGCCGCGCGGCAACCAGGCGGACGATCAGGCGCGCAACATCGCGGTGTCGGATCTCCACATGGCCGCGGAGTGCGCCGCCAAGAACGGCCGCTGCAATGAGGGTCGCGCGATGATGCACGGATGGTGGGCGCGCCTGGCCACGCCTGCGTCGCTCACCCCCGCGCAGATCGACGCGAGCTTCGAGCGCGATCATCCGAACTGCAAGTGAGCCCGTATCGCAGCAGCGTCACGCAGTCTGCGGTGCGCCCGTGGCCGCGCTGGCCGGCCTGTCCGCAGCCACCACAGGCGCGGCGAGCTTGCGCGACTCAGGCCGGAGCGCCCACGACGCCGCGACGATCGCGAGCAGCACCAGCGGCGTCATGATCTTCCCGCCGTCGTCCCCGGAGGACGCGTGCGAGATGGCCGCGCCGGTGAGATCGAACGCCATACCGGCGTAGGCCCACTCCTTCAGACGCGGGAAGCGCGGGGCCAGCACCGCGACGGCACCAGCGAGCTTCCACGCGCCCAGGATCGCGGCGAAGTACGCCGGATAGCCGAGGTGGCTCATGCCCTCGAGGACCTGCGGGGAACGGCTGAGATCCATCGCGCCTCCGGAGAGGAACGCGAAACCCGTGAGTCCCGTGGCAACCCAGTAACCAATCGCCTTCGCTTTCATCTTGTCCTCTCCCGTTTCTCGTCGTCGGGGCATACAGCCTGAACTGGCGACTGAAAGAGAACATGTGTTCCAGAACCCCTGAAACAACTGCTCACCAATGGGAATGATTCGCTACAATTTGATCCAAATGAAGGAGCCCGTCGAAACGGCCGAGTTGCAGGCTTTCGTGAAGACCGTGGACGCGAAGTCGCTCTCGCGCGCCGCGAAGGAGCTCGGTGCCCCGCGCGCGACCATCAGTCGCAGGCTCGCGCGGCTCGAGCAGCGCCTGGGTGCGCGTCTCATCAAGCGCACCACACGCACGCTCGTGCTCACGAACGCCGGCGAGTCGCTCTACCGTCACGCGCGCATCGTGCTGGACGCCGTGACCACCGCGGAGGCCAGCGTGCGTCGCGAGAGCGGCACCATCAGCGGTGACCTGCGCGTCTCTGTTCCGCCGATCATGGTCCGGTCGTTCTTCGACATGGTCTCGGCGTTCGCGATGCGTCACCCCCCCGTGCGCATGCAGATCCACTTTGGCAGCGCACACGTCGATCTCAAGCGCGATGGCTACGATGTGGCCCTGCGCGCAACAACGGAGCTTCCGCCCGGCCTTACGGCGCGCACGCTGATGCGCATGCCCCAGACCGCGGTCGCTTCTCCAGGCTATCTGGAGCAGCGGGGTGTGCCGCTCACGCCGCGCGATCTGCGGAGCCACGCGTGCCTCATGGGCTTCGCGCGCGGCGAGCTGCCCGAGACGCACTGGCCGTTGCTTGGCGGCGGCTCCGTGCGCGTGGCCTCCGCCTTCTCTTCCAACGAGATCACGTTGCTGTTCCACGCTGCGCTGCGTGGGCAGGGCATCGCGCTGCTGCCAGGGATCGTGACGGAGTCGCACATCGCATCGGGCGCGCTCGTGCACGTCTTGCCGCGCCACATCGGCCGTGAGACGCGCGTCGCTGTCGTCTACGAGGAGCGCGAGCTCATCGCGCCGCAGGTGCGCGCGTTCGTCGACGAGCTCGTCGCCTGGGCCGAGCAAGAGGACGAGCCCCTGAGACCCGCGTGTCCGCCGGACGGCAAGCGCGCGGCGTTGAAAGCCCCCGCTGCTAGTCGTATCAAGAAGGGCGCATGAGCCGGCAGCCGCTGCTCTCTCCCGACGACCCCCCGCCGTTCACGACGCTGCACGACGGTCCGCAGTCCGTCGACTCGCCCTTCGTGCTGTGTTGCGATCACGCCGGCCGACAGATCCCGCGTTCACTCGGAGATCTCGGCGTCTCCGCGGAGGACCTCGTGAGGCACATCGCGTGGGACATCGGCGCAGCGGGCGTCACACGTCATCTGTCGGCAATGCTCGGCGCGTTCGCGCTCCTGCAGACGTACTCGCGGCTGGTCTACGACTGCAACCGCCCGCCGGCTGCGGAAGACGCGGTGGCCGTCATCAGCGAGCGCACGCGCATCCCAGGCAACGAAGGAGCGAGCGACGAGGAGCGCGAGCGTCGCCGCGTCGCGATCTTCCACCCGTACCAGGACAAGCTCGCGGACGTGCTGAGCAAGCGCGAGGCGCGGAGTGTGCTCACCGTGCTCGTCAGCGTTCACAGCTTCACCCCCGTCTGGAAGGGCGACGCGCGGCCATTCCACGCAGGTGTACTCTACAACCGAGACGCACGCTTCGGCCACGCCATGCTCGCGCTCCTCCGCGAAGACGAAACGCTGGTCGTCGGTGACAACGAGCCGTACGCGCTGAACGACAAGTCCGACTACACGGTCCCCACGCACGGCGAGAAGCGCGGGCTCCTCCACGTCGAGCTAGAGATCCGCCAGGACCTGATCGCCGACGACCCAGGCCAAGCCGCGTGGGCCAGAATCCTCGCGCGCCATCTCCCAGCGGCGCTAGCCACCATCGGGCAACGCTAAACAGAAACGCGCCTCGCTGCTGTTTAGAAACCCGGCGTGGTTGCGACGGGTCGCTTGCCGCTGCTGCTGGTGGCGGGGGTGACGGGCTTCCTGATCTTGCCGACGCCCGCACTTGTGGTGCCGCCCCCATTCGCGGGGGTCATCGTTGGCACTGAGCCCCAGGAGCCGTTGTCGCCAGGGACCTCGAACACGGAGGGTTCGCCCGCGCCGGTGCTCGCGCCCGTGCTCACGGGCCCTGCGACAACACCAGTGCTCGCAGTGGCTGCGCTGGCGCCGCCCGCGCCATTGCCGCCGCCCGCGTTGGTGTTGCGCGTAGCGTGGGGCTCCGGCGTGCGGCGACCGAGCGTGACGCCGATCGTCACGGCGAGCGCGAAGATGCCCGCGAGCGCGAGGTAGATCGGGAGCTTCGATCTCTTGTTGGCTCGCCCGAAGCTGGTCGGGAGCGACGGGATGACGACGGGCTCCTCCGCAACCGCGGCGATGTTGAGGTGGCGCAGCGCCTGGTCCAACTCCGTGTCGGTAGAAGGGCACGCGGCGCGCAGCGTGGCAGAGAACTCGGCGGCAGTGCTGGGGCGCTCATACGCCTTCTTGGCCAGCCCGCGTGCGAGCGCGGTCCATAGCTGCGGGTTGAGCGTGGGATCGGGGTCGACGTTGATCTCCAGCACCATCGCCAGCGCCGCGCCGGCGGTGTCCGCGTCGAATGGCGACGTCCCAGTGAGCGCCTCGTAGAGCACCGTGGAGAGCGAGAAGATGTCGCTGCGGCCGTCGATCTCCTTGCTCCGGATCTGCTCCGGCGACATGTACCGCGGCGTGCCGAGCACGCTTCCGTCCAGCGTGAGCGACGTGTTCGCGGAGGGGACCTTGGCGATGCCGAAGTCCAGCAGCTTTGGCGTGACGTGCCCGTCCGCCTCGACCGCCAGGAATATGTTCGCCGGCTTCATGTCGCGGTGGACGATGCCCGCCTGGTGCGCCTGATCGAGCGCGGCGAGCAAGCCCGAGGCGATCGCGAGCCCCGCGGGCTCGTCGATCTTGCCGCAGCTCCGGAGATAGGAGGCGAGCGAGCAGCCGCGCAGACGCTCCATCACGAGCACGAGCGTTCCGTCCGGCTCCGTGAGGAGGTCGAACACGCGAACGACGTTGCGGTGCGCGAGCATGGCGGAGAGCTTCGCCTCGTTGCGGAAGCGGGTGCGGGTGTTGTCGGCGTCGGCGTCGCGCCCGTCGTCGCGCCAGATCTTGAGCGCGACCTCCGCGTCTGTGGCGTTGTTGCGCGCCGCCCAGACGGTGCCCATGCCGCCAGCACCGATCTCCGCTACGAGCAGGTACTTGCCGCCTACGAGTTGCCCCGCCGCGTACTCGACTGTGTCCGTGGACCCCACGTCGGAATTGTCTCACAACTACGGGCTGACGGCGAACAGAGTGTCGTGCGCGTCGACTCCACCAGGGGCCCGGTGCAAGCAAGTCCCATGCAGGTGGGCAGTTCGCGTTGCCTCCCCGGTCAGCAACTCTGCGGTGAGTGGCAGCTGAGATTGGGACCCTTCACGCAGCAAATCTCGTTGCTGTTGCACCCCTGTTGGAGGCACTCCGTGCAGTCCGAGCTCTTGCATCCCTTGCAGATTGTGTTGCCGCAGCAGATCGCGCCCGGCCCAGCGCCGCATCCGCTTCCGCTGTCCACGCCGCCGCTGTCCTTCTGCGACACGACACCGCCGTCCTTGGAGGTTGCGGCGTCGCCACCGCCGGCGTTCGAGCCGTCTGCGGCGCTTGGGCTGCCATCGCCCCCGCCGCCCCCGCCGCCCTCCACGTCCTCGAAGGTCACGTCCGGCACGGCACCGCATGCGACCAGCACTCCCGCGACACCAAGAGCGAAGAAGTACTTTGCGCGCATTTCAGAACTGGCCCCTCAGTTGAAGCATGCCGCCACCGTCCCGTGGCGCAAACCCAATCGCCGCTGCAGGCGCTTTTTCCGGTGTCAGCAGGAAGTACGCACCGACTCCACCCGCGATCAACGCACCTGCTCCCATGATCCCTGCCGCCACGGCCGCGGTGTTGGCGTTGCCTTTCGCCGACGTGACGTCGTGCTGGGTAGCGGTCGGGCAGATGTTGCCGGGGCAGTCCTTCTTGATCGCGTCGATGTCTCCGTTTCGAACAACCAGCGCCACGATCGTGCCGATCGCCAGTGCGCCGCCGACACCTACACCGATGAACCCGTACGTGCGCCGGTTGCTCGACGGTGGTGGCGGAGGTGGTGGTGCGTCGACCTCCACCGCCATCTCGACGACCTGCTTCGTGGACTCCTGGGTCGTGATCTGGAGCTCGGCGCGCTTGAGGCCGGCGCCGCTGAGGATCACGGTGTGCGGTCCAGGGTCGACATCGTGAGGCTGCTCGGCGACCGCGGGCTGCCCGTCGATCTGGATCTCCGCTCCGGCCGGCGGCTGCGTGCGCAGGTGGATCGTCACGGTCGGGGTCCGCGCGGTGAGGGCCGCGATCTGCTCCTTTGCGGCCGTCTCCACGTCCTTCTCTTCCTGGTTGCCGGGCTGCGCCGTGATCTCACCGAAGGTCTTCTTCGCCTCGCGCAGCTTTCCGCTGCCAGCGAGACAGGTCGCGATGCGATACCGGACCTGCGGCGTGTCCTTCACCTTCTGCACCTGGCGAAATTTCACCAGCGCTTCGTTCAGGTTTCCTGCTTGCTCGTCCTTCATCGCTGCCACGAAGGTCTCGCGCGCGGTCTGGATTTCTGCGGGTGTCTGCGCCCGCGCGACCGCGGGAGCCGCGACCTCACCGCACAGCGCGCAGGCGAGCGTGAGCCCGAAAACAAGCCGCCTCATGGCGTCTCGTCCTCCAGCGCGACGCCGTACAGGCCGCGCTTCTTCAGCAGCTCGCGAAAGTAGTGTCGCGCGAGATCGGCCTCGCGCGAGGCCTTCGACAGGTTACCCGCAGACCGCCTCAGCACCGCAGACAGGTACGCGTGCTCGAACCGCTCCAGCGCGCGCTCCTTCGCGACGGCGAAGGTGCCGCTCAGGTCCAGCGCGCCGCGCTCCGCCGCCGTCCCGCGGAAGCCTGCGCCCTCGCCGGCGAGGTCCGCGCGTCGCACGATGCCGTCTTGCGCGAACGCAGCCGCGCGCAGGAGCACGTTGCGCAGCTCTCGCACGTTGCCCGGCCATTTCTGGGTCGCCAGGTGCGCCAGCGCCTCCGCCTCGATCATCGCCTCGACGTTCGCTGCCATGAGCAGCTTGCGACACAAGACCGGCACGTCCTCCTGACGATCGCGCAGCGCGGGGATCATCACGCGCACCTGCGCGAGGCGGAAGAAGAGGTCGTCGCGAAAGTTTCCCTTGTCTACCTCGGTGCGGAGGTCCCGGTTGCTGGCCGCGATGACGCGCACGTCGATCGGGATCGGCGCGTGGCCTCCGACGCGCGTGATCTCGCGCCGCTCGAGCACACGCAGAAACTTTGGCTGGAGCGCCTTGGGCAGCTCACCGACCTCGTCGATGAAGACGGTGCCCTTCTGCGCGCTCTCGAAGAAGCCGGCAGCGCGATCGGTGGCGCCCGTGAACGCGCCCTTCTCGTGTCCGAAGAGGAGCGACTCGGCCAGTGTGTCGGGCAGGCTCGTGGCGTCGATGACGATGAACGGCGCGCGCGCGCGCGGAGAGGCGCGATGCAGCGCGCGGGCGACCTCCTCCTTGCCAGTGCCGGTTTCGCCGTGAATCAGGACCGTGAGATCCTTCTTGGCGATGCGCTCGAGCGTGCCGAACAGCTCGCGCATTGCGGTCGACACGCCCACGAGCTCACCAAAAGAGTCTCGCTCGTGCGCGCTGCGATCGTGCGCCACGTCGCGCTCGAAGCTGAGCAAGCTGTCGCCCATTCGCAGCTCACCGCCAGTGGCAGCGATCGCGATCTCCTGGACGCGATGAGACCCGAGCCAGGTACCGTTCGTGGTCTGCGCGTCACGCACGAGCACCGAGCCGTTGGGCAGGCGAGAGAGCTCGAGATGGACGCCGCTGACCGTCGGATCGTCCACGACGAGGTCGTTCGTCTGGTGTCGGCCGACCGTCGCGAGCTGCTTCTCCATCGCGAAGGCGCGGCCCTTGCTGGGGCCAGAGGCCACGACCAGCTTGGGGATCGACTCCTCGCGCCCGCCGACGATCGACGGGTGTGGCCGAGTTGCCGCGTGCTCACCTTCCACCATGGAGCCGTGAGTTTACCTGCTTTTCGCTGTTGGTACGAGAATAGCGTACGCGCCGTCCGCGGGTGCCGTCGATGAGACGGCAAGCGGGGTGTCCACTGGTCACTCGCGCAACCATACCCGGGGCGCACGATCGCGTAGTTGGAGTCGAGTTGGACTGGCACTTGGCGTGCAGTGGACGAAACCATGCGAATGCGTTGGCTGGTCGGTCTCGTGGTCTCCGTCATGATCGTGATGGGCGGCAGCGTCGTTGCGTGCGGCAGCACCAACAACACCGCCACGATTGACGACGGCGATGGCGGCGGTGACGGGGCAGCCAACACAGGCGACGGCGCGCTGGGCAGCATGTTCGGCAACAACGGTGGCTGGAACGGCGGCAGCGACGGCGGCGCTTCATCGACCTGTCAGAAGCTAGGTCTATCGTGCAAGGCAAACGGGGATTGCTGCACGGGCGACTGCCTCAACGGTGCATGCCAGCCGCCGTCGTGCACGAGCGACGGCAAGGCGTGCGCGGGCAACGGAGATTGCTGCGGCGGCACGTGCACCGGCGGCGCATGCGTCGCGCTGAACACCTCGTGCAGCACGCTCGGCAACGCGTGCGCCGGAAACGGAGACTGCTGCTCCGGGTTCTGCGAGTCGGGCATCTGTGCGCAGCCTTCCTACTGCGGACAGAACGGTGACATCTGCAGCGCGGGCACTGACTGCTGCGGTGGCGTCTGCACGATCAAGAGCGGCGCGTTCGGCACCTGTGGTCAACCGGCGGGCGGCGGCGCGCAATGCTCGATGGTGGACGGCGTGGTGTGCAGCAACGGCGGGTCCACGATGTACACGGACGCGGGGTTGCCCGTCTGCGGCGGCGCGTGCTGCTCGCGCTCATGCGCGCCCTGGGGTCCGACCGGCATCCTGATCTGTCAGCCGGCGAGCGGTTGCCACCCGGTGGGCGACATCTGCGCGACGTCGGCAGACTGCTGCGGCGGCTCAGGCGCGAAGGCGAACGTCGCGTGCAACAAGGGCAGCCCGGCGGACGCGCTCGGCGTGTGCGGCAATCCAATGGGCTGCAAGCCGGATGGCGACATCTGCCGTCTGAAGAGCAACCAGTGCAACGCGACCGACAACTGCTGCAGCGGCAACGTCCAGCAGAACGACAACTGCCGGCAGGACGCGCTCGGCGTTCCGCGCTGCAGCTACGGCAAAGGCAGCGTGTGCGTTCCCAGTGGTGGCTCGTGCGCATCCAGCGCCGACTGCTGCAACCTCTCGCCGTGCGTTCCCGCGGCTGGCGGCGGGTTCTCGTGCTTCGGGTCGAACTGCGTCCCGAACGCGGGCGCGTGCACGACCGACGCGGACTGCTGCGACGGTAGCCACTGCACCCTCGCCGCGGGCTCCACCGCGGGCACCTGCATCGGACCCGTCGGTGGTGGTGGCGGCGGTAGTGACGCGGGCAGCGGTGGCGGCGGTGGCTGCGCGTTCTACGGGCAGACGTGCACGCAGTCGTCGGACTGCTGCAACGGTGTCCCGTGCTCGGGCGGTCGTTGCATCGTTCCGATCAAGTGAAGCCGTAGAACGGACTGTTGCACGGACGGCCTCCTGCGCTCCAGCCTGCGACGCGCTAGGTTGGGCGCATGGACAAGAGCAATCGCATGCCCACGGTCTATCTCCCGCACGGAGGTGGCCCGTGGCCCTTCGTGGACGTCGGCTTCGGCAAGCGTGAGGAATGGGACGCGCTCGCGGACTACCTGCGCACGCTCCCCGGCGTGCCGCAGCAGAAGCCGCGCGCGATCCTCTGTGTGTCCGCGCACTGGGAAGAGCGCGTAGCGACCGTGCAGAGCGGCGCGCATCCGCCGCTGCTGTTCGACTACGGCGGCTTCCCGAAGGAATCGTACGAGCTCACGTGGCCAGCGCCGGGAGCTCCAGAGATCGCCGCGCGTGTGCGCGAGCTGCTCTCCGCCGCAAACATCGAGACCGCCATGAACGACGCGCGCGGCTTCGATCACGGCACATTCATTCCGCTGAAGGTGAGCTACCCCGCCGCGGAGATCCCGACGTTTCAGCTGTCTCTCGTCAAAGGGCTCGACCCGAAGGCGCACCTCGAGATCGGGCGGGCGCTGGCTCCGCTGCGCGACGAGGGCGTGCTCATCGTGGGCAGCGGCATGAGCTTCCACAACATGCGCGGGTTCGGTCCCGCGGGGCTCGCCGCATCGGAGGCGTTCGATGCGTGGCTCGCGGAGACCACGAAGAGCCCCGCTGCCACACGCGACGATCGCCTGCTCGACTGGGCGAACGCGCCACACGCACGCGACTGTCACCCGCGTGAGGAGCACCTGCTTCCCCTGATGGTCGTCGCCGGAGCCGCAGGCAACGATGAAGGCACGGTGCCGTTCCGACACAAGGTGCTCGGCGTGATGGTGAGCGCGCACCACTTCGGGTGAGCAACGCGGCGTCTACGCCGTGCGCGTCGCGATCACGAGGAGCTGTGCGCGCAGCGGCTCTGGTGCCTTGGCCGCGCGCGCGCGGATACGCGTCACTGCATCTCCTGGTGCAAGTGACATCGCCGCGCGCGCAAGCGCGAGGATGACGGAGGGGCCCGCGCGACGACCACGAACGGTCGCGAGCACGTCATCGCCGCGCGCCAGTGCCGCGAGCACGAGCCGCTTCGAGGTCGCCTTCGCCTCCTCGGACGACCATCCAAGCGCGTCGATCGCCGCGACGCGCAGCTCGTCGGAGGCCACCGTGCCCGGCTCCAGATACAGGCCAACGGCCTGCACTGTCTGGTCGTCGATCGCGCGCAGGTCGGTCAGGCCCAGGATCGCCGCACATCGAACCTCTTCTGCTGCGTCGAGGAGGCCGTGCCGCAGCTCCGGGAGTGCGCGCTCCCCCCACGAAGCAGCAAGGACCGCGAGCGCCACCGCCCGCAGTCGAGCGTCGTCGAGCCTCGTGTAGCGAGCAGCGACGACGCCCATGCCGACGCATCGCTGCGGCGGCACGGAACGCAGCAGATCCTGCGCGAGCTCGGGATCGGCCACGTTGCTCTCGGCGGACGGCAGGAGTTGAGAGAGCGCGTCTTGCAGGACCGGACTCGCGTGCTCGCCAACGGATCGCATCAACGCCACGAAGCGCGGGCGTGCGGTCTCTCCGCGAAGACGAAGACGCGCGTCGAGCAACGCGGCCGCCCCAACAGACTGCGCCCACGTGAAGAGTGCGGAGGCCACCTCCCACGGCGCTGCCGCATCCGCGAGCACGCGATCTGCCATGTGGCCGAGGCACACGGGATCCGCGATGGCGTGGAGCACGCGCAGCGAGTGTTCCGCCGCGCCCGACGACGCGGGACGAGCCTGGTCCTCCGAGTACACCGCTGCCATCACGCGGACCACCTCCGCCAGTGCCACGACATCACCGCGCTTGGCCAGAGCCTTCACTGCGACCTCGAGCGCCGCCGCATGCTGCGGAAACTCCGGCCTGTTTCGCAGCGCTGCGATCGCACGCAGCCGCTCCGCTGGTGCAGCCGCTACCTCCCGCGCGAGGGCGTCGCCTTCGTGGTACGTGCCTGTCTCGATCGAGCGGTTCACCGTGACGAAGAAGTTGTCGTAGCTGGCGCGTGAGTCCTCCAGCCAGTCGGCGGCAGCGGGCGCTGCCGTTTCGGGCACCGGCCGCGTGGCGACCGGGACTTCGGGCATGCTCGATGCGGGGGCCCGCATTGGCGGCGGCCGCGAGAGCTCTGGCATGACCGAACGGCGTGCCAGGATCTCGGAGAGCGCCTGGCGCAGCTCGCGCGCCGACCCGTGCCGCGCCTCGGGCGCCTTCTCCAGAGCGCGCAGGATCACGCGCTCGAAGTCCGGGTCCATCGACGGGACGAACTGCGAAGGCGGTGGCGGTCCGATCGTCAGATGCTGTCGCGCGTACTCTTCCGGACTCTCCGCGGCGAACGGTCTTCGTCCAGTGACAAGCTCGTAGAGCATCACGCCACACGAGTAGACGTCGCTGCGCCCGTCGAGCGGCGCGCCCCTGCATTGCTCCGGCGACATGTACTCGGGCGTACCCGTTGCCCGGTGGTCCTCGTCGCGGTTGCTGAGCTGGAGGGCGATGCCAAAATCGCAGAGCTTCACGATCTCGACAGGACGTCCATCATCGTCGTGGCCGGTGACGAGCATCACGTTGGAGGGCTTGACGTCGCGATGAACGACGCCGCGCGAGTGAGCGTGCCACAGGCCCGCGCAGACCTGGAGCATGATCTCCACAGCACGTTCCAGCGAGAGCCGCCCGAGACGTGTCGCGAGCTGCTCGAGAGAAATGCCCTCCAGGTACTCCATCGAGATGTAGAGCAGTCCGTCCGGCTCCACACCGAAGTCGAACACGCGCACGAGGTTCGGATGATCGAGGCGGCACATCGCCTGCGCCTCTGCCTGGAAGCCCTCCGTGAAGCGCGGCGCTGCGTCTGCGTCGCGCTTCACTAGCTTGACCGCCACGTCTCTTCCGAGATCGCGATGCGTCGCACGATAGACAGCGCCAGCACTGCCACTGCCAAGCGGCGCGTCCACGCGCAGCTTCCCTCCGGCGAGCGAACGTCCGACGATCTCGCCGAGCGAGAACTTCAACTGCACGCCGGTGTCGCGCTCCTTCGCAGGCGAATCTTGGGGCGCGACGGTTGACGTTCGGGAGAATGGTCGGAGCAGCAGTGGTTGACCCGACGCGCCGTCAGGTCCAGCAGGCCGCGCGATCAACAGTGTCGGGTGAGCCTCACCCTTCACATGGATCGCGAGCGTATGGTCGCCGTCGCCCATGGGCGCTTCCACGAGCGGAACAACGGCAATGCCCCCACGCAACGACACCCCCTCGAGGAAGTCGCGCATGTCAGCGTCGACGTGCTCTGCGACGAGCATCGGCAACAAACTGTTTTGCGTCGGTGCAGACAGACCTTCAAGCGTAGCTGTGTTTGGACGCACGAAAAGATGGTCACGGGAGCGACCACTCCCAGGTGTTGCCAAAGTCCCTCGGGTGAGCGGACGTTGAGGGCGAGCCTGGGGTCAACGTCGAAGTCGAGGTCAACGTCGACGTCGAGGTCGAAGTCGAGGTCGAGGGTCCAAGTCGAAGTTGAGGTCGAAGTCTGCGAGCTCTTGTCAGCCCTCGGATCTTGATCGGTCCAACTTCGGGGCGTTTTCGGCGTATCTGCTCGGATACACACAATCTTATGCCCGATAGATTTTCGTGACACACCCCAGAATCGGCTCGACAGACTCCAAAGTGCGACTATGTAGGTGGGTGTGAACAGCGCCCCACACGCCGCCCTCTTCGCTCTCCACCGCTCACTCCGGCTCGCCGCTGGTCCGGCGCTCTGCGCTGCATTCCTGTCGCTCGCAGCATGCAGCGGACAGGCTGGCGCGCAGATCGGTGAGCCGGGCACGGACCAGAGCAGCACGGACCCTGCGCCCAGCGGCACGACCGACGACGCCGGCACCCACGCGGATGCTTCGCCCGCTGAAAACGGCGGTGGCGGTGACAAAGGCCATGACACCGACGCAGGCACGACGCCTTTTCCAGATGCGTCCACCCAGCCGATCCCCGCTCCCGACCCCGACACGATCCCGTGGGCTACCGGTGTGACCGTCGGCACCGGCGTGGCCTCGAAGGACACACAGAACCCAGGCGCGAGCGGCGTGCTCGTCGCGTACGCCGCATACGGTGTCAGCCTCGCGGGCGCAGAGGCGTGGGCCACCGCGCTCTATCGCGCATCGCTGCAGCAACATGGCATCCGCACCATCTATGCGGTCCAGGGCCCGAGCGACCCGCAGTACTCGCAGACGGAGATCGGCAACACGAAGATCATCGCCGCGCTCCTTCCGCAGGTCACTGCCAAGAACAACTCTGTCGTCGTCGTCGCGCATGCAGCCGGCACGCTGGTCGCGCACGAGCTCTTCGCGGAGCTGTCCGGCAGCTGGGATCCGAAGAGCGTCGCGCTTCACCGCATCGTCTACTTCAACCTGGATGGCGCGGGCGACGGGCTCTCCACCACCGGCCTCAACTATCTGAAGCGCGCGTACTTCGTCGGCGCGCACTCCACTGTCACGGGCACGTCGTCCACCAACGCGTCCACGATGCAGTCGCTCGGCATGAGCAACGCGAACGCGGGCGGCTACCTCGAGCTCGACGCGAGCGGCTCCGGTTGCATCACGGGCGGACTCGGCTGCATGCACATGACGCTCGTCACGACGAAGCCGCACGACACGACGAACGCAGATCTGGCGAAGGACTACTCGGACTTCGTCGCCCGCCCCGTCTGCCACGGCTACATCGAGCTGAAGGCCGCCGAAGCCGGACTCTGAGTTACTGAACGGGCCTTTTGGAAGGTCGCCTACGATCACGTCATGAGCGTCGATGCCATCATGGTCGTGCGACCGAAGAGCCCCGGCCACCTGCGAGACGTGCTCGACCCCGAGGTCACGCACGCGACGCTCCAGCGCCTTGGCGCGAACGTCACGTTCGTCAGTCCGAGAGGCCTGGATGAGATCATGGCGGAGCGGAAGGCCGCTTTTGCTGCGTTCCTCGGGCAGAAATAAGGTGATATCGATGGAGATGCTTGAAGCCGCCGGAACATGAGGCCCACCCGACCGTCTCCATCGACAAGGTGGTCCTGCTCGGCGACGTGCCGATCCTGCTCTTTCCGCCAGCGGGTGGGATCGAGAGCCCGGAGGTCCGTCTGCTCATTGCGGCGATCGACGGAGAGTCCACCGTTCATCAGATCGCAGAGGTCGCTGGCGTGGACCCGAAGCACGCGCAAGCCGTGTTCGCTCAGCTGCAGTCGGAGGGATGCATCTCGATCCTGTCCTCCGCTCACAGCCCGCACAGCGCGCCCACGCTCGACGCGCTGCCCTCCGCGCCGGACTCGTCGCCGCGCGATCCGTTTCAGGGCCTGAAGCCCCGCACGAAGTAGCGACGGGGTAGCTGCGAAGTAGTAGCTTCGAGGCGATGAGAGACAAGGTCGTGGTCATCACCGGAGCGAGCGCGGGTATCGGCGCGGCGCTCGCAGTCACGCTGGCAAAGGCTGGCGCGAAGGTCGTCCTGGCGGCGCGCCGCGAGAAGGAGCTCAACGAGGTGGCCGCCGCGTGCGGTCCGAACGCGCTCCCGTTCGTGTGCGACGTCACACGCCGGTCGGACGTGGACAGCCTCAGGGACGCGGCGCTCGCGAAGCATGGTCGCATCGATGTGTGGGTCAACAATGCAGGACGCGGCATCACCAAGGTTGTCTCGGCGCTCACCGACGATGACATCGATCAGATGATGCTGATGAACGTGAAGTCCGTGCTCTACGGCATGCAGACCGTGCTCCCCACGTTCCGTGCACAGAAGACCGGCCACATCATCAACGTGTCGTCGCTGCTGGGGCGCATGCCGCTGGCGACCTTCCGCTCGGCCTACTCTGCGTCGAAGCACGCGATGAACGCGCTCAGCGCAAACCTCCGCATGGAGCTCAAGACCGAGCTGCCTGATGTGATGGTGACCGTCGTGCATCCCGGCATCGTCGCGACGGAGTTCGGCACGAACGCCCTCCACGGCGGCATGGACTCGCGCAAGGTGCCGGGCGCGCAGACCGCGGAAGAGGTGGCGACCGTGATCGCCGAGGCCATCGCCCATCCGAGCGCGGACATCTACACACGCCCTGGCGCGCGCGAGATGATCGTCGCCTACTATGCGGCGGACGACATGGGCGCGGCGGAGTCGAAGCCACCGTTCATGGGCCAGTTCCAGCCGCCGAAGCCCTGAATAAACCGCTGCTCTGCATGCGTGATGCGTGCGACGTCGCGATCCCGGCGTTCAGTGGCAGCGCCGTGGACGTGCCGACGCGCTACTACGCGAAGTGATCATTTCTTCCCCCGTCGGGGATCACCAAGCGCGCTCTTCGTGGCTTTGATCGCGAAGCTGGAGCGGGGGGCGCGGTCGGCTCCGTCGCCTCCGAAGTCGGGGTCGTCCTTGATCCGGCGGAAGGTGCGCGTGAGCTCCTTCGCGTAGTCGATCCAGAAGTCGCGGCCGGGATCTCCATCCGTCTCGGGGACCACCTCGCGGAGCGCGGCGATCACCTCCGGGGGCGCGACGGATGAGAGGAGCGCGATCGCCTCGCCGCGGCTCGGGAAGATGTCCGAAGGGTAGGGCGCTCGCTCGCGCGGCACGTGCGCAGGGTAGACGTCACTCAGTCGCTCGCGCGGGCCTTCGCCCTTCGTCAGCCATTCGACGGACACGCCGAGCGCATGCGCCAGTCGCTTCGCCGTGTCGTGTGGGAGGCGCGCGCCGCGGTCGCCCTTCGAGAGCGAGTTCACGTACTGCGACGTGAAGCCCGCGCGTCGACCGAGCTCGCCACCGGACAGGCCGCGCGACGCCATCGCCTCCGCGAGCCGCACGCCGAGGCTGGTCGCGTCCACGTCACTGCCCTGGTTCGCTCCGGTCGGCTCGGCTTCCGCGCTCTTCTTCACCACCCGTGGATCCTACGCGCACCAGCCCCAGTTGTCATCTCTGCGGGTGACAACTGTTGACAACAGAAGAAACTGATTCAGATTGTGAAGCATGAGATTCACTCGCGAAGCCGATCCCTTTCCCCAAAACCCCGCCCCGAAGAAGGGGCCTGCGATCTGCGTTCATGTTGCCGCGAAGAGCGACGTCGGGCGGCATCGCTCGAACAACGAGGACAGCGTGCTCGTCTGCGATCTCGCACGCGACACGCTGCGGACGGACCGTGCGGTCTGCGAGGTGTGGGACCTCGTCCCCGGACGCTTCCTCTGCGCCGTGCTCGATGGAATGGGCGGCGAGGCCGGCGGAGAGGTCGCGAGCCGCCTCGGCAGCGAAGCGCTCTACGTATCGATGCGCGAACAGGCGACCCTGAACGCCGACGTCACGGCGCTTGCGGCCGCAATGCGCTCCAGCGTGCAGGCCGCGTCCGACCTGATCGCGAAGGTCGCGCGAGAGCAACCCGAGTACGCGCGCATGGGGACGACGGCGACCGTGATCGCAGTCGCGGCGGAGACGCTGGTGGTCGCGCAGGTCGGGGACTCGCGCGCGTACCTGCTGCGCGCCGGCGCGTTCACGCCGCTCACGAAGGATCAGACGCTCGCGCGCATGCTCATGGAGTCCGGGCAGCTCACGCAGGAGGAGGCCGAGCGGTTCGATGGCGGGCACATCATCCTGCAGGCGCTCGGCTCGTCGCCAAAGCTCGATGTCGCGATCACGACTGTGAGGCTCGAGAAGGACGACGTGGTGCTCCTCTGCTCCGATGGCCTCACCGGGCCGCTCGCCGATGACGAGATCGCGCGCATCCTTCGCGCGAACGCCACGCCCGAGCGCGCCTGCGAGGTGCTGATCTCCCGCGCGAACGAGGAGGGTGGCCCCGACAACGTGACGTGCGTGGTCCTGCGCTTCGGCGGCTCGGCGCTGGCCCCCCAGCATGCTACGACCTCTGCGTGAAGCTTCGTCGGCTCTCCACCGTGCTTCGATCTCCTCAGTGAACCGTGGAGAGCTTGCACTGGTTCGTACAGCCGTCGTTGTTGTTGGTGTTGCCGTCGTCGCACAGCTCGGGCGGGTTCTGCACCGTGCCGTCACCGCAGTAGGGCCCGCGCGCCTTGCAGCCCGCCATGCATCCGCCGTAGCTGCCGTCGTTCTTGCCGTCGTCGCACACCTCGTCCGATGCAACGACGCCATCACCGCAGGTGGAGGCGCACTGCGACTTGGGGCGGTTGAAGTTCTTGATGGTGACCTTGAAGTTGGAGCCGCACTCGTTGCGCTCCGCCTGGAACATCACGACCTCGTAGGTGCCGCCCTTCGTCAGGCCCAGCGCGACGGTGCCGCCGCCGGGCTCGAGGCTGCTGGTGTACGTCGCGTTGCCGTTCATGGCGTCCAGGGTGAAGGTGCCAGAGAGCGGGATATGCAGCCCGCCAAGATCGATCACGAGCTTGCCGTTCACGAACACCCACGTGTCGTCGTCTCCCGAGAAGTCGAACTTCTCGCCGCCCTGGTACTCGAAGAGGAAGTGCGTCTCCGACGAGAACGATGAGTTGCGCAGCGGGCTGCAGCCCGGACCCTGCCGCTCTTTGCCGGCCGCCACCCAGCCGCCGGTGCCGATGGGATCGAAGTAGTTCTTGCCGCCGTTCGTCGCGGTGTCGGCGCTGTCCCAGAGATAGGTGTCATCCAGTTGGTGAGCGAGCGGCACGGTGATTCCGATCGCGAGGTTGACGTTCGCGAGGTTGACGTACCATTGCCCGAAGTTCGCAGCGGTCGAGATGTTCGGCCGCGCGGCGCCACCGAAGTACAGATGCCCAGGGTTCTGCAGGCAGTCGCCGCCAGGGCAGTTCAAGACCATGCGTCCGTTCTTGTCGAGCGCGGTCTCCGCGATCTGCAGCACGCCGCTGCCCCCGAGCTTGTTGTAGTCCAGGTGCGGCGTTGCGCCGTTGATCTCGTTCCCGGTGCCGATGAAGTCGCGAACGAGGACCGGCTGATCGATCTGCGCGGGCGGCGCGCCAAGGATATCCGTGCACGCGAAGCCCTTCTCCACCGTGCACGTGGCGGAGCAGCCGTCGCCGTCGCGCGTGTTGCCGTCGTCGCATGCCTCCGTGGCGTAGCGCTGACCGTCACCGCACGTGGCCTGGCATACGCCATTGATGCAGGTCGGCTCCTTGTGGCAGTTGTAGCAACCATCGAAGGGCAGCGCGTTTCCGTCCTCGCAGCTCTCGCCGCGCTGGACCTTGCCATCGCCGCAGACAACCGCGCTGCACGTGAGCGTCTTCGGATCGCAATCGAAGCCTGGGTTGATCCGGCAAGTCGCAGAGCAGCCCGGATCCATCGTGCCCGGCGCCACGTCGCACTCTTCCACGCCGGCGATGATTCCGTCTCCGCACTTCGCGGCCACGCAGCGAAGACCTGGCGTCGGACACACCCAGCCCTTCTCCACGTCGCACGTCGCGCCGCAGCCGTCGCCGCTCTTGGCGTTGCCGTCGTCGCAGCCCTCCTTGTCCGTCACCTTGCCGTTGCCGCACACGGCGGTGACCGCGCTTGCGTCGGAGGACGGCTTGCACGAGCCGCCGTCACACGTGCCAAAACCTCCGCCTCCTCCGCCGGCATCGTCGGTCGCCCCGCCGTCATCGCCGCCGCCGCCCGGGAAGGAGCTCGAGTTGTCCGCGCCGCCGCAGTTCACGACGGCGAGGGACATCGCGCACGCGAGTCCCGCGAGACCGATAGAGAGGACGAGGGGACGGGCGCCGCCGGACGAAAGAAGGGCCATTCTCCTATCGTGCCGGTTCCGAAGAACTCCGGCAACGGCGTCGGTGTGCGCAACCGCCTACTCAGGCGTCCTTCACGAACCCCTTCCACACCCGCATGTACTCCGCGAAGGTCTTCGACAGGCCTCTCGCGGTCAGCTCCTCGATCGTCACCGGCGGCCTTTTCGGCTCGAACGGCGCCGCGCTCGTCGCCTCCTCCGCACGCCGCGGCCAGTCCGGGTTCACGATCGCCGAGCGACCGAGCGCGACGAGATCCGCTCCGCGCTCGAGCAGCGCGCTCGCCTCGCCTGGAGTCCACACGGCGCCCGCCACGATGAGCTTCACGTCCGCGGGAAGCGCGGCGCGGAACACGTTCACTGCGTGCTCCTCTGGCCGCTTCTTCGTCATCAGCTCCGAGCGCCACAG
The DNA here is from genome assembly GCA_025355005.1 of Myxococcales bacterium. GTDB lineage: Bacteria > Myxococcota_A > Polyangia > Polyangiales > Polyangiaceae > JANXLV01. The sequence goes on along the minus strand of JANXLV010000211.1, from coordinate 29,441 downwards.
CGACAGGTGGATGAAATCCGCGGAGTCCTCCGCGAGCCAGCGCGCGGTCTGGATGCTCTCGTCCAGGTCCATGCCCTTCGCGTTGCCGAAGTCCTCCGGTGACAACCGCACCCCCACCGTGAACGACGCGCCCACGCGCGCGCGCACCTCTCGCATCACCGAGCGGATCAGGCGCGCCCGGTTCGGCAGTGAACCACCCCAGCTGTCCTGTCGCTGGTTCTCCGTGGCGCTCAGGAACTGCGTCAGCAGATAGCCGTGCGCGCCGTGCAGCTCCACGCCGTCCATGCCCGCGGCCTTTGCGCGAACCGCTGCGTCACCGAACTCGCGAATGACGCGAGTCAGATCTTCTTCCGTTGCCGCGCGCGCGGTCTCCGTCTCGGTCGCGGTCCAGGGCTTCGTTCCCGACAACGCCGCGTCGGCGCGGACGCCGCCGTGGAAGAGCTGCGCCATCGTGCTCGAGCCGTGCTCGCGCAGGTCCGTTGCCAGGCGCGTGAGCCCGGGCAGGTGCGCGTCCGAGAAGCACCCCAGCTCACCCGACCATCCCTGGCCGTCCTTCGCCACATGCGAGGCGCAGGTGAAGATCAGCCGGAAACCTCCGTCCGCTCGCATGCGCAACCAGCGCAGCTCGTCGTCCGAGAGCGTGCCGTCCTCGTGGCTCTGCTTGTTGGTCATGGCCGCGAGCGCAAGCCGGCTCTTCACCGTGAGGCCCGTGCGGAACGCGAGAGGTTCGAAGAGCGACGTCATGGTCGGTCTTCATAGGACCATGCCGCGCGCTCAGCCAGCCGGATCTTGCTTGTAGAATGCAGCCAATGCGTCGTACAGCTCTGGATGCTTGCGCTTCAGCGCGGCGCCCTTCTCGAAGAACGTCTCCGTCACCACAGCGAAGAACTCCGCGGGGTTCGTGGCCGCGTAGGAGTCCAGATCGCTCCGTCGGTGTGCCGCGAGCAGCTCGGTGAGCTCGCCGTACTCGGCGCCCAGGACGTGCGCCCATCCCGTGTAGAGTGCACGCTTCCCGAGGTCCGGCGCGCCGTCCATGTCCCCGTCCTCGGCGTCCAGCTGGTGCGCGAACTCGTGCAGCACCACGTTGTGTCCGTCGTGGATGTTGGATGCGCCGCTCTTCACCGCGTCCCATGCGAGCACGATGGTGCCGCGCGTCCACGATTCGCCAAGGCGCTCTTCCTCTTTCTCCACCACCACGTTGCCGACCTGCGCGCGCGAGCTCTTCGCGACGTATGCGTGCGGGTAGACCAGGATGGAGTCGAGCTCGGGGTAGTAGTCGGTCTCCCGGTGCAGCAGGAGCACGCAGGCCTGCGCAGCGATCGTCACGCGGATCTCGTCCGTAAGCTCGAGCCCGCCGCAGCCCTCGAACGTCTTCTCCGCAAGGAACACCTGGACGTGCCCATAGAGCTCTTCGCGGTCGGCCTCGGAGAGCCGGTGCACGTACGGCACGCTCTTGTTGATGATCACGCGGAACGGCTCGGGCAGCGGGGTGCTTCGTAGCTCGTCGCGGCGCTTCTTCTTGAAGAGGAAATCGAACACGGGACTTAGCCTACTTCAGCTGCCCATGCGCGCGAAGCGTGATGGAGGCAGATCGCGGTCGAAGGCGGGCTCGAGCGTCACCTCCTGGGTGATCGAGGACGCGAGCAGCGCCTCCGCTTCCGGGTTCGGCTCACGATCATCGTGGTCCAGCAGCGCGCCCATGCGCATGCGGCGGTGCTGCGACGTCCAGCGCAAGACCGCGTGGTCGTCCGCGCGACAGAACAGCGTCATGGCGCGGCCCACGATCGGGATCTCGAGCTCTTCGTAACGAGGCGCGGCCGGACCGAGCGTCCACGGCAGCGGACGCCCGAGCAACAGCGCAGGGATCATCTGCGACGTGCCGCCCGACGTGCCCGCGTGGACGGACAAGAGCAGCGCGGAGAGCTCACCCTGTGCAGTGGCCGGGCTCTGACTCCACCACGAGCGCGCGGGGCCAACGGTCTCACGCCACACGATCCCGCGCTTCTCGGTGGAGAGTCCGCTCGCCTGGTACTGGAAGCGGAAGCCGCCGCCAGCGCGCTCGAAGGCGGTCTCGAACGTGATCTTGAGGCGGCGCACGCGCGAGCCGTCGGTGGGCGTGAAGGTGGTGACGGACTCACCGCGGTCCTCGTAGGTGGCGCACGATGCGTAGCGGGAGAGCACGCGCTACTCCTTCGGCAACCGGGTCAGTGTCTGCACGAACGCGGGAGGGGAGAGCGCGACGGGGTGACGCATCCAGATGCCGTAGACGGACTCCATCTCGTGCTCGCTCAGGCTCTTCTGGATCTCGTCGGCCTTGGCGAGCATGCGCGCCTGCGGCTTCTCCGACGATGTGCGGACGGCGTCCGCAACGCCGTGTCCCGCGACGGAGGCCACCGCGCGATCGTGGAGCGAGCCGGTCGCGCTCCACGCCATCAGCACCTCTTCATCGGAGCGCGGACCATGGCGGCGCGCCTCGTCGTCCTTGCCCCACTTGTAGAAGAGCGCCGAGAGCTCGCGCGCGCGTCCCAGCAGTTTGGCGCCGCGCAGCTCGCGCTCGATGACGTCCACCTCTTCCTGCGGCACCTCCTGCATCGGCGCGAACTCGCAGGGCGGCGTCCCCTTGTGGAAGCGCGACACCCTGCTGGACACGAGCTCCACGTTGACGGAATGGCTCAACAACTTCTCGAGCAGCTGCTCGTCGTGCGCGGTGACGAGCGCCGCGTAGTCCACGCCGAAACGCGCATACGCAACGAAGCCCAGCGCAGCGACGAGGACGGCGCCCGCAGCGATCTTTGCACGTACCGTTCTGCTGCTCATCGACGCGGTGACCGTACTCGCTCTTTCGTGCGCTTTGTAGTGTCCGGGACGGCGTTCATGATCCGCTCGCGAAACCAGCGATGCGCGGGGTCGTCCTCCGTGCGCTCGTGCCACACGAGCTGGGTCATGAAGTTCGGGAGGCTGATCGGCGGCTCCAGGATGCGCAGCGGTAGCAACGCGGCGAAGGTCTCCGCGACGCGACGTCCGATGGTGACGATCATGTCCGACTTCGCCACCAGGAATGGCGCGAGCAGGAACTGAGGAACCGCGATGGCGACGCGGCGCTTTCGCCGGTGCTTCGCGAGCACCTGGTCGACGATGCCGCCCGGCGTTCCGCGCGGCGCGACGAAGACGTGGGGGAGCGCAGCGTAGGTGTCCAGGTCGAGCGACGCACCCACGCGCGGGTGGTCCGCGCGCACGAGGCACACGAACTCTTCTTCGAACAGCGGATGGGTGTGAATACCGGGGGCCGTCGCGCCCGCGGGGATCGGGCCCACGTGCACGTCCGCGTCGCCGCGTGCGAGCTCCGCAAAGACCTCGTCGCGCGCGGCGCGCACCCACACGTCCACGCCGGGCGCCATCCGCGACAGCTGCTCGAGGAGCGCCGGCACCAGCACGAACGAGCCGTCGGTCGTCGAGAGCGTGAAGGTCGCGCGCGCCGTGCGCGGCTCGAACGCTGGCATGCCTGTCACGCATTCGGCCAGCGCCAGCATCGCGCTCCGCAGCTTGGGCCCGAGGGCGGCCGCGCGCGCGGTGGGGACGAGGCCGGCAGACGACCGCACGAAGAGCGGGTCTCCCATGTGCTCTCGCAGCCGCGCGAGCGCATGGCTGGTCGCTGGCTGGGAGAGCCCCAGCCCTTTCGCAGCGCGCGTGAGGTGCCGCTCGCGCAACAACGCATCGAGAACGCGCAGGAGATTCAGGTCCAATCCCGCTAGATTCGTTTGGTGCATGATGTCTATGTTTATCATGCATTGGTCAGATGAGGCGTCCGGGCCCATATTCTTCCGGGTCGGCGGGCCACAACGGGCGCCGCCACCACAAGGGAGATCGCCATGGATTACGTCATCGCAGGAGTCAGCGGGCACACGGGCAAAGTCGCGGCGGAGACGCTTCTCGCGGGAGGTCAGACGGTCCGCGTGATCGTGCGTGACGCGGCGAAGGGCGAGCCGTGGAAGGCGAAGGGCGCGGAGGTCGCGGTCGCGGACCTGGGCAACGCGGACGATCTCGCGAAGGCGCTCGCGGGCGCGAAGGGCGTCTACCTGCTCGTGCCGCCGAACCTGGGCGCGCCGGATTTCCGCGCGTACCAGAAGGCCACCGGCGACGCGATCGTGAAGGCCGTCGCGCAGAGCAAGATCCCTCACGTGGTGCTCCTCTCCTCGGTGGGCGCGCAGCACAAGGAGGGTACCGGGCCCATCCAGGCTCTCCACCCCGTCGAGGCCGCGCTGCGTGCGCTGCCCGGCACCGTGACCACGTTCATTCGCGCCGCCTACTTCATGGAGAACCTCGGTGGCTCGCTGGGCGCGCTCGAGCAGGGCATCCTCCCCACGTTCCAGCGCACGGATCTGGCGTTCGAGATGATCGCGACGAAGGACATCGGCACGCTCGCGGCCAAGTCGCTGCGCGAGGGAGCGAAGCAGACGAACATCATCGAGCTCGGCGGTCCGCAGAAGTACTCGATGGACGACGCGGCCGCGGCGCTCACGAAGATCACCGGCAAGCCGATCAAGGCGCACAACGCCGGCATCGACGCGATGGTGCCCACGCTCACGGGCTTCGGCTTCCCCGCAGGCGTCGCGGAGCTCTATCGCGAGATGACGATCGGGCTCGAAAAAGGCCTCGTGGCATTCGAGGGCACGCACCGCACCGTGCGCGGCGCGACGGATCTGGAGACAGTCCTCCGTGGTCTCCTCGCCAAGTAGCTCGAGTAGCTAGAACTTGGTGCAGACCATTCCGTGGGAGACCTCGAGGGCGTTGTCGTGGTCCTGGCTGCCGACGATCATCGAGATGCTCTTGTCCTTGCCACCGGACGAGAGGAAGCTCGTCGGCAGCTGCCACACGTAGCGCTTGCCGTCCGCCGTGTTGCCATTGCCGGTGACGCTGAGCCAGCCGGACGCGCCTGCGGAGTCGGGGTTCTTCTTCAGCGTGACCGTCTCGGTCTTTCCGAGCTCGAGGGTCTTTGCGGACGACAGCCCCACCGAACCTTCACCCTCCAAGCTTACCGTTCTCACGCGGCTTTTTGTCCCGATGTGGCGCATGGCCACAGATATCGTCTGTCGAGAGGCACACGAGACGTGCCGCACCCCTACGGAAGCGCTTGGCTTCCGCGCATGAAGAAGCCTTTCCTTGGTGTTGCCTTCGCAGCGCTCGGTCTCGTCTATGCGTGCGGCGGCAGCGGCACGGACGTCGGCGGCGGTGGCGGCGGTGACACGGACGGGGGCGGCGGCGGCAATACCGATGGCGGCGGCGGCGGCGGTGACACGGATGGTGGTGGCGGTGGCAACACCGACGGCGGTGGCGCCGGCAACGACGGCAGCCTGAGCGGCACGCGCGCGATCAAGACCGTCTTCATCATCATGATGGAGAACCACAGCTGGGCGAGCGTCAACACGGCGACGTACATCAAGACGCTGATCCCGATGGGCGGCCATGCAGAGGCCTACTCCACGCCGAAGGGCAATCACCCCAGCGAGCCAAACTACGTCTGGCTCGAGTCCGGCGACAACCTCGGCATCACCGACGACAACCCGCCGTCCTCGAACCACAAGTCCACGAAGGACCACCTCACGGCGCAGCTGGCGACCGCCGGCGTCACGTGGAAGGCGTATGCGGAGGGCATCGACGGGTTGGCGTGCCCGCTCGTGGACTCGTCGACCGCGCTGGCGTTCTCTCCGAAGCATACGCCCATGCTCTTCTTCGATGACATCACGGGGACAAACAACAAGACGTCGCAGACGTGTATCGATCACATCCGCCCGTACACCGAGCTCGCCACGGATCTCGCGGGCAAGACGGCGCAGTACAACTTCATCACGCCGGACCTCTGCGACGACATGCACGGCCAGATCACCGGCAAGTGCGACGTGACTGCGAACAACGTGAAGCTGGGCGACACGTGGCTCTCCACCGCCGTCCCCGCGATCATGGGCTCCGCCGCGTACAAGAACGACGGCGCGCTCTTCATCATCTGGGACGAGGGCGACAGCTCATTCGGCGGCGGCCCCTCCACGGATGGCCCGATCGGCATGATTGTCCTCTCGCCGCTGGCCAAGCCCGGCTTCTCGAGCAGCACGGTCTTCACGCACAGCTCGACGCTGCGAACCGTGGAAGAAATCTTCGGAGTGCCGCTCCTCCGCGACGCCCAGAAGGCAACCGACCTGTCGGAGTTCTTCACGAAGTTCTGAGGTCGAGTCGAGGTCGAGGTTGCCAGGTTGGCAGGGCGGGCTCCTTTCGTGAGACCGTCTGTCACTTGCGGCACGATGGCGGCTTGTTTTGTCGCGTATTTCGCATGGCATGGTCGTCGCTTGATGACGCCTGCGGAGGTTTCAATGAAGAACGCGGCAAGGCGGGCTCGGGCGCGTGGCGTCACGCTCGTGGAGATACTGGTGGTGATCGGCATCATGGCGCTCATCGCGGGCGCCGTCGCGTTCGGCGTGCTGCCAGCGTGGGAGCGAGCGCGTATCAAGACGACGCAACAGAACGCCATCGCGCTGCGTGGCGTGGCGGTGGGGCATCGCATCCAGGTGGCGTCGGCAGATTGTCCGACCATCGAGGCGATGCGCGCGAGTCAGGTGCTCGATCGCGCGTCGAAGACGACGGACGCATGGGACGAGCCGTATCGCATCGTCTGCGCGGAAGACGGAGAGATCACCGTGCTGAGCCCTGGCCCCGATCGCAAGCTAGGCACCGCAGACGACATAGCGGCCCCGCCGCCACCCAAGTCGGTGGCTCTGGAGTGAGGAATCCGTCGATGTGGACCTGACTGGCGGTCAGCCGTACGTGCGGAGCAGCAGGAACACGAGCACGCCCGTCACCGAGACGTAGAGCCACAGCGGGAACGTGTAGCGCGACACCTTCTTGTGCGCGGGGAAGCGGCCCGAGAGCGACATGAAGAAGCTCGTGAAGATGAGCGGCAGCACCACCGCGGAGAGCAGCACGTGCGAGATGAGAATGATGAAGTAGACGGGGCGGATCGCGCCGTGGCCCATGAACTTCGAGTCGCCGTGCGCCCAGTGATAGACCAGGTAGGAGACCAGGAAGAGCGCTGACGACGCGAGCGCACGCAGCATGTGCCTGGCGTGCTCCGCGAGGGCGCGGCGGCGAATCGCGAGGCCGCCCTTGACCAGGAACGTGGCGCTGGTCGCATTGAGCGCGGCATTGATCGCCGGGAGGTAGCCCACCCACGCGGGCGCGGCTTCTGCGTGACCATGCCCGTAGATGACGAACACGAGCAGCGCGAGCGCGGCGACGCTCACGCCCATCACGACGCGCAGGCCGAGCTTGGTGTTCACGGAGCGCAGAGCCGCGAGCTGGACGACGTTCTCCTGGGCCATCGGCAGTGCGTATAGGTGCATGCGCGCATCGTGGCAAGCGCAGGTTGCAATGGTTCTGCGCTGGTGGTGCTAGTGTCCCCGCCTTGTCCCTGTCTTCAATGCCAACACCCGATACGACGGCCGCGCTGCTCAAGTGGGCCGACGGCCAGCAACGCGACACCCTGCTCCGCGCCCGCACCTACGTCCGCGAGGGTCGGGTCCGCGCCGTTACGCCATCGGGACAGGGCGACGGCGTGTCGGCGCGCGTGATCGGCCAGAGCCCGTACGACGTGGAAATTCACCTGGATCGCACGCGCCAAGTACATGCATTCTGCACGTGTCCTGCCTGGGGCCAGTTCGGTGGGTGCAAGCACGCTGTGGCCGTGGCGCTCTCGCTGGGTCCCGATCCCGAGGACGACGTTCCGCGACCGTTCTCCCCGCGCGCCGGCGGTGCGAGCACGATGTCGCGCGTGGCGCTCTACGCGGAGCGACCCGTCCCGATCCCGGAGGTGGAGTGGCACTCGCTCGAGGTCATTGTCCGGCGCGCGCCGGCGGTGTCGGCTGCGTTGCGGGCCGCCGGGCCGAAGGTGTCGGAGGTCATGGAGGCGCTGCGCACGTGGGAGCCGCCGCCGCTTTCGTACGACGACACGGAGTACGGCTCGCTCTACGCAGCGCTCGCGAAGGACTACCTGGAGCGGCGCGACCGCATCACGCTGACCGACGCACTGCCGGGCCCGCTGGACGCGCGTCACGCTGGCTTCGACCTCCGCCTGGATGCGCAGAGGGACACGCTGGTGCTCCGCGAGCGCGCGATGCCGCGTGTCACGTCGCTATCGATCGCCGTGGGCCGCCTGACCATCGGCGTACCCAAGGTGTCGCGTCAGCCGTGGGGTATGGCGGACTGCGCGTGGACGGCGTTCGCGTTGCGCGCGCTTCTCATCACCCTGCACGAGCGCCGGGATCCGGCGACGCAGCAGCTGGCCGCGCAGCTCGGTGAGCCCGAATGGGCGCGCGTCCTCAAGTCGCTCTCGCGCGGGAAGGATGCGGAGGTCACAGCGGCGGATGACGTCGCGCCCGTGTTCGCGTTTTCGCTCGACACCTGGAGCAAGACCAAGGTGTCGCTCGGCGTCTCCGCGATCGAACAGAAGAAGAAAGGCGAGCGCGCGCGTCGTGCCACCTTCGCCGAGGTGCTGGATGCGCCCATGGCCACGGAGCTCGAGCGCCAGATCGCGCGCACCGCGCTGTCCGACGTGGAAGAGAAGGAAGTGGAGGTCGACCCCGCCACGGTCCACGGCCACGAGCTTCTGCGGCTCCTGGAAGGACACGCGCGCGTCACCCGCCGGGTCGCGAAGAAGGACCCCGAGGCAACCCCCTCTGCCGTGAAGATCGAGATCGGGGAGGTGACGCTGCGCTTCGTGGCCGTTGGCGACGGCGGCGTGCAAGCGGAGCTCTGCGCGGGCGGCGAGGCGCTAGGACGCGAGGAGCTCGAGCTCTGCGTGGACAAGCGCGAGGGCTTCGTCGCGAGCATCGATGAGCGCGAGGACCTTGGCGACACCCTGGTCGTGCGCAGCTACGCCATCCCGCGCCCGCTGCGGCCGTGGGTTCGCGCATTCTTGGCAGACCGTCCGCTGATCTTCCCGAAGGAGGCCGTGACGGAGGTGCTCGCGCAGACGGGCGCGCTCATGAACGCCGGGCTCGCGCAGTTCCCGCGTGCGGCGCTCGGCTCCGAGCTCCATCCCGACCCCGCGATCGGGCTTCGCGTGGAGTGGCGCCCCGACGGCTCCGCGCTCGTCCGCGCGATGTACTCCGCGCATCCGTCCGCGCCGCTGCTCACGCCGGGCCGCGGACCGGAGCTCTTCTCGTTCATGGTCGACACGGGCGAGCGCGCATTCGTGGAGCGCGACCTCTCGAAGGAGGCCGCCGTCGTCGACGCCGCGCGCGCGGCCCTGCCGCTCACGCTGGAATGGCACGACAACATCGCGGGGACGCAGTCGGTCGAGGAGGCGCTCGCCCTCGCCGAGCTCATCACGAAGAACCAGCGCGCGGCGGAGGATGCCGGCGATCTGGTCCGCCCCGAGGGCGCGGTCGCTTCCGACCCACAGGCCGCGCCACGTCTTCGCATCGAGGTCCGCGCGGGCCGCGCGCCGAACGCGGTCCCATTCGACTCCGCGAAGAGCACGTTCTCCGTGCGCCGCGCCGGGGCGTATCTTTTCGTGTCGGGTGAGATCGAGCTCGGTGACGCGAAGGTGTCGCTGGGTGAAGTGCTCGAGGCGCTGCGCAAGGCCAAGCGCTACGTGCGCGCGGGCGAGGCGGGCTTCCTGGAGCTCACGGAGGAGGTTCGGAGGAAGCTGCTTCCACTTGCGTCCGTGGCGGTCCCTTCCGGCGAAGAAGAGGCCAGCGCGCGCGTGCATCAGGCGCTCGCCCTGGTCGTCGCCGCGGCGGGTCAGACGTTCGCGGATCGCAAGGGCGTGGACGTCGCGGAGATCGTCACGCGCCACAAGGAGAACGCGACCAAGATAAAGGAGGCGCCGGCCCTGGAGCAGGGCACGCTGCGCCGCTACCAGGAAGAGGGCGTCGAGTTCTTGCTTCGCCTGGCGTCATGGGCGAGCGGCGGCATCCTCGCAGACGACATGGGTCTCGGAAAAACCGTGCAGACTGCATCTGTTTTGCAGTCGCGGCGCTCTCTTGGCCCGGCGCTCGTGGTGGCGCCCGCGTCCGTCGTGTCGAACTGGGAGCGTGAGCTCGCACGCTTCTCGCCCAGCCTCCGCGTGCGCTCCATGTACGAGGACACGGGCACGGAGCCTTCGCCGAAGGACCCGCCGGCCGACGTGTGGGTCACGTCGTATGGCCTGCTCGCGCGGCGCCGCAAGGAGCTGGAGAAGACGCACTTCGCCACCGTGGTCCTGGACGAGGCGCACTACGTGAAGAACGTGTCCGCGGCGCGAACTGCCGCCGTTCGTGCTCTCACGCGCGACTTCACGATCGCGCTCACGGGGACCCCGCTGGAGAATCACCTGGGCGAGCTGTACAGCCTCGTCGATGTCACGCTCCCAGGCGTGTTCGGCAGTGAGCAGATGTTCCGCGAGCGCTTCCGCCGCCCGATCGAGGTCGAGGGTGACAAGGAGCGGCTGCTCGCGCTGGGTCGGCTACTCTCTCCGTTCCTGTTGCGGCGCACGCGCGCGTCGGTGCTCGCAGAGCTCCCGCCACGCGAGGAGATCGTGGAGACGCTGTCCTTCTCGGAAGAGGAGGGGAAGCGGTACCGTGCCCTGCGCGAGGCCGCGTTGCTCTCCTTCGGCAAGAAGCACAAGGAGCGGGGCCAGCCCAAGGACGCGGAGCTTCGCATCGCGCTCTTCGCCGCGCTCACTCGGCTCCGTCAGCTGGCGTGCGATCCGCGCCTCGTGGACGCCTCCTACGACGGCGCAACCACGAAGGTCACGCGCGTCGTCGAGCTGGTCTCGCAGATCAAGGACGAGGGCGCGCACGTGCTCGTGTACAGCCAGTTCGCGGAGCTGGTGAAGCTCATCGCGCGCGCGCTTCGTGAGGCAGGCATCGAGCCGCTCGTGCTCACCGGCGAGACGCGGCAAGACGCGCGTCAGGAGATCGTCGACAAGTTCCAGAGCGGGTCGCACGCGGCGCTTTGCGCATCACTCATGGCAGGCGGCGTGGGCCTGAACCTCACGCGCGCGAGCCATGTCATTCATGTGGACCCCTGGTGGAATCCCGCCGCCGAGGAGCAGGCAACGTCGCGCGCGCATCGCATGGGGCAGACCGAGCCCGTCACGGTGGTGCGCCTCATCACGAAGGGCACGATCGAGGAGGCCGTGCTGAAGATGCACGCCGAGAAACGCAGCCTGGCCGACGCGATCTTGAGCGGAAAAAGCGCGCCAAAAGAGCTGTCGAGCGACGAGCTGCTTCGGCTCCTCTCGTTTGGTGGCTAGCGGACCCCCTGGGTTCGCTTCGAGCCTCATTTTTTCCATCCCGCGACGGCCCCTGGTTCGAGTAAGTTTCTCGGCCATGACCAGGGCAACCACCGCATTCACTGCTGCACTCCTCGCGACCCTCGCCGCCTGCGGGCCCGGCACTCCGCCGAAGCCGCCGCCGCCCGCGGACATGCCCGACGCTGGCGCGGTCACCCTCGGCGATGCAGGCGCCCCCATGGCCATGACTGATGACGCGGGCGCGGCCACGCCGCCCAAGGAAGAGGGCTGGCTGCTCCTGGTCGACCTCGAGGCGATCCCGCCGATGGCGCCCGTCGCAAAGCCCGACACCTACGGCAAGCAGGTAAACTCCGGCTTCAAGACCTTCCGCAAGACCAAGAAGGAGTGCACTGGCAAGGGTGATGCGCTCATCGAGGTCGACGGCGGCTATGACGGCTCGTTCACCACGGCGAAGGCGAAGGAGACCCTCTACCTGGTCAACATCACGCCGTGCGATGCGAAGCTCCCGCCGACGCACAACCTCATCGTGACCGAGGGCACGAAGGTGAAGGTCAACGCGCCCGTCCCGGAGAACGACATCATCTCCGTGAAGGATCTCGACCTGGACGGTGACCTGGAGATCTTCGTGCTCAACGTCGCAGGTCCGTCCGTGAAGGCGCGCCTGGTCGACACCGAGGACGGTAAGTTCGAGCAGCTGAACGACTTCGGCGAGATCTCGAACGGTACCTGCGACGCGGGCAAGGCCTCGGGCACGAGCGCCCTCGTGAAGTACAAGAAGACGGAGACCGGCGTCACCTACAAGGTCGAAGGCAAGCCGAAGGTCTGCACCGGCGCTGCTGCGGCTCCCGCCAAGTGATCGCGTGAGGGCGGCCGCGGCGCTCGTCGTCGTTTTTGCGTGCAGTATACAAGCATGCAAGGACAGCACCCCACAGCCTGACGCTTTGGTGCGTCAGGGGGTAGCGGAGGGCGCCGCGGTGAAGGCGGACGCTGCCACGGCGAGCACGGCCATGGCGTATCGTGGTCCCATGGCGCCGCCCGACGCTCAGGCGCCTTTTCCGGTGGTCGTCACGATCGTCATCGATCAGCTCGCAGCGTGGGTGATGTCCGACCGCCTGTCGACACTGCGGCCGGACGGCGGCTTTGCCAGGCTCGCGCGCGAGGGCACCTACGTACGCGAGATGCGTTTCGCGCATGCCGTCACCGACACCGCACCCGGGCACGCCGCGCTCTACACGGGTGTGACGCCGCATCAGAACGGCATCGTGTCCAACGAGCGCATCGACGAGGCGCTGGCGCGCGTGTCATCGCTCCGCGATCCGAAGGCGATCGCGGTCGGCACGCAGGGCCCGCGCGAGGGCGACACGAACTCCTCGATCGCGGCGCTGCGCGTCCCCACGCTCGCGGACAGCCTGCGCGCAGCGAAGCCCGACGCCGTGATCATCAGCCTGTCGCTGAAGGATCGCGGCGCCATCTTCGGCGGCGGGCGCACGCCCACCGACGTGGTCTGGTATGACCACACGAAGGGAAACTTCATCACGTCGACCGCGTTCACACGCACTCCGCCGCCGTGGCTCGCCTCCGCGTGGAAGGAAGATCACGAGCCGTACGCCGCACGATCGTGGGACGCGCCGTTGCGGCCGGACTGGGTCAAGAGCCACACCGCCTCCGCCGACGGGCAGGACGGCGAGGGCGACTACGTGGGGCTCAAGGCGACCTACCCGCACGACCTCGGCGCAGCGTCGTCGCCCACGAAGGCGTTCAGGATGACGCCGTTCGCCGATCGTGTGCTGCTCTCCATGGCGCTGCGTGCGATGGATGAGCGCGCCGCGGGCTACCACCCGACGCTGGTCGCCATCTCGCTCTCGTCGAACGACTACATCAGTCACGTGTTCGGGCCGGACTCCATGGAAGCGTGGGACGAGCTCGATCGTCTGGACCAGGAGCTCGCCGCGTTCTTCACCGCGCTCGACAGACGCTTCGGCCCGGGAGGTTGGGGCGCAGTGCTCTCGGCCGACCACGGCACCGCGCCCATGCCGGAGACGGCGGGCAACACGGCGCTCCGTCCGTACTGCGCGCCGGGCTACGTGGATCGCTGGAAGCGTCCGTGCGAGAAGGGCGAGCGTCTGCTTTTGGAGCCGCTGGGCGAAGAGCTCGACGCCGTTGCCGTGAAGACGCTGGGCAAGGGGCGCTGGGTAGCAGGCATCGCCGATCCGTACGTGTGGCTCACCGAAGCTGCAAAGAAGCTCCCGCCCGCGCGGAAGAAGGAGATGCTCGCTGCGGTGAAGGCCGCGCTGCTCTTGCATCCCGGTGTGGCCAGGGTGCTCTCGTCGGAGGAGTTCCCGGACGCATGCCCGCCCGACGAGATCGAGAGCCAGGATGCGCTCTTGTGTCGCGCGCATGCGAAGGATGCCGGCGGCGAGCTCTACGTCCTGACCAAGCCCGGAAGCTTCTTCGATCCGAACTACGCGATCGGCAAAGGAACGAGCCACGGGACGGACATGGTGTTCGATCGCGCAGTGCCGTTGTTCGTGCGACCGGGTCACGCGCCATCACACGGGCGTGTCGTGGACGCTCCGCTCACGTATCGCGCCTTCGCGCGGAACGCAGCGGACCTCCTGGGCATCCCCGCACCGAAATCCGTGGAGTCCGCGCCGCAGTTCTAGCGCTGGTGGTTCAGTGAAATTGATTCCACGCCTTCGCCTGGAAGGCAGGGGCGCAGTACCGCGCTCGAGGAAGCTCCAGCGGCGCACGAATAAGGTATCCTGCGGGAATGCCCAAGCAGCGAACCGCCGCAGTTCTTGCTGCGTTCCTCGTCATCTGCGCAGTCGCCTGCTCGAAGAAGGTCGGGAGCTCTCCTGGCGCTCTCTGCGACTCCGTGAGTGACTGCGGCGCATCGACGACGTGCGATCAGGGGTTCTGCACCAAGACGTGCGCTGGCGACTCGGAGTGCCTCGACACGAGCGTCGCCGCTGGCCCCACGTGTACCAAGCTGAAGAGCGTGCAGATGTGCTGCCCCGCGAAGGGCTGCCCGCTGAACTGCACGAAGGAGCGTGACGGCGTGCAGCCGTGCAAGGACCAGTCGGAATGCTGCACGGGCGACGTGTGCGCGCAGGACACCGCCTCCGGAGAGAGGGCGTGCTTCACGAAGTGCAACACCAGCATCGACTGCAAGACCAACTGCTGCACGAGCTCCGGACTCACGGACGGCTCCGGGCAGCTCGTGTACGCCTGCGTCCCGGCGAACAAGGCCTACGCCTGCATCCACTGAATCACGTGCGCGCGTTGGTCCCCCGCCTCTCGGTCGTGCTCATCGGGATCTGCGTCTATGCGCGCCCCGCGGCAGCCGAAGAGGAGCGTGAACCCGTGCGCGTGGAGTACGTGGTCAGCGAGAAGGCCTGTCCCGACGAGACGCGCTTCGTGACGGAGCTGACGGCGCGCACCTCCAAGATCGTGGTGGTGCAGAGTGGAGAGCGTCGCCTCCTGCACGTCGCTGTGGGTCGTCACGACGGTCCCAAACGAGCACCTGCGCGGGTGCGCGGGACACTGACGCTGAGCGCGGACGGCAAGAGCGCGACGAGAGAGGTAGTTGGGCAGTCGTGCGCAGAGGTCGTGTCCGCGCTGGCACTGGTGGCGGCATTGGCGATCGATCCCCATGCGTCCACCAAGCCAGCCCCAGATCTGACACCCCAGCCTGCTCCGCCGCCCGATCCTCCACCGGAGCCGCAACCTCCGCCCGACCCGCAACCTCCGCCCGACCCGCCGCCGGAACCTCCGCCTCCGCCAGCACCTCCGCCTCCCCCCATCGTGCGGATCGCTCCACCGCAGCCCTCTTCGACCTTCGCCGTCTCCGCCGCCGCCCGCGGTGGTGCCCGCTCCGCGCCCCTGCCAAACGTCGCACCGGAGCTGGGCGGGATGATCGAGGCCGTGTGGGTGCGTCCGTCGCTCCTTTCGCCAGCGGCGCGCCTCGAGGTGATCGGTACCTTCGGTCAGAGCACGAAGACCGTCACGAGCTCGGGCACCGCGTCCGCTTCGCTCGGCTGGACGGGCGTTCGTTTCTCGGCGTGTCCGTTTCGCGTCGTGCGAGGCAAGCTCGCGCTGGCGTCGTGTGGTGTGCTCGATGGGGGGCTGCTCACGGCACACGCCGACGGGCTCGCGAATGCGCAGAAGGACTCGCGCGTGTCCATCGCGCTCGGTGGCAGCCTCAGCGCCGAGTGGGCGATAACGAGCAGGTTCTTCTTGGGGGGCGATGTCGGCCTGTCTGCGCCGCTTGTCCGGCAGCGGTTCTATGCAGCAGGCGCGGGTTCCACTCCCGGCGTGACGCTGTACGAGCTACCCTCACTGGGGGTCTTCGGTGGCCTCTTTCTGGGGGTCCACGTCTTTTCGTGAAAGGCAGCCGATTTCGTGATCGAAGAAGAGGCCCCGAAACATGGAGAAGGGCCCATGCTCTCCACCGAGGCACGCACAGAGGAGCGCTCGCCGAGCTCTGGTGGACCGCACGCGGAGCCGCCGGATGCGTCCGAGGCGCCTTCCACACGAGAGGAGCGCGCGCGGCTTCGTGAGATCGCAGAGGTCAATTACGACTTCGTGTGGCGCACGCTCCGTCGGCTCGGGCTTACCGCTGCCGCCGCGGACGACGCCACACAGCAGGTGTTCGTGGTGGCGGGAAAGCGGCTCGCGAGCATCGAGGTCGGGCGCGAGAAGGCGTTCCTGTACAGGGCCGCGGCGCTCGTCGCGATGGAGTCGCGCAGACGTGACCGTCGCGAGCGCGGGGACGAGGACGCCGTGCTTGGACTCGCGGATGCTTCGCCTGGTCCGGAGGAGCTCGCGTCGCGCAAGCAAGTGCGCGCCATGCTCGACCTCCTGCTCGCGGAGCTGCCCGACGAGAGCCGCGAGGTCTTCGTCCTCTTCGAGCTCGAGGGGCTCTCCATCCCGGAGATCGCCGCGCTCCTCGATGTGCCGAGCGGAACGTGTGCGTCGCGGCTGCGTCGCGCGCGCGAGGACGTGCGAGAGGCAGCGAAGCGACTGCAGGCAAAGAGAACCAGCCCGCGAAAGGGGGGAGCATGATGAGCGACCTCGAACGACTGGTCGATGACGGCGCAGAGGACGGTTTCCTTCGCGAGATGCTCGCGTCCGCCACGGACGACGTGCCGGATGCAGGGCGTCGCGCGCTCACTCTGGCCGCGCTCTCACCAGACCCGGTGCCGTTGACCACTCCCGCGGAGCCACCGAAGAACGCACCTGCAACGGGCGCGGGCGCAGAGGTCGCGGCGGGTGGCGGTGCCACGCTGAAGTGGGTCGTCATCATCGGGCTCGCCGTGGGCGCGCTTGCGATCGGTCTCTATTCGAAGGGCGGGGGAGAGACGGCGCCACCAACGCCCTCCGCAACACCCGCCACCACGCAGGCTGCGCCTCCGGCGATTGGCCCCGCGGTATCCGTCCAGAAAGAGAGCGCGCTGCCCGCGAATGTTCCGGCTCCCTCCGCCTCCACGCTGGAGACCGCAGTCGCGAGCAGCACCGGGCCGAAGGTGGACACGGCAAAGCCGGTCGCGCGCGCGCCGCTTGGCCTCGCCGAAGAGACCGCGATCCTGGACCGCGCACGCAGCGCGATCGGGCGTGGTGAGCCGCGTGCCGCGCTCGCGGAGCTCGACAAGTACGACGCCGCGCCGTCGCCGAAGATCCTGGGCCAGGAGGCGACGCTCGTCCGCATAGAGGCGCTCTCTGCAGAGGGCGACACCGCCGGTGCGCGCGCGCTCGCTCGGAGCTTCCTCGCCCGGAACCCGGGGAGCACGTACGACGAGCGCATGCGTGCTCTGATCGCTGAGCCCAAGAAGCCATGAGGCGAAACGAGAAGACGGTGCACGCGCTCCGCGCCGCGCTGCTCGCCGCGCCGCTCTCGGTCGTATGGCTCTTCGCGTGCACTTCCGACGTGCGCCTGGGCGACCTCACACAACCAGTGGACACCGGACAGGACGGCCAGGACGGCTCGCCCGAAGGCGCGAGCGGCCATGATGATGGAGCGGTCGTGGGTGACTCATCGGGCTCATCCGATGCGCACGATGCTTCGTTCGATGGCCTGGTCGAAGGCGGCTCCGATGCAAACGTCGACGGTCCCGCGTGCGCGATCGATTGCCATGGCAACCCGTGCATGTCGAACATCTGTCTACCGCTCGTACTCGCAAAGAACCTGAAAACCCCGCTGTATCTCGCCGCGGATGGACCCGACGTGTTCTTCACGGAGATGGGACATCTCGGCACCGTGGGCGATCCCAATCCGGTGTCGAAGGTCCCGAAGGCTGGGGGCGCGACGGTCACGCTCGCCATGGACGACGGGTTCCCGCGCGGG
This sequence comes from Myxococcales bacterium, assembly GCA_025355005.1. Lineage (GTDB taxonomy): Bacteria > Myxococcota_A > Polyangia > Polyangiales > Polyangiaceae > JANXLV01. The sequence continues at coordinate 11,814 of JANXLV010000211.1, read as the reverse complement.
ATCGCGGTCGACGCGACCACGGTGTACTGGAACGACGCGGCCGAGGACGGCGCGGAGAAGGTCTGGCGCGCGTCCAAGGTGGATGGCACCGGCGTGGTGCTCACCGGCCGCATGCCCGCGCCGATGGATATCCAGGGCATCGCGCTGAGCGCGAACACCATCTATGCGGCGAGCGGCACGGAGGTGCGCTACTTCGGAAAGACCGGGACCATGAGCTTCGGTGCAGAGTCCACCAATCTCCTGGTTCACGTCTTCGGCGTAGCCGTGACCACGGACAACTCGTTCGTGTACGCGGCGGATCTCGGCGGCAGCGCGCTGGGCATCGTGGATGCCGTCGGCGCCACGACCACGCCTGTCGTGATCGGCAAGCAGCCGGTCGACGTGGTCATCGACGCCGACTATGCGTTCGTCGCCACCGGCGGGCAGGTCGTGCGCGTCTCGCTGGTGGACCAGACGACACTCGCGCTTGTTCCCGGGCTCACGGGCGCGGTCGGCGTCGCGATCGACACGGACACGGTCTACTTCACCACCCAGAACGACGTGCGCAAGGTGCCGAAGATCGGCGGCGCGGTAACCATCATCGCGACCGGCCTGTCCGCCGGCGGGCGCATCGTCGCCGACGCCACCTACGCGTTCTACTCGGACTCAGCGCTCGGCATCATCGCGCGAGTGCCGAAGTGAGCTCGCCACCATCGTTGTCGCTGAGCTTGTCGTGGCGAACGCCCATGCGTGATGTCGGCGCCGTCTCCGACCATCGTTGCTCGCGACCTTCTTCGACCTCCACATGCGGAGAGAGCAGTCGCGCGACCACGCCGTCGGGACGCAGCACGCCGAGGTCGCTCGTGCCCACGAGCGTGACCGCGCCCCGCGGCCGCTCCACCAGATGGCAGAACAAGAGCAGCGATGACACGTCCGCGTGCTCGAGCCCCTCGAGGATCATCACGGTGGCCTGACGGGTCTCGTCCTCCATGAACGCAGTGACGAGCTCCGCGAGCGCGAGCTCCGTCTCGGCGGAGATCAGCGCATGACAGAGCGGGAGACCGTCGACCGTGTCCTCCGGAAACGCGTCCGCGTGCGCGGTGAGCAACGCGCGAAAGCTGCCGAGCGGTCCGCACGCACGCGCGTGCGTCGTCACCGTGCGAACACCCACGGTGTCCTTCGCGTGCAGCGCGACGTCCAGGTCGAGCGCCATGCCGGGCGCCGCGACGAAGCCGCTCTTGCCGCGCTCGGGCGTGCGCCTGGGCTCGTCCAGAACCTCCGTCACGGGGAGCACGAAGCGGTAGCCGCGTCCGCGCATGCCCACGACGGCTGCCGCAGATGCATCAGCCAGCGCCTCTCGCACGCACGCCACCGCCTGCGCCAGCGCGTTCTCGGTCACGCGTACGTCCGCCCAGAGGTGGGACAGGAGCTCTCGCTTCAGGACCACGCGGTCGCGGTTCTCGATGAGATAGCGAAGCAGGTCGAGCGGCTTCGGCTGCAGAGGGCGCAAGACCCCCGCGCGTCGAAGCTCGAACACATTGGTATCCAGGGTGAAGTCATCAAATACGAATCGCATCGTCCCCAAAGTGTCGCGAGAGCACCCCGCCGATCTCGAAATCGGCCCCTGTCACCCCGACGAGCGACAAGCCCACTCCGGTGGATCCGCCGTCCATCAAAAAAACCACTCTGGTGGTTCATCACGTCGCCAACCCTTCGAAATAGCTAACATTCACATCGGCACACATCCTGCTACATAGTGCCCATGCGCCTCGCTCCTCTCGCGTCCCACGGTCGCGCTCTCTTCCTCTCTCTCGCCGTCCTCTCCCTCGCGGCGTGCAGCTCGACGCCCGATGAAGGCAGCGTGGACGAGTCGCAAGAGCAAGCGCTCTTCTCGGGAACGCCGAACACGGCGATCGGCCAGTTCTTCATGATCGAGCACTTCGGTGTCGTGCCCTCCGGCTACTCGGACGTGCACGACATGATCAAGCACAAGAACCTCGGCGCGGTGATCCTGTGGAACCCGACCAACGCGCCGGGTACCACCGCGCGACAGATGGTGTCCGCGTACTCGCGCAGCGCGCATGACTCCGGCACGCCCGAGGTGTTCTACGCGGCCGACCAGGAAGAGCACGGCACGCAGCGCTTCAAGTCCCTCGAGGGCTTCACGGATCTCGTCGACGGCGCCTCGCTTGGTCGTGCTGTCGCCAAGAACAAGAGCCCGCGCGTGTGCGAGCTGCATGCGCGCATCACCGCGCGCGAGATGTCCGCCATCGGCATGAACATGGCGCTCGGTACGGTGTCGGACCTCTACACGCAGCACTCGGGCACGCCCGGCATGTTCCGCACGCGCGCCATCGATGCCACGCCTGAGATCGTCACCTCTTGCATCACGGCGATGACCAAGGCGTACGGCGAAGAGAAGCACGTGGTCTTCATCACGAAGCACTTCCCCGGTCTGGGCAACGCGAGCGGCAACACGGACGTGGACCCGAGCGTGCACACGTACTCCGTCACGAAGGACGCCGTGGAGCGCGAGCTGTCGCCGTATCGCTCCGCCACGGCTTCCGTGAACGCCGCGGGCACGTGGCCGAACTTCGGCACCATGGTCAGCCATGCGAGCTACAAGATCCTCGACGGCTCGAGCACTCCGGCCACGCTGTCTCCGGTCATCCTCGAGGGCGTGCTCCGCGGTGACAGCGGCAGCGACGGTGCGGCCTTCGGACTGGATGCGCAGGGCCACGCGACCGCCGTGCACGGCATGGGCCTCAAGGGCGTGACCGTGAGCGACGCGTTCTGGACCTGGGGTCGCACGAAGAACCTCTCGCTCACGGAGAAGCGCCGCCTGATGGCGCAGTCGTTCATCGCCGGCATGGACATCCTGATGATCGCGAAGGTCGAGTTCGCGGGAGCGTGGGACTACTTCCAGGCCCTCTACGCGAAGCAGCTGCCGGCTGACGAGCAGGCTGCGCTGGTCACTGCGACGGGGATGAAGGACTTCGCAGCGGTGCATGATGCGTTCGCGTCGCGCGTCGACGAGTCCGGGACGCGGATCAAATCCGTGAAGAACGCGGTCGGTCCCTCGACTAGCTTCATGACGCAGACCGCGCCCAACGCGAACACGGCCGCCCTGGTCGCCGAGTACCGACAGCTCACGCGCTGATGGACCGGCGCATCGAGCGACATCTGGACGACGACACCGAAGGCGGCGATGATGAGGCGAAGGCATGACGCGCTCTATCATCGTCCTCCTGCTGCTCTCTTCGTGCGGCGGCAAGGCCACGGCGAAGGAGCCCGCGCATACGGACAGCGCAGCTTCCGACGCGAACGCGGACGCCGGCGCTCCGTCCGTCGCGGAGGGGGCCAAGGAGGAGGTGCCGAAGTCAGCGGGCCTTCCGAAGACGTGCGCTGGCAGCGCTGCCCCATGCGTGCCCGAGCCCGCCTTCGTGAAGCGGCTCTGCAACGCGCCGTTCTTCGACGTCGCGCTCACGATGTTCGCGAAGGAGTCGCCTTTCACGCGGATGTACCTGAAGGGCGACGTGGAGGCATGGAACGCAGACGGCGGCGCGAGCGCACGTGCGCGCCTCGCGTTCGACGAGGAGGTGCTCGCGCTGCATCGTCGCGCGACGCCCGCTTCTGGCATGGTGGTCGGCTCCGGTGCCGCAGGCTGGCTCGTGCTGCGATGGGATGGAAACTGCTACTCACTCGAAGACGGTGAGCTCACGGAGAGGCGCCCACCGCAGCCCAAGGGCGCGCCGATGCCGTTCCGCCTCTACGAGCCACCGACCAGGGATGCGTTGCTCAAGAACGCGAAGATCCTCGCCGCGTACAAGAAGCGTGGCAAGGAGTGCAAGGGCGCGATCAGCGGCGAAGTCTCGCGCGCGTGCGAGCAGGCGGACACCGCGCTCTCCGTCCAGATCGTGACCGAGGTCCGTGGAGGCCTCACGCTTCCGGTGCCAGCGAAGGTCCCGTAGCGCCTACTTCTTGCCCGAAGGCGGAGGCGGAGGTCCGCCGTATGCGGGCGCCAGCGGCATGGGCGAGGCACCTGCGTCCTTCGGGACCTCCGGGTTCGTTGCGGAGGCGCGGGGCTCGGGCATCGACGCGTCGGGCGTCGTCGGGATGGGCGCGCCGTACGGCATCACCATGCCGCCGCCATGACCGTCGCTCTCTTTTCCGCATGCGCTCACCGCGAGCGCGCTCGCCACGGCGGCCGCGCCGAAGAGCAGGACGGAGCGGTCGCGCGCGCGAGCCTCTGGCGCGAACGAGGAGGCGTGGCTGCGCGTGTCGGCCGAAGCAGCAGCGCCGCAGAAGGGGCACGGCTCTCCGCGGGCCCTTGCATCCGCCTTCACATGCCGCTGACACTCGTCACAGTTGATCAGATGCAAGACGACACCTCCACGCGGGACCCGACGGCGAGCATGTCACTTCTTCACTGAAAAGAGACCGGCCAACGTTGACAGCTCCGACTGTCACGGTTATAACTAGCACAGTCATGAGTGAGGCGGACTCCACTGCGAGCTACACGATCGACGAGCTGGCGGCGCTCACGCGGGTGCCCAGCCGCACGATCCGCTTCTATCAGTCCGCAGGGGCGCTCCCCAAGCCGGACATCCGCGGTCGCGTCGCGTACTACGGAACGGCCCACAAGGAGCGCCTGGAGCTGATCGCGAAGCTGCAGGACCGCGGGCTCCAGATCAAGGCGATACGCGAGGTTCTCGCCGAGTCCGAGAAGGGCGCGTACTCCGTGGAGGAGTGGCTCGGGCTGCACGAGCGCCTCTCCCAGCCATGGGATGGCGATCGTCCGAAGATCCTGAGCGACGCGGACCTCGCCGAAGAGCTCGCCGGCCACAGGCCCGGTCTTGCAGCGGAGCTCCTGCGCGCCAAGGTGATCGAGCGTCGCGGCGACGCATACCTGGTGGACAGCCCGCAGCTGTTCGCGCTGGTGCTCCGCATGGAGAAGGTGGGCGTTCCCACGGACGTGAGCCGTGATGCCGCGGAGGTGATGAAGAAGCATCTCTCGCGCCTGGCGTCCGACCTGACCGACTTCATCGTGAAGCGCGGAGACGCGCTGGGGCCAGACCTGAGCGTGGCCTACGAAGAGATACGTCCAGTGAGCCTGGAGGCCGTGCGGATCATGTTCGCGCGGGAGATGGAGCGCGCAGTCCGCAAAGCCAACGAGTCGGGCGCGGCCTCCGCGCTCAGCAAGAAGAAGCACGCCAAGAAGCGCTAGGACCGAAGGAGTCCTGGCGCGAAACCACGTCTGAACGGGCCCTCTTGGGTCCGGAGGAGAAGTCATGCATCAGGTCGAAAGCCCGTCGAGGCTGACACGCACACGTCCGTCCGCGGCCTCGCGCGCGCTCGGCGTCATCGAGGCGGTGCTCGCGCCGCTCGTGTACCCGAAGTCCGCAGAGGACTATCTGCGAGAGGTCTTTCCGCTCCTCTCGCGCAGGGAGATCCTTGCGGAGGTCGTGGCTGTCCGGCCCGAGACCCCCGACACCACCACGCTGGTCCTGCGTCCGAATGGACTCTTTCGCGGGCATCGAGCGGGGCAGTGGCTCATGGTGGAGGCGGAGGTCTTTGGCGTTCGCCGCACGCGCTGCTTCTCCATCGCGAGCGCGCCGGCTCTCCATCAGGAGAAGGGCACCATCGAGGTCACCATCAAGGCGCGGCCGGGTGGTGTCGTGACGCCCGAGCTCGTGTGGCGACAGAAGCCGGGCGCGATCATCACGATCTCGGAGGCCCAGGGGACGTTCGTGTTGCCGGAGACGCTACCGGCGCGCCCGCTGTTCGTCAGCGGCGGCAGCGGAATCACGCCCGTCATGTCGATGCTCCGCGAGCTTGCGCTGCACAATCAGGCGCATGGCGCGACATTTGTGTATTATGCACGTACCGCGGCGGACGTGGTCTTTGCCAGGGAGCTCCAGGAGCACGCGCTCTTTTCGGGCGCAGAGATCCTGGTGTGGACGGACGACGAGCCGAGCGCCGTCAGCGCGCCCTTTGGGCGTTGCGATGCGCGCGCGGACCTCAGCGCGCATGTGCCGGATTTCGCCGAGCGCGAGACGTTCGTGTGCGGACCTCCGGGCCTCCTCGGCGCCATGTCCGCCCTCTATGCGGAGCGCGGCGCGAGCGAGCGACTCCACACGGAGGCCTTCAGCCTGGAGGAGCACACGTCCAGAGATGATGGCGGGACCGAGCCCCAGGTCGTGTTCGCGCGCGCCGCGAAGACGCAGAAGGGCTCGCGCACGCTGCTCGCCATGGCAGAGGACGCGGGGCTCACGCCCAGGAGTGGGTGCCGCATGGGCATCTGCCACTCGTGCACGTGCAGGAAGGTGTCCGGCGTGACGCGCGACATTCGCACCGGCGAGCTATCGACCGACGCGAACGTGGACGTGCGCATCTGCGTGAATGAACCAGTGGGCAACGTGGTGCTCGATCTCTGACCAGGAGCAAGACATGGATCACAATCTCACCCCCGAACAGCTCGACTCCTTCGGCCGCGAGGTCCTCGAGCTTCATCTCTCCGTCAAGGCGGACGTCGGCGAGGCTGACGTTCGCTACATCCGCCGGGTCATCACGGCGCAACGGGCGCTCGCCGTGCTGGGCCGCGGGCTGCTCTTCGCCTCGTTCTTTCCCCCTGCGTGGGTGGCGGGAACGGCTTGTCTGTCGCTCGCCAAGATCATCGAGAACATGGAGATTGGGCACAACGTGCTGCACGGGCAGTACGACTTCGCGCGCGCGAAGGACCTCGACTCCCAGACGTACGAGTGGGACCACCTCTGCCCGAGCGACCAGTGGCGGCACTCCCACAATTACTTGCATCATACATATACCAACGTGCGCGGCGTGGACCACGACCTGGGCTACCGGATCCTGCGCGTGACCGAGGAGCAGCCCTGGCACCCCGGGCATCTGCTACAGCCGCTCTACGCTGCGTGGCTTGCGCTGTCGTTCCAGCTGGGCGTGGGTCTGCATGACGTTGACGTGCGTCGCTTCATCTTCCAGAAGAAGTCGGAGCGCGATCCGGACGAAGCGCGCCGGCTGCGCGAGATCGGCAAGAAGGCCTTGCGCCAGGCGCTGCCCGACTACGTGTTCTTCCCGCTGTTCGCGGGCCCGCACGCGCCGGCGGTGTTCCTCGGCAACCTGGTCGCGAACCTGGTGCGCAACGTGTGGTCGTTCACGGTCATCTTCTGCGGGCACTTCCCGGATGGGACCGCGACGTTCGATCCGTCGTGCCTCACGAACGAGTCGACCGCGCACTTCTATCTGCGGCAGCTCATGGGCTCTGCGAACTTCGAGGGCGGACGCGTGACGCACTTCCTCTCGGGGCACCTCTCGCATCAGATCGAGCACCACATGTTCCCGGATATCCCGGCGCACCGCTATCCGGCCATGGCGAAGAGGCTCCGCGTCATCTGCGCGAAGTACGGCCTGCGCTACAACACCGGCTCGCTGTTCGGCCAGTTCAAGAGCGTGGTGAAGAAGCTCTTTCGCCTTGCGCTGCCGGGTCGTCACCGCGCGCCGCCCGCCCTCGCCGCGGCCTGATATCATCGTTGCGTGACCTTCCTCGCGAGACATGACCGCCATTGGCCGATCCTTTCACTCGCGCTCGCGCTCGTCGCGTGTGACGGGGCCGCGCCAGCGCCGGAGCACCCGAGGACGGATACGGGAAGCGTGGCCCGAGGCCCCGCGAAGACCGGCGTCACCGAGGACGCACGCTGCGCCGTGTGGAACCGTGAGCTTTCTTTCGCCGCATCCGTCGCAGCGCACGACGAGCGCACGTTCGTGGAGCACGTGCATCCACAGGCCATGTTCGTGGAAGGCGAGAAGTCAGTGACACGCGGTCGCGAAGCAATCCTCGCCGAATGGAGGCCGCTCCTCACGGGGGAGTCCGTGCTTCTTCGCTGGCATCCGACCTCCGTCGTCGTCGCGGAGGGCGCGGGCACTGCGGTGTCGCGTGGCCCGTACGTCATCGAGGACCCGCGACCTTCCGCGAGCGCCCGCTATATGAAGGGCCTCTTCCAGTCCGTGTGGGTCAAGGATGCCGATGGCGCGTGGCGCGTCCTGATCGACGGCGGCACGGCAAGGCCGACGCAGGTATCGAACGAGGAAGCAGAGCGCATCAAGTCGGAGCTGTCTGCTCCGTGTGTTCCTGGCGCTCCGTCTCAGCTCGCGAAGTAGGAGCGCAGCAGCGAGTCGCGTACGTCGCGAAGGGACTTCGCGCCAGTCTTCGAGAGAATGTGTGCGGTCATGGTCTTCGGCGCGCCGTGCGGTGCACGCGTGCTCCCTGGTCCATCGTAGCTGGGCGTCCCGCCCGCGCTGGAGCGAACGAGGAGGCTCTCCTCGACGGCGCCCGCTTCCTCCGTGGTGAGCTTGCATCGCTCCGTGAGCTCTTCCAGGATTCCGCGCATGCGTGCGGGTGCGTTCTCCTGCAGCCTCTGCGCGGTCTCTGCGAACCGCACCGCGTCGCCCGGCTCCAGCGGCTTCTCGTACGGGATCGCGTGGAACTCCCTTGCCTGTTCGACGAGGCTGGACCACCGCATTCCGGTGAGCATCATCGCGGGGAGCAATGGATCGCGCGCGCGCGCAGTGACGAGGACCTCCCAGCCCGACCCCTCTTGAAGATGGACGTCCAGGATGAGGCCCGTAAGGCGCGGCGCGCGTTCGATGTGTCCGTTCGCCTCGGCGATCGTGGTCGCGCCCACGGCGGGACACACCTTGCCGATCAATCGGCACAGCACCCGGACGATACTCTCGTCGTCATCAACGACGAGGAGTGGTCCGAGCGTTGATGTCGCCTCTTCGTCCTGCATCCCAACTAGAGTGTTTGCCAGGCCCACGCCCGCGCCGCAATGAATCATTGCGAGCAGTTCGTAGTTGGCGTTCGTAGGAATGACATGCGTTCAGCATCGTATGTGTCGGCAATGTCATATGCGGAGGCAGCTCAACTCAAGGGCAGCGACCGATCTCCACGCGCAGCATATGGACAGGGCTGAGCGGCATATCCGTTCCGCCCTCGATGTCGCGCGGCACGCTCGCGACGGCGATCGCGGTCGGGGTATCGCAGGTGCCAAATACGTTGTAGTCGGCGGAGGGCCCCATGCCGACCACGACGTAGAACTGGCTGCCGCTTGGCTTCGCACCAGCGGCCATAGCGAGCGTGCCCTTCGGTTCCGCGACGTGGTTCTCGGCCGTGAGATCGAAGCCCGGTCCGCCGGTGCCGTCGCCCAGCGGGTCGCCGCCCTGGATGACGAAGTCCGGTATCACGCGGTGCCACGTGAGCCCGTCATAGAAGCGACCGATCTGCCAGGTTGTCTTCTGCTTGTAAGGACGTGTGCCGCGCGCCAGGCCGATGAAGTTCGCGACCGAGACTGGCGCGGCCTTGTCGTCAAGCGTGCACTTGATGCCTTTGAGCTCCGTGTAGATTGCAGCCGTCCACGTGCCGGTGCCAGCAGGGAAGCCGGCCGTGGCCTGTTCGAGCGTGAAGGCCCCCGCGAGCGGGTCCTTCTTCGACGTGGCGGCGAACGCCGGCGGAATGGGACCGGGGTCGCGCGCGCAGCCGGTGAGCAGATCGGGACCTGCATCGAGATCGGGGATGGGAATGGGAGCGCCCACGTCCACGATGGTGGCGGCCGCGTCGGTCGCCGTGTCTCCCGCGTCGTCGCCGGTGCCAACCGGGGTGCTCGTGGAAGACGACGAGCAGGCCACGAAGACCACGGCGAGGGACGCAGGGAAAAGCAGGGCAACCGCAGCGAACAGGGGAGTGTGCTTCACGGGTAGAGCCTTTACCAGTAAGAAGACCGGATGCGCAGTCCCTCGTGCTCCGTGCTCCTCGGCTCGATCGCGTGGTCGTCGTTCCTGCTCCTCCCGACCCTCGTGGCCGCGTGCGGTCAGAGCAGCTCGGGTGGTGGTTCCGCTGGCAGCGCCACGGACGGAAGCACGGGCGCGACGGACGCCGCGAAGGGCGCCACCGGCTCGAACAAGGTCTGCAGCTTCAACCATGACTGCCCGACGGCGGAGCGCTGCGAGTGCGACGAGGCGACCGGCTGCTTCTGTCACATCGGGGGTGCGCGGCACTGGCAAGAACGGCATAGACAAATGCGTGACTGGCAACGAGTGCGCGAGCGCGCTCTGCGTCGAAGGCCCCACGAACGGGACCTTCTACTGCTCGGACGAGTGCATGAACGCCGCCGGTTGCACGGGCATGCTGCCGAAGTGCTCGAACATCGCGCTCGTTGGGATGATCTGCGTCCGGATGTAGCTCACATCGCGCCGGCAGCGGCCGCGCACACGCCACCGCCGCACTCGAAGTGATTGCCGGTGTACTGACACATGGCGCCGAAGTTGAGCATGCAGTCGCTGTCGTTGACGCAGGTGTCCGCCGTCGAGTGACAGTGGTAGCCCTCGATCTGGGCGCTGCAGGTCGCGATGCTCGGCGAGCAGTAACCGCTCGAGCCGCACTCCGAGTCAGTCCGGCAGTCGCTCTTCACGCAGCGGTTGGTGGCGCCCTCGCCGCTGCCGCAGTCGCAGACACCCCCGTTCGTGCAGTCGAGATCGCTAGTGCACGCGTCGTAGTCGCAGCGCGTGCCTTGCGGCTGGCAGGCGGGGCCGCCGAAGCCTCCGCACTCCATGATCGCGCACCGCCCGCCCTTTTGCTTCGTGCACTCCTCGTTCGTCTTGCACTCGAAGGTGGCGTTGGGCGCGAAGTTGTTCTTGTCGACGTTCGGCTCCGGAGGCACGGCGCTCGCGCCACACGCGACCGCGACGCCGCGGTGCTTCTCCGGGAGCGGCGAGTCGCCGCCATCCGTATGGCTGCCTCCTCCGCCGTCCGCGCCGCCGCCGTCGCTCCCATCGCCACCACCGCCGCCACCGCCACCTCCGATGATGTCGCCGGCGGTCTTGCCACCGCAGGCCACAGCCAACGTAGATTCAAATGGAGTCTCAGATTATAATATTCCTCCATGTAACTCAGCGGCACGCCGATCTGTGCGATCTGCTGTTCCAAACGTTGAAGGCCTTCTAACGACTGCTTTGCTTCGGAACTCGACATCCCGTGGATGGCCTTTTGATCGATCTGGCGAAGTTCTGTGTACCACATATAAATCTTGCGACGGGTCTGCCAGCGGACCAGCGGTGGTGCCACTCGCAGTAATGGCATCATCAACATGATCAATGGAATGACCAAGATTTTCAGCCGATCCACGAGCGATGCGAGCCAGAACGGCAAGAAGCGTTGCAGGACGGGTGGACCCGCTCGAAAGTAACGTTCGGCATCAGCACTGAGCGGAAGATCGGTTAGCGATGCCGAAGGAAATTCACCCGGCTGCGACAGCAAATCACCCTTTTGATGCACCTTCGTGGCGACTTTGAGCAACAGTGAGATCAACGCCGGATGCAATGTCTTATGTGCCACTAACGTCGCGGCGGGGGCGATTAAGACGATGTCTTTGGCGGGAATGTCTTGTTTGAGGTCGAGCAGACCCTCGTGAATCGTGAGTGCCGACAGAAAGCGGAACTGGCGTTCATACGCTTCGGCATGTGTCAATTCTACCAGTCGAATTTCCGGATCCTTCAGAAGTCGTTGAATATAATCGGCATCAATTCCCGCCACGAAGAAGGCGGCATCAAGTTCGTTCTGCTCGAGCGCAGCAGCGGCAGCGTTTCCACCCAGGCTCGCAGATTCAGAGGGATCGGCTTCGAGACCGTTGGCTCGGAGAAGTTGCAGGGCAATTCACGGGTCCCGCTTCCGTCGGGACCGATGGCGATTCGCCGACCCTGCAATTGTGTCAATCGATCGACGACTTCCGAGCCGCGATAGAAAATCCACAGCGGTTCTCGATA